>JBKPOU010000023.1:0-43673 GCA_046733255.1 Pseudomonadota bacterium
GCCAAGGAAAAGCTGAAGGTGAAGGACAATCTGTCCTACGGCGACGATTATGCCGCGTTCGGCAATTGCCTCATCGCCGCCAACTTCGCCGCCAATCCGGCGGTTGGACCGGGGATTCTGGCGCCGGGGACAGATCCGACGTGCTTCAACCAGGGGCTAGCCGGAGGGATCTTTCCGTTCCTCGATCCCACCAACCAAACGCTTCTTGCGACCTTCGCAGGCCTCGATCTCACGCCCTTTGGGGGACCGGACTTCTCATCGGCCCCTTTCACAGACAGCGGTTTCACCAACATCGCGATTGCGCTGGGCGGTCTGCCGTTCATTGGGTCGACCCTCAACGGCAATGCCTTGAACGATGAGTGGAAGCAGAAGAGCACCAACTGGGCGCTGTTCACCCACAACATCTTCTCGATCACCCCGACGATCGATCTGACCGTCGGCGCGCGCTACACGCATGAGAAGAAGAAGCTCCACGGAGATCTCTCCGACAACAACGTGCTTTGCGGCTTTTTCTCGGCCTTCCTCCCGGCGCTTCAAGGGTTCCCCTGCGTCAGCCCGACCGTCGGTCCCGCAGGCTTGGAGATCGATGACAGCAAGAGCGAGAACAAGCTGTCGGGAACCATCGTCCTCAGCTGGAAGCCGACGCCGGAGCTGCTGACCTACGCCAGCTATTCGCGCGGCTACAAGGCGGGCGGTTTCAACCTCGACCGTGCGGCGCTCTTCCGGGCGAACGGGGTCGGCGGGAACGGCGGTAGCGGCGCAGTTTGCGTGAGCCCGACGCAGCCGGGTTGCGGAGGCGTGCTCGCCTCGGGGGCGGACCTCGAATTCAAGCCGGAAACGAACAATGCTTTCGAGCTGGGCGCGAAGTACAACGGCCCCGGTTTCGACATCAACGTCGCAATCTTCCACGAGCTGTTCGAGGACTTTCAGCTCAACACGTTCAACGGCCTCAACTTCATCGTCGAGAACATCAACGCCTGTAAGGATGACCTCGACGGCGACGATACAGACAATGATGCCACGACCGGCACATGCACGGGCGGGACCAAGGCAGGCGTCAAGAGTCAGGGCGTCGAGATCGAGGCGTTCACGCGTCCCATGCGCTTCCTCGATTTGAATGCGGGCGTCACGTATGCCGACACCAAGTACAGGGACAATCTGGTGGGCGCAGACGGCAGGGCGCTGACTCCCGCTCTGTTCCAGCTTCCGGGACGCCGGATCTCCAATTCCAACAAGTGGACGTTGACCGGCGCTGTCGCGTGGACTCCGCCGATCGGTGGGACCGGCCTGAGCGCCCTGGTTTACGCCGATGCCCGTCACATGAGCGGATTCAACACCGGTTCCGATCTCGACATCGAGAAGGTGCAGGACGCCTTTACCGTCGTCAACGCGCGCGTTGGAATCCGCGGGCCAGGCAACAGCTGGTCGGTCGAGCTTTGGGCGCAGAACCTGTTCGACGAGGACTTCATGCAGGTCGCGTTCGACGCGCCGATCCAGGGCTCGGGGACGCAGCGCGGTGTCGAGGCAGGTTTCTACCAGCGTTCGACGCAGCTCTACGGCGCATTCCTTGGCGAGCCGCGGACTTTCGGCCTGACCCTGCGCGCCGCATTCTCGCCGCCGCGGGCAATGCCTGCGCCGCCACCGCCACCGCCGCCGCCGCCGCCTCCTCCACCGCAGACGATGACGTGCACGGACGGCTCGGTAATCCTGGCGACGGACGTGTGCCCGGCACCGCCTCCGCCGCCTCCGCCGCCGCCAGCGGCGCCCGAGCGCGGCTAGGCTTTGTTACAGGGGGGAAGGGGCCTCATCCGAAAGGGTGGGGCCCTTTCGATGTTAGGCCCCTGCCTCATCCGAAAGGGTGGGGCCCTTTCGATGTTAGGCCCCTGCCTCATCCGAAAGGGTGGGGCCCTTTCAGTTCAGAACCGGTCCCGCGAGCGCTGCGAGGTCGAGCTCGGGTCGCGCGCCGTAGTGCTGGATGACCTCCGAAGCCGCGATCGCGCCCAGCCGGAGCGAGTCTTCGAGCGAACGTCCGCGCGCCTGGCCGGCGAGGAAGCCGGCCGCGAACAGGTCCCCCGCGCCCGTGGTGTCGACGAGGCGCTCGATGGGCTCGGCGGGAACATCGGCATGCTCCTCGCCCGAGCAGGCGAGCGCACCCTGCTCGCTGCGGGTGACGACTAGGGTCGGAACCTTTGCTGCGAACTGCGCAATCGCCGGCTTGAGGTCCGTTGCCCGCGCGAGGTGAAGGAACTCCTGCTCGTTGGCGAACAGGATGTCGATCTTTCCCTCGTCGATCAGCCTCTCGAAATCGGCGCGGTGGCGTTCGACGACGAAGCCGTCCGATAAAGTGAAAGCCACTTTCGTGCCCGCCGACCGAGCGACGTCGATCGCCGCCTTCATCGCTTCGCGAGGCTCTTCCGGATCCCACAGATAGCCTTCGAGATAGAGGATCTTCGCGGCGGCGATGGCCGCCGGATCGATGGCGCTGCGGTTCAGCTTCTGCGCGGCCCCGAGGAAGGTGTTCATCGTCCGCTGCGCATCGGGGGTAACCAGGATCAGCGAGCGCGCGGTCGCCCCGACGTCGCCGCGCGAAGGCACCAGGAAGTCGATCCCCATGCTCTCGATATCGTGGCGGTAGATGTCGCCAAGCTCGTCGCTCGCGACCTGGCCGATGAAGGCAGCGCGGCAGCCGAGCGCGGCAAGCCCGGCGGCCGTATTGCCCGCCGATCCGCCGCTTAGCTCGCGCCCCGGCCCCATCGCCTCGTAGAGCCGATCGGCCTCGGCTTCGTCGATCAGGCGCATCGAGCCCTTAGCTAGCCCCTGGACGGCAAGGAAATGGTCGTCGGCGTCAGCAATCACATCGACGATCGCATTGCCGATCGCCAGCACGTCCACGGATTTATCTCTCATTTCGGGCGACTAGCGGCGGCAGCGCGGCCAAGCAACTTGCGCCTTCGGGCGAGCGCGGCCATGCAATGGGGATGCGCGGCTACCTCGGTCCTTCGCTGACATTGCTGCTCGCCGCCTGCGCGACCACTCCCAGACCGCCCGTTGGTCAAACGGAGCAGCCCGCTGAAGAGGCCGCAACGACAAGAAGCGAGGTCATCGGCATGACAGCGCCCGACCTGATCCATCGCTTCGGCAGTCCCGCTCTCCAGATCCGCGAGGGCGCAAGCCTCAAGATGCAGTTCCGAAGCAATGTGTGCGTGCTCGATGCCTATCTCTACCCGACCGGCAACACGCCCTATCGGGTCACCCATGTCGACACGCGCACGCGATCGCTGGCGCCAGTCGATCAGGCGCTCTGCATCGCGTCGCTGCGGGCGCCCTGAAGCTCGGCAAGGGCCCATTGGGCGGCTTCGACGATCACTGGATCGCCGCTTCCGAGATGAGCACGGATTGCGGGAAGCAGCTCCGGATCTCGGCTGTTCCCGGCAGCGATGAGGCAGTTGCGGATCATCCGGCTGACGCCGATGCGCTTGATCGGCGACCCTGCGAACTTCTCGCGGAACGCTTTGTCGTCGAGCGCCAGCAGTTCGCTCAGCTTCGGAGCCTTCAGCTCGTCGCGCGGAAGGAAGGCGCGATTCGCGGCGGCAGCGTCGGCGAACCGGTTCCAGGGACATACGGCAAGGCAATCGTCGCAGCCATAGATGTGATTGCCGATCCCCCGTCGATGCTCCTCAGGGATCGGGCCTGTATGCTCGATGGTCAGGTAGGAAATGCACTTTCGCGCATCGATCCGGCGCGCTCCGTCGAACGCCTGCGTAGGACAGATGTCGATGCAGCGGCTGCACGAGCCGCAGGTGTCGCGCGCCGGCTTGTCCGGCTCGATTGCGAGGCTCGTCATGATGACGCCGAGGAACATCCAGCTTCCATGTTCGCGCGAGACGAGGTTGGTATGCTTGCCCTGCCAGCCGATGCCGGCTGCCGCGGACAAGGGCTTCTCCATGACCGGCGCGGTGTCGACGAAGACCTTCAGCTCGCCGCCCTCCTGAACCACCAGCCAGCGCGCCAGCGCTTTCAGCGCCTTCTTGACGATGTCGTGATAGTCCCGGCCCTGCGCGTAGACCGAAATCCGGCCGATCGAGCCGTCTCCCGCAAGCGCCATCGGGTCGGCTGGAGGCGCATAGCTCATTCCCAGGGCGATCACCGACCGCGCGTCCGGCCATAGAGCCGTCGGAGCGACGCGCTGGTGAGCGCGTGTCTCCATCCATTCCATCGTTCCGTGCCGATTCTCGCCGAGCCAGCGCAGCAAATGCGGCCCGGCGCCCGGAGCGCAGTCCGCGCGCGCGAAGCCGCAGGCGGCGAAGCCCAGCCGCTTCGCTTCCGTACGTATTGCTTCCTTTAGCTGTTCGCCTCTATCCACAGGGCCGCAATACTCCCTCGCGTCAAACTCTCTAAGGAATTCCGGTGCTTCGTCAGGCGAGCAGCCAAGCACAAACTGGTGAATGGGCCATCGAAGCCAAGGACCTCGTCAAGGATTTCGGCGAGACCAAGGCGGTCGACGGAGTCAGCCTCGCCGTTCCCACCGGCTCGATCTACGGACTCCTGGGACCCAACGGAGCGGGCAAGACCACCACGCTGAGGATTCTGCTCGGAATCATCGACCCGTCTAGCGGCACCCGCTCGGTGCTGGGCCGGAGCCGGCCGCTCGATGCCGCACCGGAGGTTGGCTACCTTCCGGAAGAACGCGGGCTCTATCCGGCGATGCATTGCCGCGATGCGATTGCCTTCATGGGTGCCCTTCGCGGGCTGTCGCTGTCGGAGGGCCGCCGCCGCGCCGACGTCCTCCTTCGCGACCATGATCTCGGCGAATGGGCCAGGAAGCCGATCCGGAACCTGTCCAAGGGCATGGCCCAGACGGTCCAGCTGCTCGGAACGATCGTCCATCGGCCGCGCCTGATCGTCCTCGACGAGCCGTTCGCCGGTCTCGACGCCATCAACCAGGCGCGTCTGGAGGAGCTGATCCGCAAGGAGGCCAGGAACGGCGTCACCGTCATCTTCTCGACGCACGTGATCGCCCATGCGGAGCGGCTGTGCGAGCGGATCGCGATCGTCGCCAAGGGCAAGGTCGTGTTCGAAGGCGCGGTCGACGAGGCACGGGCGACTCTGAGGCCGATCGTCAGGCTTCGCACGCGGAGCGAAGGCGGACCGTGGCGCCAGGCCTTCCCCGCCAATGCGCGGCGCGAGAACGGACTCTGGGTGTTCGAACTTCCGGAAAGCGGCCCGGAGCCATTGCTGAAGGCGCTCATCGACGGCGGCGCCGGGATCGAGACGCTGGCGATCGAACGTCCGGGCTTGCACGATGCCTTCGTAGCAATCGCGGGCGACAAAGCGGCCGCGGAAATGGTGGAAGGAGCGCCGCAATGAGGCATTTGCTTCGCTCCGCCTTCGTGATCGGCCGCCGCGATTTCACGTCGACCGTTTTCTCAAAGGCCTTCATCTTCTTCCTGATTGGCCCGCTGTTCCCGGTGCTTCTGGGCGGCGTGTTCGGCGGCATCGGAGCGCGCGTCGCGAGCCAGGCGGAACAGCCCCGAGTCGCGGTTGTCGCGTCGCACCCGGACTATGCGCGTCTAGAATCGGCGCGAAGCCAATTGCACGAAGCGTTGGACGATAGACCGGTCGTTGATCTCGTCGAAGTCGCGCCGGAGGGCGACGTCCAGAGACAGACGCAGGCGCTTCTTGCGTCCAAGGAGCGCTCCGTCGTCGCGGTGCTGACCGGCGGGCTGGCCAATCCTCACCTCACCGGATCGATCGAGCCCGACGGCATGATCGCCGGGCAGATGAACCTTCTCCTAAGCGCGGCCAGGGCCACGCCGGCTGAAACGGCGTCGGTCCAGGTCACGCCGACCGAGCGATCAACCGGGTCGGTCAACCGGTCGCGGTCGATCACCGCCCAGGCTGGCCAGTTCCTGCTCTTCTTCCTGACCCTGATCCTCGGCACGATGACGCTGTCGCAGCTGATCGAGGAGAAATCGAACAAGGTGATCGAGGTGCTGGCTGCAGCCGTGCCGATCGAGGCCATCTTCCTAGGCAAGCTGTTCGCGATGCTTGTCACGTCAATCGTCGGCATCGCCGTGTGGACTCTGGCCGGCGCCGCCGCTGTCTCGGCCCTGTCGGCGGGCGGCACCTCGATCCTCGCCAGCCCGGCAGTGGGAACGGCGCCCTTCATGGTCCTGTGCGTCCTCTATTTTGGGATGAACTATCTGCTGCTCGGGTCGGTGTTCCTGAGCATCGGAGCGCAGGCGTCGACCGCTCGCGAAGTCCAGGTCCTGTCGATGCCGGTGACCTTTGCGCAGGTGCTGATCTTCGGCTTCGCCGCAATATCCATCGGAGCGCCTGACACACCGCTCGCGATCCTCGGCGCGGTGTTTCCTTTATCCTCGCCGCTCGTGATGGTCGCTCGAGCAGCCGAGCGGCCGGAGCTTTGGCCGCACCTGCTGGCGCTTGGCTGGCAGGCCCTGTGGGTCGGCCTGATCGTGGTCGCTTCGGCGCGGTTGTTCCGGCGAACGGTGCTCAAGTCCGGGCCGGTCCGCCGCTCCTGGTGGAGGCGCGCCGCCGCCTAGCTTCAACGTGGTCGGCGCGAAGTGAATTCGCGCCGTCGCTCCTCCTTCGGGGGGCGGCCGCGGTTCGCCATCTCGTCGAGGTTAGCTCATCTGCTTGGCAGCTTTCGCTAACGCTAGGTGGCTCACACCGTCGAGATGTCCGGCGCGTCCTCGGCCTTCATTCCGACGACATTGTAGCCGGAATCGACGTGGTGGACTTCGCCCGTGACGCCGCTCGCCAGGTCCGACAGCAGGTACAGCGCCGCGCCTCCGACGTCCTCGATCGTCACGTTGCGGCGAAGCGGCGCATTATATTCGTTCCACTTCATGATGTAGCGGAAATCACCGATGCCGCTGGCGGCGAGAGTCTTGATCGGCCCCGCCGAAATGGCGTTGACTCGGATTCCTTCAGGGCCGAGGTCCATCGCCAGATATTTGACGCTGGCCTCCAGGCCCGCCTTGGCGACGCCCATGACATTGTAATGCGGGATGACCTTCTCGGCGCCGTAATAGGTCAGAGTGAGGATCGATCCCCCGGGCTTCATCATCGCCCGCGCCCGCTGCGTCACCGCGATGAAGCTGTAGACCGAGATGTTCATCGTGAGCAGGAAATTGTCGAGCGTAGTGTCGACGAACTTCCCGCGAAGCTCGTTCTTGTCGGAAAAACCGATCGCATGGACGAGGAAATCGAGCGTTTCCCACTTCGTCTTCAGCTCGGCGAAGGTCGCGTCCAGAGCATCCATCGAGCTGACGTCGCAATCGAGGAGCGTGCTCGATCCCAGCTGCTCGGCGAGCGGGCGCACGCGCTTCTCGAGCGCCTCGCCCTGGTAGGAAAAAGCCAGCTCCGCGCCCGCGTCGCCCAGCGCCTTGGCGATCCCCCAGGCGAGCGAGCGGTCATTGGCGAGCCCCATGATCAGGCCGCGCTTGCCTTGCATCAATCCGGTCAAAGCTGCGGCTCCTTTTCAAGCTCCACCGCGACATCCTCGCCGGGAGACGGTTCCTCGATCTCGAGCTCGTCCTTGAACGGCCCGCTGTAGATTTCGCCCTTTAGGGCAGTCGGTTCGTAATCCGCCAGAGCCGCGTTGAGCTCGGCGCCGATCACGACGCCAAGCCCGACCACGAAAAAGAACAGAAGCGCGATCATCACGCCCGCGAGGCTGCCGTAGGTCAGGCTGTAACCACCGAAGAGGCCGAGCGCCCATGGCAGGATCTCGACCGTCGCCAGCCACCAGGCGGTGATCAGAAGCGCTCCCGGCCATTTCCTGCAGCCGTGCTTACGGTAACGCGACGGGGTGAGCGCGTAGAACAGCCCGTAGAAGGTGATGAACAAGGTGGTGGCCGGAACGAGCCTATAGATCCCGAGTTCGGTTCCGATCCCTTCGGCGAACGGGAACCACTGAAGGATGATGTGGTGGACCGAAGACAGCGTCACGCTGGCCGCGAAGGCGATCATCAGGAGCAGCACCGCTCCCAGGATCAGCAGGATCGAGCCGAGGCGATATTCCCAGAACGGCGCGCAGAACTTCACTCCATATGCGCGGCGGAGGATGTCGCGGATCGTCTCGATGAAGCTGGTCGCCGTCCACAGCCCGACCAGCGCTCCGAACCACAGAAGCGGCCCCGTCCGAGCCTCAAGCACCTCGTGGATCGGCTCGCGCAGGGTCGCCGCGACATTGCGCGGCAGGCGGGCAAGCACGTTCGCGACTGTCAGCTGGGCGTCCTGTCCCTGCCCGAGGAGGTGAGCCATCGCGGCGGCGAGGATGATGAAGGGGAACAGCGCCAGGATGGACAAATAGGCGAGGTTGCCGGCGTGGATGAAACCATCGTTGTACACTCCGACGGCGACCCGCTTGACGACTTCCCAGATATAATGCCGCGGCTTCAGCCGTCTCGCTACGTCGGGCCCGAAGGCGGCGCTGGCGCTGGCAAGGCGCTTGCGTCTTTGTTCCGGCGAAAGTGGAGAGATGTCCCGCATCCGACCCGCTTCTTACTGTATCCGGAGGAGTTTCAAACTCCGAGGTTCGAGCGGGGATTGCCGCCGCCTCTCCACTTCTCGACGAACCCCTCCAGGTCGGAATCGCCCGCAGGTACATCGACTTCGATCGTGACCAGCTCGTCGCCTCGTGTACCGTTCTTGCCAGTGAAGCCGCGGCCCTTGAGGCGAAGAACGCGGCCCGACGAGCTGCCCTTCGGAATCGTCATCATTACCGGCCCTTCGGGAGTAGGCACCTTCACCTTCGCGCCCAGCACCGCCTCCTTCAGGGTTACCGGCAGCCGCAGCCTGATGTCATTGCCTTCGCGCGCATAGAAGGGGTGCGGCTGAATCGAGATGGTAACGATTGCGTCGCCATTGCCGGCTGGACCGGCCTGGCCCTTGCCGGCGAGGCGGATCTTCGTCCCATCCTCGACTCCTTTCGGGAGCTTGAGGTCGATCGTCTTGCCGTCGGCGAGCTTGATCCGTTGCGGCGCCGAGGTTGCGGCGTCCACGAACGGCACCTTCAGGCGATAGGCGGTGTCGGCGCCCTTCTGCGGAGCCCGCTGGCGCTGGCGAAAGCCTCCGAAGCCGCCGCCGCGGCCGCCCCGGGCGCCGGATGCCCCGAACAAGCCTTCGAAGAGGTCGCTGAGGTCGGCCGGATCGCCGAAGTTCGTCTGGAAGCCCTCGAAGCCGTTTGGCCCGCCGCCCATTCCGGCTCCTCCGCCCGGCCGCGCCCCGGCGAAGCCGCCGCCGAACGGCATTTTCGGATTGCCTTCCTCGTCGATCTCGCCGCGGTCATATTGGGCGCGCTTGTTCTTGTCAGACAGCAGGTCGTAGGCGCGAGTCACCTCGGAGAAGCGCTGCGCCGCTTGCGGGTTGTCCTTGTTGCGGTCGGGGTGAAGCTGCTTTGCGAGGCTCCGGTACGCCTTCTTGATTTCGGCCTCGCTCGCGCCCCGCTTCAGTCCCAGCCTCTGGTACAGGTCCAACGCCATTGTCTTCTCGTTCTCCCACTGCACCGAAAATGTCCATCTTTGCGGCCGCAATGGGGAAATGGGCGAGCGGGGAATTGGCTGCAAGCGATGCTTGCCGCTAAAGCCCCAGCCATGTTCGTAACCCATCTCGAATGCTCGCTGACCGGCGAGCGTTACGACGCCGCCAAGCTCCACGGGCTGAGCGAGGCCGGCAAGCCGTTGCTCGTTCGCTACGACCTCGGCGCAGTGGCGAAGGCCGTGAGCCGCGAGGAGCTTGCCGCACGCGAACCGACCATGTGGAAGTGGCGCGAGCTTCTCCCGCTTCCTGACGGCGCTCCGCCAATTTCGCTAGGCGAACCGCAGACCCCGATCCTGCCCCTGCCGCGAACGGCTGCGAAAGCCGGGGCCATCGACCTGCTTGTCAAGGACGAGGGGCGGCTGCCGACCGGCTCCTTCAAGGCACGCGGACTGGCGATGGCGGTCAGCATGGCCAGGCATTTCGAGGTCGAGCGGATCGCGCTGCCGACCAACGGCAATGCCGGCGCCGCGCTTGCGGCTTACGGGGCTCGCGCCGGGATCGGGACGCTCGTGATCTGCCCGGCGGAAACGCCCGAGATCAATATTCGCGAAACCTCGGCCTATGGCGCCGAAGTCTGGGTCGCGGATGGCCAGATCGACGAGTGCGGGCGGCTGGTTCGCGAAGGCGCGGCGGAAGGGCGCTGGTTCGACTGCTCGACGCTTAAGGAGCCCTATCGGCTCGAAGGCAAGAAGACGATGGGGCTCGAGCTGGTCGAGCAGCTCGGCTGGAAGGTGCCAGACGCGATCTTCTACCCGACCGGCGGCGGGACCGGCCTGATCGGCATGTGGAAAGCATTCGCCGAAATGGAAGCGGTGGGGCTTATCGGCCCCGAGCGGCCGCGCATGTACGCGGTCCAGGCATCGGGCTGCGCGCCGATGGTCCGCGCGTGGGAGCGCGGCGACGAGTTCGCGGAGCGCTGGGAAGGCGCGGCGACCGTCGCGACGGGGATCCGAGTCCCTTCCGCGGTCGGCGATTTCCTGATTTTGCGTGCCGTCCGCGAAAGCGGCGGCGCTGCAATCGCCGTCGAGGAGGAGGATATTCTGCAGGCCGTCGAAGATGCGGCCCGGGACGATGGGATGCTTCTCTGTCCGGAAGGCGGAGCGGTCCTCGCTGGTTGGCGTCAGGCGCTGGACGGAGGTCTCGTCTCTGGCGAGGAGCGCGTGGTCCTGTTCAACTGCGCCAACGGCAACAAATATCCGCTTCCCGACCGTTCAAGACGGCTCGAGCTTGCGCAAGCAGATGCATCAGCCCTTTAGGTAAAAAAGAGCCCCGACGACCGGACGGCCGACGGGGCTCCGTGCTTCCTTGATCCGCGTGTTCCGCATCGCCGCGGCGATCGATGGACTTTCATCCGCGACCCGCCTCGGGGACGCGCACGAGATCCGGAGCACCGCCGTAGAACACTTCTTCGTCCTGCGGGTTCCGTGACCCATGACAAAAAAGAAAAGGCTCCGAATCGCCAGCTACAACATCAACGGGATCACAAGCCGCTTGTCGATCCTGCTGCGCTGGCTCGAGGAGTTCGAGCCCGACATCGTCGGCCTTCAGGAACTCAAGACTACGAACGACAGGTTCCCCGCCGACGCGATTGCGGAGCTCGGATATTCGGCCATCTGGCACGGCCAGAAGAGCTGGAACGGGATCGCGCTCCTGAGCCGCGTCGGCGAGCTGCACGAAACGCGGCGATGCCTTCCGGGCGATCCCGACACGAGCCAGAGCCGCTATATCGAGGCCGCGGTATGCGGGCTGCTGATCGGCAACATGTATGCGCCCAACGGCAATCCATGGCCCGGGCCGAAGTTCGACTACAAGCTCGCCTGGCTCGACCGGCTTTACGATTATGCGCAGGAGCTGATCGACAATGACGTGCCGGCAATCCTGATCGGCGACTACAACGTCATCCCGACGGACATGGACGTGTACAAGCCGGAGCGCTGGGCGAAGGACGCGCTCTTCTCGCCGCCGGCGCGCGAAAAATATGCCGAGCTGGTCGAGCAGGGCTGGACCGACGCCATTCGCGAGCTTCACCCGGACGAACGGATCTACACCTTCTGGCATTACTGGCGGAATTCGTTCCAGCGCGATGCCGGAATCCGCATCGACCATGCGCTGGTCAGCCCGGTGCTGGCACCGAATCTGAACGCGGCGGGAGTCGACCGCACGCCGCGTGGCTGGGAAAAGACCAGCGATCATGCGCCGATGTGGGTGGAGATCGAACTACCGTAGTGGGCCTTGGCTTCACCTCTTCCCCGGAGCGTCTGCAGGCAAGGCCGGTGCCGGATGCAGGATTCGAACCCGCGACCTTCGGTTTACAAAACCGCTGCTCTACCAACTGAGCTAATCCGGCTTGGGCCGAGCGTTTGCTTTAAAGGATGCCGAACGTCCAGCCTTCCGTTCGTGCGATATCGGGTGTCAGCCCATGCGGCGCAAATGCGCGGGGCTCGCTCATCGCAAGCTGTCGCATTCCCGCCGCCGTGACGAGCGCGTCGGTCTGGTGGTCGTTGGGCTCGAAGCGGAGCCGAGCAGCCTTGCTCCCAAGACCAGTGAGCGCCTCGTTCAATTGCTTGCGGGTGCGGAGCTTGGTACCCGGCATTCCGGCGCGTCGAAGATAGATTCGCGTGTAAATCTCGGCGACGGCGCTGCCATGGGCCGGGAGCGGGTCCATCGGCCAGATGGCGACCTTGCCGTCGAGGCGATGGAGCAGACGCATTCCCGAAAAGCTCGCTTTCGCGACCTGCGCCGCGCCGATGGCGTCGAACGCGCTGGCGGTCTTGCGGCCGCCTTGGCGGTTGAGCTGCTGGTCGCAGTGGCGGAAGCGCATGAAGTCGGCTTTCACTCCGTCGGCGATCCCGAAATAGAAATGCTTGCGGTGCGCCTGCTCGAGGAAGCTTGCCGCGCCAAGGTCCGTGTCGTCGCTGCGTTGATCGACATAGGCCCAGAACTCGCGGGCGCTTTTCGGTACGCCTGTTTCCCCGGGCAGATATTCGCCGCGCTCGAGGAAGGGCGGGGCGAAGCTGAAATCGAACCCGAACAAGGTGGGTTGCTTTTCAGCGCGTCGAAGGAGCCATTCGAGAACTTCCTCGCGAGACCAGATGTGCCCCCGGCGGATGAGACGGGGAGGACCGTCCCCCCGGGCCTCGGCGATCGCGATTCCCTTGTGCTTCTTTCCCTTCGCGCCGGACCAGTCGATGGCGACGAAGCAAGTAAAATGTGTCGTCATTGCGAGCGTAGCGAAGCAGTCCGGAGTTTGTGCCGCTGGATTTGCTTCGTCGCTGCGCTCCTCGCAATGGACGATCTACGGTCTTGGCCCGACTTCTTTCTGCTGCGCTTTGGTCAGTCGGTCCCACCAGGCTCTGCGAATAACCTTCTCGATGCGCTCGCGGTCCGGGCTTCCGAAACGGACCAGCACGGCTGGATATCCGCGATAATGATCGGTCTCCCAAAAGGTCTCCGGATCCGTTTCCATCAGCAGCTCCTTTTCCTCGATCGGGGCCATGACCGCAAAGCTGCAGCGCTCTCGGCCGGGAAACAGGAAGGCCTTCCCGCGGACTCGGACGGCGGGCTTGCCGTAACTCGTGGATTCTTCGGTCCCGGGCAGCGTCAGGCCGAACGCCATGACGCTGTCCCAGTCATTGAAGCGGTCGTCGCTCACACCAGCGGCGGCTGGCGCTCGTCCTCGTCCTCGGAAGGACTGCTCCGTTCAATTCGCGGCGGACGCGGCGCGCGGCGTGGCGGCGGCCCGTTCTCGTCGGCGTATCTTTCGAGCAGCCGTGCCGCAGCGTCGCGCCCGCCGAGGCCGAATGCGAGCGCTACCGCAACCGCCGCCGAGCCGAGGATCAGCCCGAAGGCGAGGATGACGATCTGGTCGGCCAGCCCCATGAAGGTGAGGCCGATGGCCGTGAACAGCGCGATGATCGCATAGCGGACGATCGCCTGCGCGTAGCTGTCCTCTCCAGTCGAGCTTCCGACCAGCCCGGCGATGATTCGCGCCAGGAAAATGCCGGTGACGATGATCAGGGTCCCGAAGATCACCTTGCCGCCGAGCTCGGTGATCTGGGCCAGGAAGATCGCGACCGTTCCGCCACCGAGCTGCTGCGCGGCCTCGATCGCCGCCGCGAGGATGACGGCGATGAAGGCGACGTTGGCGACGATCCGCGACGGGCTCGCCTTCGGCGGCAGGACGCCGGTTGACCGAACCGCATTGTCGAAGCCCGTCGGGGGAAGGATTCCCTCGATGATCGTCTTTACGAAGCGAGCCAGGATGAACGCGATCCCGAGCCACAAAGCGGCGGTCAGGATGTGCGGAATCGCGGATAGTATGTCGTTGAGCATGTTCGTGGCGGGAACGGATATCGCGTCGATCTTGAGGACGTTGAGCGCAGCGATGGCGATCGGGATGATGATCAGCGCGTAAATCAGGATTCCGACCGCGCGGGCGACGGTGGCGCGAGTGGTGCCCGGCGCTGCTCCCGGCGGCACATCCTCGGGACTCGTTCGAACAGTGCCCGCGGTGTCGCCGATGCCGATCCTGGCCAGCAGTCCGTCAACATTGACCGCGGTCAATGCGGTCTCGACCAGCCGCTGCGCGATTCGGGCGAGAATCAGGCCGACGAAGAAGATGAGGCCGGCCGCGATCACGTTCGGAAGGAAGCCGAAAATGCCGTTCAGGAGCTGGTTGATCGGCTCCAGGATCTGGCCGACCCCGAGATATTTGAGCGCGGCCATGATTCCGACGAGCCAGATGATAAGCTTGGCGATCGTCCCGAGCTGGTGCCCGACCGTCTCCTTCGGGCCGCCGGTCGTGTGCTTCTGGAGTGCCGGGATCCGGTCGATGGCCTTCTGGAGCGCCCATTTGACGACTCGAGCAACGATCCAGGTCGCGACGAGGATGAGCAGCGCGATGAGAATTTTCGGCGCCCAGTACATGAGCTGGCCCTGCCAGTAGTCGTTCGTTCGACCCATTTCGTACATCCGGCCTCAACTCCCCTGCTTGGATTTCTCCGTCTGTAGCGCCTTGCGCCGCTCCGCCCAATATTCGAGGCGTTCGCGCACCCGGGCTTCGAAGCCCCGGTCGGACGGTCTGTAGAACTCCTGGGACTCCATTTCTTCCGGCCAATAATCCTGACCGGAAAAACCCTCGTCCGCATCATGGTCGTATGCGTAACCCTTGCTGTAGCCGATGTCCTTCATCAGCTTCGTCGGAGCATTGAGGATATGCGGGGGCGGCATAAGCGACCCGCTGTCTTTCGCTGCGCGCCAGGCCGTTTTCTGGGCGGTGTAGGTTGCATTCGATTTGGGCGCCGTAGCCAGATAAATGCAGGCTTGGACGATCCCGATCTCGCCCTCGGGAGAGCCGAGGAAGTCGTACATTTCCTTGGCTGCAAGACACTGGAGGAGCGCGTTCGGGTCGGCCATGCCGATGTCCTCGACTGCGGCGCGTGTCAGGCGCCGGATCATGTAGAGCGGCTCTTCTCCGGCAACGAGCATTCGGGCGAGATAATAAAGCGCTGCCTGCGGGTCGGACCCGCGAATGCTTTTGTGAAGCGCCGAGATCAGGTTGTAATGACCCTCGCGGTCCTTGTCGTAGACCGGCACGCGCCGGTGAAGCAGTGCGGCCATCCCGGCGGGATTGAGGGGCGTCTCCGGAGCCACGTCGAAGACCGTCTCGACCTGGTTGAGTAGAAAGCGCCCGTCGCCGTCGGCGCTTGCGACCAGTGCTTCGCGTGCCGACGGAGTCAGAGGCAGATCCTGGCCGGTCTCGGCTTCCGCCCGCTCGATCAGGGTCTCGAGCGCGGCTCCATCCAGACGTTGGAGGATGAGCACCTGGCAGCGGGAGAGGAGCGCTGCGTTCAGCTCGAAGCTTGGATTTTCCGTCGTTGCCCCGACCAGAGTGACCGTGCCGTCCTCGACATAGGGCAGGAAGCCGTCCTGCTGCGCGCGGTTGAAGCGGTGGATCTCGTCCACGAACAGTAGGGTCTGCTGACCGGCCCGCGCCGCCGTGCGCGCTTCCGAGAACACTTTCTTCAGGTCGGCCACGCCGGAGAAGACCGCGGAGATGGCGACGAAGCGCATGCCGACAGCGTCGGCGAGCAGCCGGGCGATGCTGGTCTTCCCGGTCCCCGGCGGCCCCCACAGGAGCATGGAGCTCAACTTGCCGGCAGCGACCATCCGCCCGATCGCGCCTTCGGGGCCGGTAAGATGGTCCTGACCGACGACCTCCGCGATGCTCTTCGGACGCAGCCGGTCCGCAAGCGGCGCGTTGGGCGCAGCCTCTTTCGGCGGTGCGGTGGGCGCGATGTCGCCAAACAGGTCGGCCATTCCCGGCAAAATAGAAGGCGGGGTGGAAAGTTGCACGCGGTCTCTTGTAGGCGATGCATCTAAGATATATCTTAGCTCTATCGAAGGAGAGACGAGATGCGAATCCATCACGATTGCGATTCTACTTCTTTGCGTGGGGCGGGCCGGCGTGGCTTCAGCTTCGGGCCCGGCGGCTTCCACTTCGATTTCGGCGACGGTCCCGGCGGCGGATGGGGCGGCCATCGCGGCCGTGACCGCAAACGCATGTTCGAAGGCGGCAAGCTTCGGCTCGTGCTTCTCAAGCTGATCGCCGACCAGCCGCGCCATGGATACGAGCTTATTAAGGCGATCGAGGAGCTGACGGAGGGTGAATATGCGCCCAGCCCCGGCGTCGTCTATCCGACGCTCACCATGCTCGAGGACATGGGCCTGATCCGTGAGCAGAAGTCGAAGGATAGCAAGAAAGTCTTCGAAGCGACCGATGAGGGCCGTGCGCACCTCGAGGAAAATGAGGACGAGGTCGATGAGCTGATCGAAAGGCTCGAAGGCCACGGGCGGACACGCCGCCACCGACAGCGGCCGGAGATCGGGCGCGCGATCGGAAACCTGATGACCGCGCTCCGCAATCGGATTGCCGCCGAGGGCTGGAACGAAGAGCTGCTGGAGGAGGTAATCGATGTCCTCGACGACGCGGCCCAGCGCATCGAACGCGCGAAAAAGCGGACTCGCGACGACGAGGAGGACGAGGCTTAGCGGCGCCTTTGCCGGCGCTTCACCCGCTCCCGCACTTCGATGGTTCGAATGTAGGCATCCACCACCGCCGAGTTGATGTGGTCCCAGTCCTGGGTCTCGGCGAATGCCAGTCCGGCAGAGCCGTGCCGCTCGCGAAGCTCCGGATCGCGCGCATAGGCTTCCAGCGCGTCGGCGAACGAATCGACGTCGTCGGGCTCGACCAGCGTCCCCGTTTCCCCGTTGCGCACGATGCTGTTTGCGCCGGTGGCTTGCGCCGCGACCACCGGAAGTCCGCAGGCCATCGCCTCGAGGGTCACGTTGCCGAACGATTCCGTCACCGACGGATTGAGGAAGACGTCCGCGCTTGCGAGCGCATGCCCGAGCTCGTCGCCGACCTGTTGGCCGACGAACACTCCGCTCGGCATCCGCTCCTCGAACCAGGATCGCGCAGGGCCCTCGCCGATCACCAGTGCGTGATGATGGATTCCGCGGCTGTTCAGCTCGTCGATCGCGGCCGCGAACGTCTCAAGCCCTTTTTCGAGCACCAGCCGACCCAGGAAGACAACCGCGAGTTCGTCGTCGGCGATTCCCAGGCTCCGGCGCCACTCCATGTCGCGCCGGCCGGGGTTGAACTGGTCGCGGTCTACGCCCCGGCTCCAGATATAAATGTGGGTGTTCATCCGCTGCGCCCGAAGCACCGCCGCGGTCGAGATCGCCGGGACGAGCAGGGCATCGCAGCGGTGGTAGAGCCGGCGAAGCATCGCTCTGACCGCGGGCTCGAGATTCTGCAGGTGGTAATAGGCAAGATAGCTTTCGAAGCGTGTGTGGACCGAGGCGATAGCCGGGATGCCTCGCTTCCTCGCCCAGGTGACCGCGCGGTGGGCGGCAATGTCCGGGCTCGCGATCTGGATGATGTTCGGGTCGAACTCCGCAAGGTCGCGGCGGACCCTCAGTGGCAGCCCCAGCGGAAGTCGGTACTCGTCCCTTCCGGGAATCGCGATCGCCGGCACGGAGACGAGGTCGCCGGTAGGCTCGAAAGCAGGATGCTTGACCGTCGGAGAGTATATCCGGACCTTGGCGCCCTGGCGCAGCAGGTACCCGACGAGGCGGTTCAGCGCCTGGTTGGCGCCGTCCCGCACATAATTGTAATTGCCCGAAAACAGGGCGATTCGAAGGTCGCTGGCTTCCACGGCGGAGGGCTGTAGGGGTTTCTCGGTGACCGTCAAAGTGGGATTGCCGCCCGTCGCACGGAGCGATGCGCGCCTGTTCATCCTCGGCAGCCTCCCGGGGGACGCGTCACTCGCGGCGAAGCGCTATTACGCCCACCCGCGCAACGCCTTCTGGCGTCTCGCCGGCACCGTCATCGGCGAGGAACTTCACGGGATCGACTACCCCGCGCGTCTCGAACGCCTGGTGGCCAGGCGGATTGGCCTGTGGGACGTCGTTGCGCATGCGACCCGCCGCGGAAGCCTGGACCAGGCGATCCGCGGTGCTGGCCACAATCCGCTCGCCGACTTCTTCGCGGGGTTTCCCGATCTCGAAGCGGTGGCGTTCAATGGCGCAGCAGCTGCGATCGCCGGACGCCGGTTGCTCGCCGAGGTTTCGCTCACCCTCATCGACCTGCCGTCGTCGAGCCCGGCCAATACTCGTCCGTTCGAGGACAAGGCCCGGGCCTGGAGTCAGCTCAAAAGATATTGCGGCGACTGACTTGTTCCTGGCGTAAACGGCGTCACATTGGTGGCGATGGAAATCGAAGAAACCCAGAACGACGTCGAGGCTGACGACCGGCTTTCGATGGTCGACGAGGCGCTCGTCGCCGGTACGATCGCCAACACCAACGGCCTGCTCGTCATTCTCGCCAAGCTCGTCGCCAAGGGCGTGTTCGACCGCGACGATCTGATTGCCTTCTCCGACAGCTACTCGAAACCGCTCGATCATGGCGGGATGCGCGAGAATGAGCTGGTCGGCCAGATGCAGGACCAGATGGAGTCCACGCTCGCCGAGCTGATGCGTTACCTCAGCGAGCGCGGCGGCGACGATTGATGAGGCGTCGCCCATTGATCGGTAAGTGCGGCAAGATTATTCCATCTGGCATGAGCAGGATTGCCTGCAAGCTGCTGGTTTTGGTCGCAGTGTTGCTGATGCCCCTCGGCATGAGCGCTCCGGCCGCCGCCGAGGTCCATCATGCTGCCTCAAATGCGAGGGGGATGCAGCATTGCCCGGAGCAGTCGCCCGCGGAAAAAGGCAAGCTCGGGGCTACCGAATGCCTGATGGCCTGCTCGGCTGCGCTTCCTGCCTTCGATCTGCATTTGATCGCTTCCGAGGCGCAGCCGAAGATGCCCGCGCAGCCATCGGCGATTCGGACGCTTCACGGAATCGAGCTTGAGATCGCCACTCCTCCGCCGAGGTTCGCCTGAGACTTCGACGAAACTTCGTTAGAGCTCAGGAGAAATTGAAATGATGATGTTGATTGCGGCCGCGTTGGCCGCCCAGGCGCCTGCCGCTCCGGTGGCGCCGGACCCGATGGCTAGCCATTCGCAGCACGCGCAGGCTTCGGCCGGCGAGCACAAGGCCATGGATTGCTGCAAGGACTGCTGCAAGGACATGGATAAGATGCATTCCGACCACGACATGAAGGGAATGCAGGACCACCAGGAGCACGGCGGCCGCTAAGCCGTTGAGCTGACAAGGGGAGGCGGTTCCGACCGGAGCCGCCTCCTTCCTCGGAGGATATTGTGAATAGCAGATTCTACGCTGCGGTGAGCGCGCTCGCGCTCGCCTTACCGACTGCCGCGCTAGCCCAAGATCAGCATGAAGACATGCCGGGGATGCAAATGCCTGCACCGCAGCCGCAACCGGGGCAGCCGGCGCCGCCTGCGAAAGATTCGACGGACCATTCGCAAATGGATCATTCTCAGATGGACCATCCGCAAATGGCGCCGATGCACATGCCTGAAGGCGTACAAATGGGCCATGCGATGACCGCCGCTCTCGGGCCGTATGCGATGACCCGCGAATCCTCGGGAACCGCCTGGCAGCCGGACGCTTCCGAACACCGCGGCCTCATGACGATGTCCGGCGATTGGATGCTGATGGCGCACGGGACCTTGAACCTGGTCTACGACCACCAGTCCGGCCCGCGCGGCGACGACAAGGCGTTCGCCAGCGGGATGCTGATGGGCATGGCGAGCCATCCGCTCGGCAACGGCACGGTCCAGTTCAAGGCGATGGTCAGCCCCGACCCGGTGATGGGCAAGCGCGGCTATCCGCTTTTGCTGGCCAGCGGGGAAACGGCCAATGGTGTGGACCGGCTGGTCGATCGCCAGCATCCGCACGACCTGTTCATGGAGCTCTCCATGTCGGTTTCGCAGAACATCGGCGAGAATAGCAGCGTCTTCCTCTACGGCGGCCTTCCCGGCGAGCCGGCGTTCGGACCGCCTGCCTTCATGCACCGCGAGGCGATCATGGACTCGCCCGAAGCGCCGATCAGCCATCACTGGCTCGATTCGACCCACATCAGCTTCGGCGTCCTGACCGGCGGAATCGTCCTCGACCGAGTGAAGCTGGAAGTCAGCCGGTTCAATGCGCGAGAGCCGGACCAGCACCGTTGGGACATCGAGACGGGTCCGTTTGATTCGACCGCGGTGCGCCTGTCGTGGAACCCGACGCGAACGCTGGCTCTGCAGGGAAGCTGGGGCCATTTCGAGAATCCCGAGCAACTCGAGCCGGGGGTCGAACAGAAGCGATGGTCCGCAAGCGCCCTCTACGCTGGCGACTTCGCGCCCGGATGGCACGTCGCCGGGACGCTTGCCTGGGGCCGAAAGACGGTCGAGAGTCGTGGCGACGACGCCTTGGTCGTCGAGGGTTCGGTGAAGCATAACGGCTGGACCGTGTTCGGCCGCGGAGAGATGACCGAAAACCGGGAATTGCTCGGCCTCGAGGAACACGGACCAGCCTACAGTGTCGGCAAAGTATCGCTTGGCGCGGTGCGCGACTTCCGCATTGCCGAGCATTCTTCGCTCGGCGCGGGCGGCCTGTTCTCGCTCAATTTCGTCCCGGACTCGATCGCGCCGCTCTACGGCGGGAACAATCCGATTGGCGCAATGGGCTTCGTCCGTCTGACGCTCAATTGACTAGATCGCCATCAGCCCACATATGGCCGCTCCCCGGACCTGGTCCGGAACTGCGATGGCCCCTTCGTCTAGCGGTCTAGGACGTCGCCCTCTCACGGCGAAAACACGGGTTCGAGTCCCGTAGGGGTCACCAATTTGGAAGGCTGCGGGGGTAGCCCTCGGCAATCGGTGACAGCGCCTGACTTCGCGTATCACGACTCGACCGCCTCTCGTTCGCGGCAACGCGCACACCATGTGAGTTCGAACTTGGCGAACGGATCAGCGGCGTCGCCTGCTTTGACGCGTTCGTCCCGCCCGGCTCGCGATCGCGGCCAAAGCGATGGCCGCTGCAGTCGGGACGATCCAGTCGAGCCACGGATCGGAAGATTGCCACACGCGCGGATCGAACCCGCCCCACCAAGGCATGTTCGCCCGCAAGCCGCCCCCGAAGTGCTCGATCCAGCGATATTCAGCCTGCGTGATTTCGCGGCAGATGGACCAGGCGCAGGACGCCGCCGCTCCGGCCGTCCAATTTCTCAGCACCAATGCCACGGCCGCCTCGATCGCAAGCGCGATTCCGATATGTTCGATCACCTGCTTTGCGCGCCTAGCCGGCCAGATCGCAGTGCCCGCATCCGGCCGCGAGAAGCTGCTCGAGAGGGAGCACAGGCATTCGCGGCGGCGGGGCGGGCGAGCGAAATGAGCTCCTCGTCCGTCATGGACGAATCCTAGAAGCCGCAGTCCCGACCGTCACCTGATTGATGGCGCCAAGCTAGCGCAGCGGGGGTTCGTCGAAGCTTCTGAGCTTGCGCGAATGCAACCCCGGCCCCTCCAGCTTCAGCAGGTGCAGCGCCTCGATCCCGATCCTGAGGTGCTGACTGATCGCGCGCTCGTAGAATGCGTTGGCCTGGCCGGGCAGCTTGAGCTCGCCGTGGATCGGCTTGTCGGAGACGCACAGCAATGTCCCGTAAGGCACCCGGAAGCGATAGCCCTGCGCTGCGACCGTCGCGGACTCCATGTCGATGGCCGCCGCCCGGCTCTGGTTGAACCGAAGCGCAGAGCGGGTCAGCTGGAGCTCCCAGTTGCGGTCGTCGGTGGTGACGACCGTACCGGTCCGAAGCCGCTTCTTTACATCGTCCTCGTCTTCCCCGGTCACCGCCATCGCAGCGTCGAACAGGGCCGTCTGGACCTCGGCGATGGCAGGGATCGGGATCTCGATCGGAAGCTGGGCATCGAGCACATGGTCGTCGCGAAGGTAAGCGTGAGCGAGAACGTAGTCGCCGATCGTCTGGCTCGGCCTCAGGCCGCCGCAATGGCCGATCATCAGCCATACGTGCGGCCGCAGAACCGCGACATGGTCGCAGATCGTCTTCGCGTTCGATGGGCCGACGCCGATGTTGACGAGCGTGATCCCGCTGCGGTCGGGGCGCATCAGATGATAGGCCGGCATCTGGTGCTTTCGCCAGCTCCCGGCCGCGATCTGCGCCTCGGCATCGTTGAGGTCGCCGCGCTCGAACGTCGCTCCCGGCGCCGACAGAGCGACATAACCGTTGGATTCGTCGCGAAGAGCGCCGATCGCAAACCGCACGAATTCGTCGACGTAACGGACATAGTTGGTGAACAGCACGAAATGCTGGAAGTCGCCCGGCGGAGTGCCGGTGTAGTGCCTGAGCCGCGCCAGGCTGAAATCGGTGCGGAGGCCGTCGAAAAGCGAGAGTGGCCGCGTCGTGCCGGGCGCGGCCTCCCAGGTCCCGTCGGCAACCTCGTCGCCGATGTTGGCAAGCTCGTTCGACGGGAACCAGCGCGATAGCTCCGACGTGCTGACGTCCCCAAGATCTATGCCGCTGCCATCGAGCACATAGGCGTAGGGGATTTCGCTCGCCGAGCGGCCGATTGAAATCTCGACCCGGTAATCGCCGACGATCTGAGCCAGTTGGTCTTCGAGGTAATCGCGGAACAGCTCGGGTTGGGCGATCGTCGATACGTACGTTCCGGGCTGGTTCAGCCGGGCGAACGCGCGCGCCGGAGCGGGCTCGACCCTCGGCTTGTCATAGCGCAGCCGGAGCTCAGGATAAGCAAAGCAGCCCTTGCCGCGCTCGTGAGCCGACGGGCGCTTGCCCTTGTCGATATAGGCTTCGAGCGCCGATTGCAGGTGTTCCGCCGAGCTTCGGTAAATTGTGCTGAGCTCCGAAACGATTCCCTTGACCGCCGATACGTCCGTCATGCTCACGCGTTGGCACGGCGGCGACTTTCGGGGAAGAGGCTTGCCCTTTCGGCCACGTGCTTCGCCGCGAGCCACTCCGAGACGATTGCGGCGATTCGCTCACCGGCGCGGCCGTCCCCGAACGGAAGCGCTTCGACGGGCGGCGAGTTCGAGCCGAGCCGACGCCGGACGGCACTGACGATGCAGTTGGGGTCGGTGCCGACGAGCTCCATCGTTCCGCAGGCGATCGCTTCCGGGCGTTCCGTCCTCTCTCGCAGCACGAGCAACGGCACGCCGAGCGCCGCGGCTTCCTCCTGGATTCCGCCGGAGTCGCTAAGGACGAGATCGGAGGCGACCATCGCTTCGACCATTTCGGAATGCGAGCAGGGCTGCCTCAAGACGATTCCCGTTTCGCCGGAAAGGAGATTTATAATGTGGCGGGACAGTTCCGGATTGGGGTGGAGAACGACCTCGACGCGGGGGAACTTCTCCCTTGCAATCGTCCTGAGCGCAGCAGCGATCCCGCTTATCCCCGCGCCCCAGTTCTCTCGCCTGTGGCACGTGACGAGGAGGGACGCCCCGGGCTTAGGGCAGGGGCTGTCCAACCGGCGCCGAATGGAGAGCGCCGCGTCGATTCCGCTATTGCCGGTCAAATGGACCACGCCGCCGACGCGCTCGCGCCTCAGGTTCGCAACGCTCAATTCCGTCGGCGCGAACAGCAAATCGGAATCCCGGTCGATGGCGATCCTGAATTCTTCTTCCGGCCAGGGGCGGCGGCGGTCATGACTTCGAAGCCCTGCTTCGACATGGGCGATCGGAAATCCCGCCATCTTCGCGGCAAGGGCACCGCCGAGCGCGCTGGAGGTGTCGCCCTGAACGACGACAAGGTCCGGCGACGCGCTGATTAAGACCGGCAACAGCGCTTTGCTGACTGCGCCGGCATGCGCGTGCGGATCCGACTGGCCGGGGCAATCGAGGCGCACGGTTGCATGGCGCTCCAGCTTGTGATCGGCTGGATCGAGTTGCGGATGTTGTCCCGTGAAGACGAGAGTCGGTGCGAGGCCGCGAATTGCAAGGGCGGTCGCAACGGGTGCAAGCTTGATCGCCTCGGGCCTGGTGCCGATGACGAAAATTACGCGGCTGGTCAGCCTTCCCCCTAGCTCGGCAGCGGCACACTGCCCCCGCCGGCGTCAGGACTCAACGAAAATTGTCGGCGTAGGCCTGGAGCTTGAGTTTCACCGGGGTGGCGGGAACGACGTGAAAGGCGATTCCGTGCCGCTCGGCATAAGCGACGGCTTCCTCCTTTGTCCGGAAGGTCAGCTTGACCTGCGTTTTGGTATCACCGGAGCCGTTCCATCCCGTCAGCGGGTCCGGACGCTGAGCCTCGCTGCGCTCAAACTCCAGCAGCCACAGGCCTGAATTGGCGCGGCCCGACTGGGTCGTTCGGCGGTCGATCTCGGAGATTCGGGCGACGGTCATGCTGCGCGAGGTGGCAAAGGTGCCGGCGGGAATCAATAGGCTCGGCGGATGGCGAACTCGACTGCTTCCGTCAGTGCCGACTTCGCCTTGCCTGAAGGAAAATTGGCGACCGCGTCGATCGCCCGCCGTCCGTAATGCCGCGCGCATTCGATCGTGTCGGACAGCGCTTCGGTCGATCGTATCAACCGGGTTGCCTGAGCGAGATCCTCGTCTCCGATCCGCTCCCCCGAAATTGCCGATCGCCAGAAGGAACGGTCGTCCTCGTTCCCACGGGCATAAGCGAGGATCACCGGCAGCGTCATCTTGCCGTCGCGGAAATCGTCCCCGACGCCCTTGCCCATGACGGCCGCGTCCGACGCATAGTCGATCACGTCGTCGGCAAGCTGGAAAGCGATCCCGAGATTCTTGCCGTAAGCCTCGAGCGCAAGCTCCGTATCCTCGCTCGCCTCCGCGACGACCGGCGCGACCCTGCATGCGGCGGCAAAGAGCGCCGCGGTCTTGGCACCGATGATCGCCAGATATTGCTCCTCGTCCGTCTCTATCCGCCGCTGGGCGGTAAGCTGCTCGACCTCGCCTTCGGCGATCACCGAAGAGGCGGAGCTCAGGATCTTGAGGACCTTCAGGCTGCCGTCCTCGACCATCAGCTCGAAGGCGCGGCTGAACAGGAAGTCGCCAACGAGCACGCTGGCCGAATTCCCCCAGATTAGGTTGGCCGTACGCTTGCCGCGCCGCATTCCGGAGCCGTCGACGACGTCGTCATGGAGAAGCGTTGCGGTGTGGATGAACTCGACCGCGGCGGCCAGCTTGTGGTGGCGATTGCCGGGATAGCCGACAAGCCTCGCGCAAGCGAGCGTCAGCATCGGCCGCATTCGCTTGCCGCCGCCCGCGATCAGATGACCGGCGAGCTCGGGGATCAGGGCAACCTTGCTTTGCATCCGGTCGAGGATGACCGCGTTGACGCCGTTCATATCGTCGGCGACGAGCTGCATCAGCGGGTCGAGCGACGGCTCGCGTTCCGAATGCAGCGGGTGAATGGTCGCAGTCACCGCGCCGCCCTAGCCGCGCGGTGCCGCTTTTCCTAGCCGGTCAGCCCCAGATGTGGACGCGCTGTTCCGGGGGCAGGTACATCTTGTCGCCGGGCTTCACGTTGAACGCCTTGTACCAAGGGTCGAAGTTCCGGACGACGCCGTTGACCCGGTACTTGGCAGGGCTGTGCTCGTTCGTGAGCAGTTGCGCTCGCAGCGCGCCTTCGCGGTACTTGGTCTCCCAGCTGTAGCCGTAGGCGATGAAGAAGCGCTGGTCGCCGGTAAGGCCGTCGATGACCGGCGGCTCGCCATGTTCGGCGACGTAGCGGCGGTAGGCCGCGTAAGCCACTTCGAGGCCTCCGAGATCGCCGAGGTTTTCCCCCAGGGTGAGCTCGCCCTTGATATGGACGCCCGGGATCGGCTCGTAAGCGTCATATTGCTTGGCGAGCCGAGACGCCTGGGCGGTGTAGAGTTTTGCGCTCGCGTCGGTCCACCAGTCGCGAAGCTGGCCCTTGGCGTCGAACTTGCGGCCCTGGTCGTCAAAGCCATGCCCGATTTCGTGGCCGATGGTTGCGCCGATGCTTCCGTAATTGGAGGCGGGATCGGCGTTCGGATCGAAATAGGGCGGCTGGAGGATCGCCGCGGGGAAGGTGATCTGGTTCTGGGTCGGATCGTAATAAGCGTTGTTGGTCTGCGGAAGCATTCCCCACAGCGCCCGGTCGACCGGCTTGGGATAGCGCGACAGCAAGAGATTCCAGTCGAACTGCGACGAGCGCATCGCGTTTCCGAACAGGTCGTCGCGCTTCACCTCGAGCGTCGAATAATCGATATATTTTACCGGGTGGCCGGTGCGCGGATCGAAGCTCGCCAGCTTTGCCAGGGCTTCCGTCTTGGTTGCCTGGTCCATCCAGCCGTTGGTTTCGATCTTTTCCTTGAGCGCCGCCCGGATGTTGCCAATCAGCTCCTGCATCTGCCGGTCGCTCTCGGGTGGGTAATGGCGCTGGACGTAGATCTGGCCGACACCCTCGCCGAGCGCATTATTGACGATATCGACTCCGCGCTTCCAGCGGTCGCGCTGGGTTTCGACGTCGCGAAGCGTCTTCGAATAGAAACCGAACTTCGCGTCGTCGAAGGCCTTCGGCAGATACTGGGCGTGGTCGCTGATGAAGTGGAAGGCGAGCCAGTCTTTCCAGGTGTCCAGCGGCACGCTTTCGAACAATTTGCCTTCGTCGGCGATCGCGCTCGTCTGCCCCACGACAATCGTATCGACGCCCGTGAGGCCGAGCTTGTCGAGCGCCCGATCCCATTCGAACTGCGGAGCGAAGCTCTTCAGCTTGGCTCGGTTCATCGGGTTGTAGATGGCCTCGACGTCGCGGCTCTTCTCCGGCGTCCAGTGGACCTTGGCGATCGCCGTCTCGAGAGCAATGATCCGGTCCGCCCGGGCCTCGGCGTCCGCGATCCCCGCTAGCTGCTCGAGATGGATGATGTAGTTGCGATAGGCAGCGCGATATTTATCGTACTTCTCGCCCTGCAGAATGTAATAATCGCGGTTGGGAAGGCCCAGCCCGTCCTGGAACGCGTAGGCCGAATAACGGGTCGGCTCCTTGAGGTCGCTGAAGATGGCAAGCCCGATCGGCGACGGGAAACCTGGCGTCGCGAACAGGTCGATGAGCGCGGACCGGTCCTTCGCGGAAGCGATCTGGGCGAGATAGGGCTTCAGCGGTTCTGACCCGAGCTTCTCGATCTGAGCCTCGTCCATCCAGCTCGCGTAGAAGTCGCCGACCTGCTGGCCGATCCTGCCGCTGCTGGCTGAGTTCTTCGCCATGTCCTCGACCACTGCCCGGACATCCTTGTCGATCTGGTCGTTGAGGATCGAATCGATGCCGATGAAAGTGCGGTCCGCCGCGATCTGCGTGCGCTTGGACCAGCTTCCATTGACATAATCCCAGAAGTCGTCGCCTGGCTTGACCGCCGTATCCATCGCCGTCGCGTCATAGCCCCACGTGCCGTAGACGGCCTTTCCGGGCTGCGCTTCCGCTGCGGAAGAAATCGAGATCATGCTCGTCGCGACAAGCGCCAACATCTTCAACTTCATGAGAAAAACCCTCCCGATGGCAGGCTCACTGCGAAGCACGGCTCAGAACAATCGTCCAGAGGGATTTCGACAAATGCCGTTCGTCGTCAACCTGCGGGAAGGGTCAGCCTCGCAAGCAGCCCGCCGAGGTCCTCACTCTCCTCGAGCCTGACGCTGCCTCCATAGATTTCGGCGACATCGCGAACGATTGCGAGCCCCAGGCCGGTTCCTGGCTTGTCGGTGTCGAGGCGCGCTCCGCGGGCGAACAAAGTCTCGCGGTCGCGCTCGGGAATTCCGGGCCCATCGTCCTCGACGATGACGTCGACGTTGGAATCATGTTTTTCCACCGTGATGAAGACCCGGCCGTTGCCGTATTTCGCGGCATTCTCGACCAGGTTTCCGATCATCTCGTCGACGTCCTGGCGCTCGACGCGCACCTCGGCGGTCCGGTCGCCGGTGATATCCACCGTGGAGCCCTCGTAGAGCCGGTCGACCGCTCTTTGGACCGCCTCGACGCTATCCCAGACGCGCGACCGCGCCTGGGCCGAGGTGCGCCGGCCGATCGCCCGCGCCCTGGCTAGGTGATGGTCGACCTGGCGGCGCATGACCGACGCCTCGCGGATGACCGTCTGGTCGAGGTCCGTGCTGTGCGCCGTCGCTGCGTTTGTGATAACGGTCAGCGGAGTCTTGAGAGCATGGGCGAGATTGCCCGCGTGGCGGCGCGCCTCCTCGGCCTGCGCCTCGCTATGCGCGAGCAGCTGGTTGATCTCCTCCGTGAGCGGCTCGATCTCGGTCGGGAAGGTGTCGGAGATGCGCTGCTCGCGCCCCGAGCGGATCGCAGCCACTTCGCGCTGGACGCGGCGTAGCGGCCAGAGCCCGTAAATCGTCTGCAACGCCCCGAGGATGAGCAAGCCCACGCCGAGCGCCAGGAAGCTCCAGAACAGGGTCTGCCTGAGGTCGTGGATCTGGCTGTCGATCATCTCGCGCGACTGGGCCACCTGGAACCGGAAGCGGACACTCGAGCCTGGAAGGATTACGTCGCGTTCGGCGACCCGAAGCGGTTCGCCAGCGAACTCATTGCTGTTGTAGACGTGCGGTGTGAGGTCGAGATGGTCCGTAACGACCTTGAGCCTCCGGTCCCACAAGGATCGCGACGGGAAGGTGTCGGTGCCTTTGCCTGAAACCTGGAAATAGACTCCGGAATAGGGCTCGATGAAGCGCTGGTCGGCAGGCGGGCGGTTGAAGTGAACCTCTCCGTCGGGTCCGATCTCGGACGCCGCGATCATTGCGTTCAGGACATAGGTCAGCTGGTCGTCGAAATTGCGGACGATCGAGGTCGTGAGGATCCGGTCGAGCGCGAAGCCGCCGGTCAGCAGCAGGATCGTGATCCACAGCGCCGCGACGACGATCATCCGCCGAGTCAGCGAACCGATGTGCGGCCGCTTCCTTTCCGGCGGTCCAGCCTCGGCCGCCGCCGTGACCGGGGCGGCTTCGTCGTTCAAGGACGCCGTTCCTCCGGCTCCTCAAGGCTGTAGCCGAGCCCGCGGATGGTGGTGATCACGTCCGGCCCCAGCTTCTTGCGGATCCGCGTGACGAATACCTCGATCGTGTTCGAATCGCGGTCGAAGTCCTGGTCGTAGATATGCTCGATAAGCTCCGTCCGGCTCACCACCTTGCCCTTGTGGTGCATCAGGTAGGAGAGGAGCTTGTACTCCTGGGCGGTGAGCTTGACCGGCTCGCCGTCCTTCGTGACCTTGCCCGAGCGGGTGTCGAGCCGGATGCCGCCGGCACGAAGCTCCGAGCTGGCGTTGCCGGACGCGCGGCGGATGAGGGCGCGAAGCCGGGCAATCAGCTCTTCGGTCTGGAAGGGCTTGGCGAGATAGTCGTCGGCGCCCGCGTCGAGCCCCGCGACCTTGTCCGACCAGCTGTCGCGTGCCGTCAGGATGAGGACCGGCATCTTGCGGCCTTCCTTGCGCCAGCGGTCGAGGACAGTCAGGCCGTCGACTTCCGGAAGCCCGAGGTCGAGCACGATCGCGTCATATTCCTCGGTCGAGCCGAGGTAATGGCCGTCCTCCCCGTCCGTGGCGAGGTCCACCGCATAGCCGGCGCCCTCCAGGGTCGAGCGCAGCTGCCGCCCGAGATTGGGTTCATCTTCGACGATCAGAACACGCATCTATCAGTCCCCTGGGTCCGTTCGCGAACATGAACACGTGCGAAGCTGAACGGTTGCTTGTGCGCAACGACTTGTCGCACGGCAACTGGGGAGATCGGACGAAATGTCAACGGTGGCGCGGCGGCCGCCGGAGCTAGTGCGGCGAGCGGCGCTTGATCTTGCCGGTCGCGGCGTCGACGTCGACCCAGATGACCCGGCCGTCCTTCATGAACTTCAGTCGGTAGGTCGACCCGTTGAATTCAGGGCCGAGATAGTCCGCACCGGGCATGAGCGGCATGACCCGACGCTCGATCTTCGGAAGAGGCATGGAGCGGCCCTCGCGGGTCGCCTTGAAAGCGCGCTCGGCATCGCGCGGCGGGTCGGCGAACGCCGGTCCGGCAATCAGGCTCGCGGCAAACGCGGCCGAGACTAGGGTACGATACAGGCGCATGGCGATGTCTATCTGCGGCGCCTTGTAACAGAAACCATTGAATGGGCTATGAATGCTGCCGATTGGCATCGTTCAGCTGCCCACGTGCGGCGCATTTGCAACAGAGGGGTTCAGTTGCGTCAAGCCCTCCGTTAGGGCGCGGCCATGGCTGCGCCGCTGCTCTCCTATGAAAATCTGGGCCTCATTCAGGGCGAAGGCTGGCTGTTCCGCGGCCTCGATCTTTACGTCGGCGAACGCGATCGCCTGGCGCTGATCGGCCGCAACGGCGCGGGCAAGACGACGCTCCTGAAGTGCCTCGCCGCGATGATCGACCCGGACGAGGGCAGGCGGACGATCGTTCCGGGGACGAATGTGGTTTTGCTGGAGCAGGACCCGGCGATCGGCAGCGAGGGGACGTTGCTCGACTGGGTGCTCGCCGGGGCAGACGCGCCGGCGCAGCACGAGGCGGCGTCGATCGCCCACCAGATCGGGATCGACCTCGACCGGCCCTGCATGACCGCCAGCGGCGGAGAGCGGCGCCGCGCAGCCATCGTCCGCGCGCTCGCCCGCAAGCCCGACGTTCTCTTCCTCGACGAGCCGACCAACCATCTCGACCTCGGCGCGATCGAATGGCTGGAGGACTGGCTCAAGCGGTTCAGGGGCGCCTTCATCGCCATCAGCCACGACCGGACCTTCCTGAGGCGGCTCACGAAGAGCTGCATCTGGCTCGACCGGGGTACGCTTAGGCGCGCCGACATCGGATTCGGCGGTTTCGAGGCCTGGACCGAAAAGGTGTACGAGGAAGAGGCGAGGGCGGCCGAAAAGCTCGATGCGAAGCTGGCGATCGAGCTTCGCTGGCTGGAGCGCGGGGTGACTGCTCGCCGCCGCCGCAACCAAGGCCGTCTCGCGAAGCTCCACGAAATGCGGGCCGAGCGGGCGGCGATCCTCGGAGCACCGGGGGCCGCCAAGTTGGCGCTGGCCAAGGACAATGTGCGCTCGAAGGCGGTGATCGAGGCCGATCACGTGAACAAGTCCTATGGGGAGCGGACGATCATCCGTGACTTCTCGCTGCGCATCCAGCGGGGGGACCGGATCGGTCTCGTCGGTCCGAACGGCGCGGGCAAGACCACTCTGCTCAAGCTTCTCACCGGCGAGATTGATCCGGACACCGGCAGCGTCACGCGAGCGAAGACCCTGTCCGGCATCATCATCGACCAGCAGCGCAAGCTGATGGAGCCGGATAAAAGGGTGAAGGACGTGCTCGCTAACGGCGGCGACTGGATCGACGTGCGCGGGCACAAGAAGCACATCAAGGGCTATCTCAAGGAGTTCCTCTTCGATCCCTCGCTCACCGACGCACCCATCGGGTCGCTGTCGGGTGGGGAGCGGTCGCGGCTGCTGCTCGCGCGGGAGTTTGCGCGCGAGGCGAACCTGCTCGTTCTCGACGAACCGACCAACGACCTCGACCTCGAGACCCTGGACCTGCTGCAGGAAGTCATCGCCGACTATGAGGGGACGGTGCTTCTCGTCAGCCACGATCGCGATTTCCTCGACCGGACGGTGACGATCACGCTCGGCCTCGACGGGTCAGGCAAGGTCGACATCGTCGCGGGCGGCTATGACGATTGGGAGAAGAGGCGGAAATCCCCCACTCCCGCTCACGGGAAGGGGCAGAGGGGAGGGGCTGTGAAGGCGTCACCTGGCCCCAACACTCCCTCCCCTCAATCCCCTCCTGCGAGCGCGAGGAGAAGCAAGCTGACCTACAAGGACCAGCGCGATCTCGACCGGCTACCCGGCGAGATCGAGCGGATCGAGGCGGAGATCGCGAAGGCCGAGGAGGCGCTCCACGACTCCGAGCTTTACTCACGCGATCCGACAACCTTCGCGTCGCTCACCGGCGAGCTGGAACGGCTTCGAGCGGACAAGCACTCGGCCGAGGAGCGCTGGCTGGAAGTCGCCTCGATGGCCGAGGAGCTGCAGAGTCAGGCGAGCTGAGCCCGGGCCCGCTCCTCCACCCTCTTCTCGAGGATCTTCAGGGGCATCGCGCCGTCCTTCAGAACCTCGTGGAATTCGTGGATGTCGAACTTCGACCCGAGGATCGACTTCGCTTTCTCGCGAGCCCGGAGCCAGGCGAGGTGGCCGACCTTGTAGCTGCACGCCTGGCCGATCGAGCAGCAATAACGCTCGACCTCGCGCTGCACCCGCGGGCGAGGGAAGCCCGTGGTCGAAGCCATGCTCTCAACGGCTTTCTCCCGGCTCCATCCCTTGGCGTTCAGGCCCGTGTCGACGACAAGACGCGACGCGCGGAACAAGAATGACTGGAGGTAGCCGGCCTTCTCGATCCCGCTGTACCCACCGATCTCGTCGGACAGCTGTTCGGCGTAGAGCGCCCAGCCCTCCAGATAGCTGTTGTAGAAGCTGATCTTGCGCAGCATCGGAATTTCCTTCGACGTCTGCGCCAGGCTGATTTGAAGGTGATGGCCCGGAACGCCCTCGTGGTAGGTCAGCGAGGGAAGCGAATATTTCGGCCAGTCGTGGGTCGACTTGAGGTTGATCCAGTAGATCGCCGGCCGCGAGCCGTCGAGCGTGGCGCTATTATAATAGCCGTTCGGCGCGCCGTCCTGGATCTCGATCGGGACTCGCCGGATTTCGAGCGGCTGGTTGGGAAGCGTTTTGAATGCCTTTGGAAGCAGGCCCATCATCTGCTTCACGTTGGCGTTGAGACTCGCGAGTAGCTGCGCGCGGCCCGCGTCAGTGTCGGGGTAAAGCTGCGCCGGCGACGCGTTGAGCGCGGCCAGGCGTTCGCCGACCGCGCCCTTGGTGAAGCCCGCGCCCTTGAGGATCGCGTCCAGCTTGCCGGTGTATTCCGCGACCTGGTCGAGACCGAGCTTGTGCACCTCGTCCGGAGTCATGGTGGTGGTCGTCGCTTCGGCAAGCGCCGCGGCATAGAGCGCTTCGCCGTCCGGAAGGCGGGTGGCGCCGTCGCCCGGACGGGTCGTCGGCTTCAGCTGGTTGATCATCGCGACCTGGCGATCGAGCGCAGGATACACCTCCGCCTCGACGATCTTCGTTGCGCGTGCAGCCCAGTCGCCCGCAATGTTCTTCTCCTTTGCGCGGCCGGCGAGGGACGTGACCAGACCGTTGCTCGCGGCAGGCTGGTTGCGCAGCTTGGCGATCTGGCCGAGCGCGAGATCGAGCGACCAGGCCGGAGCGAGATAACCGCGCGCGGCCATCGCCTTCTGGTCCTCGGTCTCGAAATCCAGGAGCTTCGCGAACTCCGCCAGGCGCGAAAGATAGGCCTCCGCATCCGCCGCGTTTTCAACCGGGTGCGTGCTGTTCAGGAAGTCGGGAATCCCGAAATAAACGCCGTCCTGCTGGCTGATGTCATAGGGGTTCTGGACGCTGCTGATGCCGAATTTGGGATAAGCGACGAGATTCTGCTCGAGCCCGTACATGACGATCTCGCGGTTGAGAGCGCCCTCGGGCGAGAGCGTTGCCGGGTCGATTGCCTGGAGCATCGCGAGCGACGCCTTGTCGTGGGCGAGGCTCTCGCGCCGCGACTGGTCGAAGGGCTTGGGGTCAAAGGTCGAGCGCAGATAGGCCAGCTCGCCCTTGTCGATCCCGAGCGACGTGGCAAACCCCGGGCTGTCCTTCATGGTCTGGGTGAAGATCTTGTCGAAGGCCGCATTGAGTGCGGCATCGGCACTGCCCGCAGCGCCTTGGGCGAAGGCGAGAGCCTTTGCCGGAGCCGAAGATAGCATCGGCACGAAAAGCACGGCAGTGCTGGTCGAAAGGAATGAGCGGCGGTCCATTCGTCGATCCTTCTGGAATTCAGGCGGTCGCACGTTCGGACGGTTTTGGCCGGACGGCAACCGCCGTTGGTCGAAGCATAATGTGCGCTGGTCGGTGGGCGCGGTCACAGCGCTGACACTTGAAGCGACCGCGAGCTTCGCCACCTTGGGCGCATGATCGACATTCGCGCCTTCGATAGCCTCGGCCACGCCGACCACGGCTGGCTCGACGCCCACCATCATTTTTCCTTCGCCGACTATCACGACCCGGACCGGATGGGTTGGGGCCGCATTCGCGTCTGGAACGACGACAGGATCGCCGGGAAGAGCGGCTTTCCGCCGCACCCGCACCGCGACATGGAAATCATCACCTACGTCCGGACCGGGGCGATCACGCACCAGGATTCTATGGGCAACAAGGGGCGGACCGCGGCTGGAGATGTCCAGGTGATGAGCGCTGGCACCGGGGTCGTCCATGCCGAATATAATCTGGAGGACGAGGACACCACGCTGTTCCAGATCTGGGTCGAAACCGATCGCGCGTCGGCTCAGCCGGCGTGGGGCGCGATGCCCTTTCCGAAGGAAAGCCGCCAGGGATCGTTCCAGCTTCTCGCAAGCGGTGATTCGGACGACGGCGCGCTAACGATCAATGCTGATGCCCGGGTTCTCGGCGCCACGGTGAAATCCGGCGAAAGCGTTGCCTACGAAACCGATCCCGGTCGGCACGTCTATCTCGTCGCCAGCGGCAAGGTGCGGGTGAACGGCAAGGCCGCGAACTCGCGCGACGGGATCGCGATCACGGGCGAGCCCAGTGTGACGATCGAGGCCGACGAGGACTCCGAGCTGGTGCTGGTCGACGCCCGTTAATGTAAGCTGTGCTTGAAGTCGCGCTCGCGCGGCGGCATGGAGCCACACCGCGCGAGTAAAAAGCGCGCTCCATCCATCGCTTCGGGATCATGAACTCGCCCTTGCGGATCGCTGTCGCTGTCTCGGTTTGCCTGCTCGGCGCGGGCGCGCCTGCGCTCGCCCAGGAAAATCAGGTCTCTGCCACGCCTCCGCAGAACGAGGTCGTCGGGCCGCCGCAGCTGCAAAACTTTTCGCTCAACGGCACCGTGACTCGCTTGTCGGAGGAACCTGCTCCAGTCCAGAGCCCGCCGGCGACTCAGCAGCAGCCGAGCCGGCAGGCGCCTGCGCAGACCGAATCGGCCGCCGCTTCGAGCGCGGACAGAATGGCGAACACCAGGCCGGCGGCCCGCGAGCCGACTCAACAGCGCGAGTCGACTCAGGCCACCGCGAATCCGGTCACTACCGATCTTTTCGCTTCATCAGGCACCGGGACTACAACCAGCGGCGCCGCCGATTCACTTCCACAGCAGGACCCGGCCTTGCCACCGCCTCCTGCAGCAGTGACATCGTCCGGCACAGTCGCGATGCTCCCGTGGATTATCGCCGCGCTGGTTCTCGCCGGAGCGGCCGCATGGTTCTTCCTTCGCCAGCGCCCGCGCACGAGCTATGCGGCCGCCGGCCATTCGAGCGCTTTCGAAGCGCCGGAAGCCGTTCCCCAGACTGCGGTTCGCCCGGCGCCTGTGCAGCCGAAGGCCGAGCCGACGGGAATCGTTTCATCGAGCCTGCGTCCCTGGCTCGAAATTGAATTCACTCCCCAGCGCGGCGTGGTGGACGATGCCAAGGCCGCGGTCGCCTTCGAAGTGTCCGTACTCAACTCGGGCAGCGTCCCGGCGCGCGACATCCACCTCGAGGCAAGCTTGTTCAATGCCGGGCCGATGCAGGACCAGCAGATCCGCCTCTTCTTCCAGAACCCGGTGGCGAAGGGCGACAAGATTCCCGTCATTCCGCCGTTCAAACGGATCACGGTCAACACCGCGGTCTTCCTCGCCCGCGACCAGGTCAAGCCGATCGAGATGGAGGGCCGGACCCTGTTCGTGCCGATGATCGCGTTCAATGCGCTCTACGGCTGGAGCGGAGGAAAAGGGCAGACGTCCGCGAGCTATCTGGTCGGCAAGAAGACGAGCGGGGACAAGCTCGCTCCGTTCCGCCTCGACCTCGGCCCGCGCGTGTTCCGGAACCTCGAAGCGCGCGCGCACGAGCTCCAGCTGCGCAAGTAAGCCGGACTACAACACGGTCGAGTTGTAGCTGTGCCAGGCGAGGATGGCCGCTGCCCCGCGATAGGGCCGCCATCGTTCGGCGATTTCGCGAAGATGCTTTTCCGACGGCTTCTCCGCGAGGCCGAGGAGTCGGCCGATCTCCACCTGCACCGCGAGGTCGCCGGCGGGCCAGACGTCCGGCCGCCCCTCCGCGAAGAGAAGGTAGATTTCGGCGGACCATCGGCCGATGCCCTTGATCTTCACGAGGTGGGCGATCGCGTCCTCATCGTCTGCTGGAAGCGCTGCCAGGTCCAGCTCGCCGGACAGCACGAGCTCGGCGAGGCTTCTCGAATAACCGGCCTTCTGGCGCGAAATCCCCGCGACCCGAAGCTCCTCGTCGGTCGCCTTCAGGATCGCCCCCAGATCGGGCGGCGAGCCGTAGCCTGCCTCCAGCTTCGACCACATCGACCGGGCCGCGGCGACGCTTACCTGTTGCCCGACGATGGTGCGAAGCAAGGTGTGGGCGCCCGGATCGCTTCGGCGCGGTTCGGGAATTCCGTGCTTGTCGACGACTTTGGCGAACGCCTTCTCGCGAGCGGCAAGCGCCTCGACGGCGGCCCTGATCGTGTCGGGGGTCCTGACCATCAGCCGGCGGTGGCCGCATAAAGGGCGACCGCAGCCGCGTTCGAGACGTTGAGGCTCTCGACGGTGCTCGTGATCGGAAGCCTGGCCAAAGCGTCACAATGCTCGCGGGTGTTGGGCCTGAGGCCAGGCCCTTCGGCGCCCAGAACGATGGCGACCCGCTTGGGTCCCAGTGCTTCCTTCAGGTCCATTCCCGCGTCCCCGGCAAGGCCGATTCGCCAAAACCCGGCATCGGCAATGTCGCCGAGCGCTCGCGCGAGGTTCACCGTCCGGACCCACGGCACCGCCTCCAGAGTGCCTGACGCTGCCTTGGCGAGCGCACCGCTCTCCGGCGGCGAGTGCCGGTCTTGCGTCACGATCCCGATCGCACCGAAGGCGGCGGCCGATCGGAGGATCGCGCCGACATTGTGCGGGTCGGTGACCTGGTCGAGCACCAGCAGCACCGCGGTCTCGGGTGAGTCGGCCAGCAAATCGTCGAGCCAGGCGTCTTCGAGCGGCTCGACCTCGATGACGACTCCCTGGTGCGGAGCGTCGCTGGGGACCAGCCTGCCGAGATCGGCTACGTCGGCGAGCGTTACCGGAACCTGCTTCGGGAATTGCATGAACTCGGCGGCGTCGCGCGTTGCCCACGCCTTCACGATTGTCCTGCGCGGATTGTCGAGCGCTGCCGCGACGGCGTGACGGCCCCAGAATCGCGGCCGGCCGGGAGTGCCGTGCTGATGGTGGGAGCGCTTGCGGGCCATGGCCGCCGCTCATGCTGGCGACCATCACTCGACGCAAGCCCTGGTTATAGAAGTCCTTCCGCCACCTTCCGCCTCGTGCGCCACGTCCCGACGAGGATCAGCAGGAGGATCGGATAGCTCCAGAAGATCGATGCCGCGGCATAGGCTCGCGGGATGAGGTGCGGATCGATCGCCTTCATGACGTGCGACATCGTCGTGGTCAGCTGAAGGCCGGCGACCCAAATCGGCCAGAAGCGCCGGGACGTGAGCGCGACGAACGTAAAGGCAAGGAGCATCGCGACGTCGATCCCGAGCAGCACCAGGTCCGGCTTGCTGTATCGCTCAGCAACCGGCGGAATGACGACGACAGTGACGATCGTCGCAAGGAGACACGCCGTCGCCGCGATGCGCTCATCCTTGCGGCCGCGCCACCAGGCAAAGCCGCAGATCAGGAGCAGGATTGCCCAGAATATGATGTAGTGGGGGATCATCGCTTACTCGACCGGACCACATTGCTGCGGCCCGGTCAAAGTCGTTCAGGCAACGATTCGAAGCTCGGCCGTGGCGCTGACCGGCGGGCATTCCTGGCCGTCGCCCCAGCTTACCGTACGGAGCCCGGGAACCTTTCCCTTCGCATCCGCGAGCCGCTCATGACACTCGACGATCGCTCCGCGAGTCTCGACGAGGCCGCTCACGGCGGACGCCAGCTTCTCGAGCGTCGGATGGATGACTCCATAACCCACGCCGGCGATCGCATTGACGTGCATGATCCGGGCCTGAAGCTCGGCGATCTCGTTGAGCGCGGTGTCGATCGTCTCTTCGACTGTGCGCACCTGGGTCGCGACCTCATAGGCGGCATTTTCGATCATTTGCTTGCGCATGACTGCTCCTTCTCCGGGGCGCGTCGCCTCGAAGTGAATTGTCGGATTCGATTGGGCCGGTTCGACTAGCTCTTCAGCAGCCTTGCGAGGCTTTCCAGGCCGGCGAGATACATGCCGGCGGAAAAGGCAGCCCCGGTCGCAATTAGGACGATCCAGAGCAGCCGAAGGCCGACACTCATCTCATTCCGGGGGTGGCTCCTCGTGGCGAACGGCAATTGCAGGGAAGACCAGGAAAATCCGTTCTTCTGCTCGGTATGAAAGCCCGCACTTCCCCAGGCCTCCCCTGCGCGACCAGCGTGCCGAATCTGATTGCTGACCGCGGCGCTTTCGTTGCCCGCCGGGGAGCTGGGCTCAATGTACGGCGATTGATGTATCAATCGTTGATATGGCTCCGCGACTTGCGAGACGATGCGCGCGGCTTGAGAGCGGCGCGGCACTTCGAGCGTGTGGAGCGATTGGCGGATTCGCTGGTCGACCGTGTGCGGCGAGATTCCGAGCTCGGCCGCAATTTCCTTCGACGACATGTGCTGCGCGACAAGGCGCAGGCAGTCGAGCTGCCCGTCCGTCAGCTTCGCCACGCGATCCGCAACTTCTGGCTCGATGTCCGCGGGACCTGAGTCCCCGAGCGCGGGATTCGGCACCCGAGCTTTTCCTTTCAACTCTCACAATGCCCCGGCTCAATGCCCGAGTCAGCGGCAACTTACGTCAGAATGGACCCGTCGGCCAAGGACGAAGGGTTATCTTTCGTTAAGGGCGCTGGATTCAGCAGGAGTGATTGCTCAAGTCCGAGGCCCTTGCAGCGCGGGTCGGCCCCGCAGCCGAGTCATTGATCCGTAACCCACGCGTCACTCGCTCGTAGCAGTGGCTGATTAAACGCTGAGTCGCCGGGAGCAAAGATACGCTTCCCAAGGGGACCTAAATGACCAAGCGCAAAGCAGCTTTCGCAACACTCGTCGCCGCAATTTCCATTCCGGCAGCCGCTGACGCTCGCACTCAGATGCGCGCGGTGGGTTCGTCGACCGTTTATCCGTTCGCCAAGGTCGTCGCGGAGCGCATAGCACGTGCCAATCCGCGACTCGGAACTCCAATCATCGAGTCGACTGGCACCGGCGCGGGCATGAAGCTCTTCTGCGGCGGTGTCGGCGAACGCTTTCCCGACGTCGAGAACGCTTCCCGCCGGATGAAGGCCTCCGAAGCCAAGCTGTGCCAGCAGAACGGCGTGAGCCAGATCACGGAGATCCAGGTCGGCATCGATGGCATCAGCTTCGCGACTGCGAAGGCAAGCCCGTTCCGCAGCCTCACTCAGCGCGAAATCTATATGGCAATCGCCAAGACCCCGTTCGGCAAGCCGAACCGCGCCAAGACGTGGCACGACATCAACGCGAGCCTCCCCAACGTGCCGATCCGGATCTACGGGCCGCCGCCAACGTCGGGCACGCGCGACGCGCTGGGCGAGCTGATCATGACGCCGCCGTGCGAAGCCAATGCAGCGATGGCAGCCCTCAAGAAATCCAACGAAACCAAGTTCAAGGCAACTTGCACGGGCGTTCGTGAGGACGGCGGCTACGTCGAGGCCGGCGAGAACGACAATCTGATCGTCCAGAAGATCGAGTCGAATGCTGGAACGATCGGTATTTTCGGTTTCTCATATCTTGAGGAAAACCAGGACAAGTTGCGGGGCATTCCGATCAACGGCGTCAATCCGACGTACGACACGATCAGCACGTTCAAATATCCCGGCGCCCGTCCGCTCTACATCTACATCAAGAACGCGCACGCGAACGCCATCCCGGCGGTTCGCGCCTATGCGGCCGAATTTACGAAGGAGAGCGCGTTCGGGCCGAACGGCTACCTTCGCCGTTCCGGCTTGATCTCAGCGCCGAACGGCACTCGCGCACGCAGCCAGCAGCTCGCGCGGGCACTTCAGGCGCTCAACCTCGCAAGTCTCAAGTAGCAGCGAAGCCGGCGTAGTCGACATTGGAGGCGCGGCCGCGGCGGCACGTTCGCCGAGGCTCGCGATCGGGGCAAGGAGAAGAGTTAGATGAAATCCAAGTTTTTTGCCGCGCTTCTCGCGGGGGGCAGTTTCTGGATCGGAGTGCCGGCGTACGCGCAGGATGCGCAGCAGCAGGAACAGCCGACGCCGACGCAGCCTGATCCGTCCGATGCGACCGCCGATGCGGCGATCGCAAACGCGCAGGCGGTCGACGACGCTCAGGCCAAGATCGAACTGCTTCAGGCTCAGGTCGAGGCCCTCCAGGCGTCGATCGAGCAAGTAAAGTCGTCGATGGTCAAGGCGACGCCGGCGTGGAAGGGTGGGCCACAATTCGAGGACAAGGATGCCGGGTGGAGCTTCAAGCCGAAGGGCCTGCTTCAGTACGACGCCGGCTATGTGGGTTTTCCGAACGGCGATGAACTTCGGGGCCAAATCCTCGGGATCAACCAGAACGGAACGCAGGCCACGTCCGCAGGCCTCAACTATAACAATCTCGGCTGGAACACCCGGGCGCGCCGGTTGACGATCGGAGCAGACGGGACGCTGCCGGGCGGATTTCGGTACAGTGCCGAGTTCAACTTCGCGCAGGCACAGGTCGACTTTGAAGACGTGCTGCTGGCGTACGACTTCAAGAACTCGCCGATTACAGCGCAAGTCGGCTATTTCTATCCATTCTCAAGTCTCGAGACGATGACCAGCTCCAAATACACGTCATTCATGGAGCGCGCGGGAATCACGGATGCGTTCAGCCACAACCGTCGTATCGGCGCAGCCCTCCTCGCAAACGACAAGACGGCCGACAAGTGGGTCGCTCAAGCCGGCATTTTCAGTGAGGAGATGAACGGCAACGACTTCAACCGCACTGGTTGGATGTTCGGAGCGCGCGGCGTCTTCTCACCAACGCTCGGAACGACCCGACTGCACTTCGGAGCGAACTTCCAACACCGTGTGAATAAGAAGGAAGCCCAAGGCAAAAACTACCAGGCGCGGCCAATGACGCAGATCACGGGCGAGCGTTTCATCAGCACGGGCAATATACCCTCGAAGGGCGACGATATTGTCGGCCTCGAGCTCGCCGCCATCATGAAACAGTTCCATTTTGCGGCAGAGGCACAGAAAGTCTGGGTGCGCGGCACGTACGACCAGGCTGAACTCGACTCGGTTCTCGGCGACCTCGGCACCAACACGACACCAGTCGGAGCTGCGCTCAACGGCAATCCCGGCTTCTGGGGCGGCTATGCCGAGGTCGGTTTCTTCCTGACCGGGGAAACCCGCGCCTACAAGGGCGGGAGCTTCGGCCGGGTTAAGGTGCTCAGGCCCTTCAATGAGGGCGGCTGGGGCGCGATTCAGCTGAACGCGCGCCTCGATCATCTCGATCTCTCCGATCGCGTGGGCGGCGGCTCGACGTTGCTCGCTGCGCCATTCTACGTGAATGGCGGCAAGCAGACAGCTTACCAGGCAAGCATTATTTGGAACCCAATCGATTACATCCGCTTGATGGCGCAATATTCGCACCTCAAGGTAACGGGCGGTCCGCGCGTCAGCGTCTCGACCTCACCGAATCCGGCCGCTGCGGAACTTGGAATGTTTCCGTTCGACACGATCACTCCAGTCGACGGACGCGACTTCGACAGCGACGTTTTCACGATGCGTGCGCAAGTCGATTTCTAAAACCCGGAGCGCGATCTCGCCTTTCGGTCCTCCCTCCCCTTCGATCCGAAAGGCGGCCCCCTCGTCACGATGGCGAGGGGGCGTCGTGTCTTCGTCCGTGGCGCGCACACATTCCAATCGGCTAGAAAGCGCGCCATGCCGACTGAAAGTCTGGAAATGCGTGCTCTAGTCGATGCACTCGACGAGCCCGCGCTGATCGTCGAGGGGCTGACCGTCAGTTTCGCGAACGGCAGCGCAAAAAGCGTGCTCGGTGACGGGATCGAGGGTCGCGACGTTCGGCTTGTGATCCGGCATCCCGATGCTCTCGGGAATATACTCACGGGCCGTCCGGGCGAGGTCGAGCTGACGGGCATTGGTGAAGTCGATCGCCCGTGGCGGCTCGTGGTTCGAGACCTGGGTCACGGCGCGTCCTTCGTGCGCATGATCGATCGTGCGGCGGCGGTTTCGGCGGAAAAGATGCGGGTCGATTTCGTCGCCAACGCCAGCCACGAGCTGCGCACACCGCTCGCGACTGTCATCGGCTACGCGGAGACCCTCACCGACGATCCCGACCTACCGCCGGCTGTCCGGGAGAAGTTCGCCCACACAATTCGCGACGAGGCGAGGCGAATGCTTCGCATAATCGAGGACCTGATGAGCCTCTCACGGATCCAGGCTGACCGCTTCGTCGAGCCGGACGACCTCGTTGGCGTCGAAGAAATCGTTCGCGGATCGGTCGAAAATGCGCGCCACGTCGGCCCGAACGGCGAATGTCGGTTCATCGTCAACGTACCTTCCGATCTGCCGCCGGTGAAAGGCGACCGGGGACAGCTGTTGCAAGTGTTCGACAACTTGCTCAGCAATGCCGCCCGCTATGGCTGGGATGAATCGGGCTCGCCGGTCGACATCACGGCTTTGGCTGCCCAGGGCCTGATAACCGTGACCGTCACTGACCACGGTCCAGGAATCCCGCGCGAGCATATCCCGCGGCTTACCGAGCGTTTTTATCGCGTCGACGAGGCGCGCAGTCGAAGCACGGGAGGTACCGGCCTCGGTCTCGCCATCGTCAAGCATATCGTGGAGCGTCACAGCGGCACGCTCAGGATCAGGAGCGAAGTCGGAATTGGAACGACCGTATCCGTGTCTCTTCCGATCCCGGCCTGAGAGACTGTCATGGCGGCGTAACAAGACCGTCACGAGACTGTCAGAAGCCCTTGTTAGAGGGCTGATGACTGCTTCTCGGCCAAGGACAGGCAATGAAAAAACTGATGGTTGCAGCGCCTCTGGCGACCTTGCTCGCGGCATGCGGATCGAACTCACCAGGCGGCGGCGGAGGTTCGTCGAGCGATATCCATATCGTGGGCTCGTCCACCGTTTATCCGTTCACAAAGGCGGTCGCGGAAGAGTTCATGCGCGCGAATCCCGGTATCACGGTGACAGTCGAATCGACGGGCACCGGCGCAGGCATGAAGCTTTTCTGCGCGGGCGTCGGCAATCGATATCCGGATATCGAGGACGCTTCCCGCGCGATGAAGAAGAGCGAGCATGACAGCTGCGTGCAAAACGGGGTCAAGAGCGTCATCGAGGTCCCGGTGGGGATCGACGGACTGACCATCATCGAGGCCAAAACCGGCCCCGCCATGAACCTGACCCAGGCCGATATCTACAAAGCGCTTGCCGCCAATCCTTTCGGCAAGGGGTCGAATACCGCGCAGACCTGGAAGGACGTCAATCCGTCGCTTCCCGCGATCAAGATCCGGGTCCTTGGTCCGCCACCGACCTCGGGCACGCGCGACAGCCTTGCGGACCTCTATCTAGAGA
>JBKPOU010000024.1:0-57640 GCA_046733255.1 Pseudomonadota bacterium
CAGAAGCCCCGGCATTGGCGCGAGGAGCAGCCGAGACAGGTCGGGCGCTGGCTTCTCGATCATGTGCTTCGAAAGCTCGGCGACGTGCGGCGGCAGGACCTGGACCTTGTGGCTCGCGCCGTGCGTGTTGAGCGTCCAGCCGCGGCCGCTCTTCATCACCTTCACGGTGCCCGAGCGGCCATCGATCGTCACTGACAACAGACGCTGTCCGGGCACCCAGCGGCCGATCACGTCGATCAGTTCTCCGCCATCGAGCACCGCCAGCGTTCCGCCTTGGTAGGGCTTGATCCGGACCAGATGCTGCTCGCCGTCGACGGTGACGACGCGCTCGCACGACGGGATCATCGGCGGGCCGAGCTGGTGATCGATCCCCGCCGCGCGTTCCTCGCTGATGGCGCCGATCATCCCGCCCACCACGGCGATATCGGAGAAGAGCTGCGAATCCGAGGGCGCGCCCGCAAATCCTTCCGGATATTCGTCGGCTATGAAGTCGGTTGAGAGGTCGCCGGCGCGAAAGCGCGGGTGCTGCATCAGCGCGGAGAGGAAGTCGACATTGTCGCCGATGCCGTCGAGCTCGAAGGCGTCCAGAGCGGCGACCTGCGCATCGATCGCGGCCTCGCGGGTTGCGCCCCAGGTGATCAGCTTCGCGACCATCGGGTCGTAGAACATGCTGATCTCGGAGCCTTCGGTGACCCCGTCGTCGACGCGGACTCTGGTTTCAATCCCCCTCCCGCTTGCGGGAGGGGTTAGGGGTGGGCTTGTTCCATTGTCGCGCCGTTCGACAGACCCACCCCCGGCCCCTCCCGCGAGCGGGAGGGGGGGAGTTCGTGCGGGCCTCGTATACCGCGTCAACCGCCCCGTGCTCGGCAGGAATCCGCGGTACGGGTCCTCGGCATAGACGCGAGTCTCGACCGCCCAGCCGTTCAGCTTCACGTCGTCCTGCGTAAAAGCGAGCTTCTCGCCCGCGGCGACGCGGATCATCTGCTCGACCAAGTCCAGCCCAGTTACTTCCTCGGTCACCGGATGCTCGACCTGCAGCCGAGTGTTCATCTCGAGGAAGTAGAAGCTCTTGCCGCTCGTGTCGGCGCCGTTGACGATCAGCTCGACCGTGCCTGCCGAATAATAGCCGACGGCCTTGGCCAGAGTGACAGCCTGCTCGCCCATCGCCTTGCGCATCTCCGGCGTGACGAAGGGCGAAGGCGCTTCCTCGACCACCTTCTGGTGGCGGCGCTGGATAGAGCATTCGCGCTCGCCGAGGTAGAGGACGTTGCCGTGCTGGTCGCCAAGCACCTGGATCTCGATGTGGCGCGGCTGCTCGATGAATTTCTCGATGAAGACCCGATCGTCGCCGAAGCTGTTCAGCCCCTCGCGCTTCACGCTCTCGAAGCCCTCGCGGACGTCCTTCTCCGACCAGGCGAGACGCATGCCCTTGCCGCCGCCGCCCGCCGAGGCCTTCATCATCACCGGAAAACCGATGTCTTTGGCAATCTTCACCGCTTCGTTGGTGGTGGCGATGTCGTCGAGGTGGCCGGGGACGACGTTGACGCCCGCCTTCTGCGCAAGCTTCTTGGATTCGATCTTGTCGCCCATCGCCGCGATCGCCTTGGGAGGCGGGCCGATGAAGGCGATGCCGGCCTTGGCGAGCGCCTTGGCGAAGCTCTCGCGCTCCGACAGGAAGCCGTAGCCTGGGTGCACAGCCTCCGCCCCCGTCGCCTTGCAGGCGTCGATGATCAGCTCGGCCTTGAGGTAGGATTCAGACGCCGGCGGCGGGCCGAGCCGGACGCTCTCGTCGGCCATCTTGACATGCGGGGCGCGCGCGTCGGCATCGGAATAGACCGCCACCGTCTTGATGCCCATGCGTCGGCACGTGCGGATCACCCGGCACGCAATCTCCCCACGATTGGCGATCAGGATTTTGTTGAACAGTTTGCTCATACCGGCTTCTTGGCGAGGTAGACGCCGATCGCCATGACCGCCAGCCCGATGCCGCGCTGCATCGTCAGCGTGGATTTGACCGCGCCGAACAGGCCGAAATGATCGATCGTAGCCGCTGCGATCAACTGGCCAAGCAGCACAAAGAAGATCGCATTACCGACGCCGATACGAGGCGCCGACCAGGTCACCGACAAAACATAGAAAACGACGCCCAGCGCCGCGGCCAGCGACCACAGCGGCACGCCTGAAAATGCGCTCGATGGCGGCAGGCCGACGAACGCCAGCACCAACGCCGTGAGGACGAAGCCGACGCCGAACAGGACGGCGCTGGCCGCAACCGGGCTGTGCAAATGCGTGCCGAGCACGGCATTGAGCGCCGCGGTCACCGGGATGCCCATTCCAACTACCAGCATCATCGCGGCGATCGCGGTGAAATTGCCGCCGGATTGCGCGCTCACTCCGCCGCCTCGTCGAGCGGCGGGCGGTTGTGGCCGAGCAGGCGCAGCACTTCGTCGGCGGCGTCGGCGAGGTTGGTGCCGGGGCCGAAGATCGCCTGAACGCCCGCGGCCCGAAGCGCGGCATAATCCTGCGGCGGGATGACGCCGCCGGCGACGACCTTGATGTCGGCGCGGCCCATGTCCTTGAGCGCCTCGATCATCTCCGGGATGAGGGTGCGGTGGCCCGCGGCGAGCGAGCTTGCGCCGACCACGTCGACGTCCTTCTCGACCGCCATCTGCGCGGTCTCGCGCGGGGTCTGGAACAAGGGTCCGGGGATCACCTCGAAGCCGAGATCGGTGAAGGCGGAGGAGACCAGGTTCGCGCCGCGGTCGTGGCCGTCCTGGCCCATCTTCGCGACAAGAATTCGAGGGCGTCGGCCAAGGCGCTTAGCCACCGATTCCGTGCCCTGCTCCGCCGCCTTCCACCGGGCATCGCCTCGTGCCTTGCCATAGATTCCGCGCACCGGTTCGGGGACCGTGTCATAGCGCCCGAACGCCCGCTCGAGGGCGTCGGAAATCTCGCCCAGCGTCGCTCGCGCCCGCGCCGCCTCGACGCTCAGCGCAAGCAGGTTGGCGTCGCCGCTAGCGCCCTGTTCCAGCGCATCGAGCGCTGCCCGAACGTTGGCCTCGTCGCGTCGGGCACGCAGCTTTTCCAGCCGCGCGATCTGGCCCGCGCGCACCCGCGCATTGTCGACCTCGAGGATGTCGTGTTCGGGCTCGCTTTCGGGCTGGTAGCGATTGACCCCGACGATCACCGTCTCGCCCGTGTCTACTTTCGCCGCCCGCGCTGCCGCCGCTTCCTCGATCCTGTGCTTGGGCAGGCCCTCGGCGACCGCCTTGGTCATGCCGCCGTGAGCCTCGACTTCCTGGATCAAATCCCAGGCGCGTTCCTCGAGCTCGCGGGTCAGCTTCTCGACGTACCAGCTTCCGCCCAGCGGGTCGGCGACCGCCGTCACGCCGCTTTCCTCTGCCAGGATCAGCTGCGTATTGCGGGCGATGCGCGCGCTGAAATCCGTCGGGAGGGCGATCGCTTCGTCATAGCTGTTGGTGTGCAGCGACTGAGTACCGCCGAGCACCGCCGCGAGCGCCTCGATCGTGGTGCGGATGATGTTGTTGTACGCGTCCTGCTCGGTCAGGCTGACGCCCGACGTCTGGCAGTGCGTGCGCAGGACCTTGGACTTGTCGTTCTTCGCGCCGAGGTCGGTCATTATCCGGTACCACCGGGTCCGCGCCGCACGTAGCTTCGCCACCTCCATGAACAGGTTCATTCCGATGCCGAAGAAGAAGCTCAGGCGCGGCGCGAAATCGTCGATATCGAGGCCGTCGGCCTTCGCCACGCGCACATATTCCATGCCGTCGGCGAGCGTGTAGGCGAGTTCCTGAACCGCGGTCGCACCGGCTTCGTGCATGTGGTAGCCGGAGATCGAGATGCTGTTGAACTTAGGCATCTCCGCCGCGCAGTAAGCGATAATGTCCGCGACGATCCGCATCGAAGGTTCGGGCGGGTAGATGTAGGTGTTGCGGACCGCGAACTCTTTCAGGATGTCGTTCTGGATCGTGCCGGTGAGCTTGTCGTTCGGAACTCCCTGCTCCTCGCCGGCCACGATGAAGAAGGCCATGACCGGAAGCACCGCGCCGTTCATCGTCATCGACACGCTCATCTTGTCGAGCGGGATTCCGTCAAAGAGCAATTTCATGTCTTCGACACTGTCGATCGCGACCCCAGCCATTCCGACGTCGCCCGCGACACGCGGATTGTCGCTGTCGTAGCCGCGGTGGGTCGCTAGGTCGAAGGCAACCGAAAGGCCCTTTTGCCCCGCCTTCAGGTTCCGGCGATAAAACGCGTTCGATTCCTCGGCGGTCGAGAAGCCCGCGTACTGGCGAATGGTCCACGGCCGCCCGACGTACATCGTCGCGTAGGGCCCGCGCGTGAATGGCGCTTCGCCGGGCATGCCGCTATCGATCGCGGCGGCATCGCCGGGGCCGTACACGACCTTCAGCTTTATGCCTTCGGGCGTTTCGCGCGTAAGTTCGTCGCTCATCGGCGGCTGCCCTAGCAGGCCGTTGGCATTTCCGGAATTGGTCAGCCTATTCGGCGGCCTGGACCAGCGGAGCGCGCATCCCCGCGGCTTTGGCTCCAAGCCATAGCGGCGACGGCGAGCCTTCCTCTTCCGCGAACCAGGCAATCGTCTTCGACAGGCCTTCGCGCACGCCGACCTGGGGCTCCCAGTCGAGCAACTGCTTGGCGCGGTTGATATCGGGCTTGCGGCGCTTCGGGTCGTCTTCCGGAATCGGACGCGTGACCACTTCGGAGCTCGTGCGGGTCATCTGCATGACCATCTCCACGAGGTGCTTCACCGACATCTCGTCCGGATTGCCGAGGTTGACGGGGACGCCATCCGCTTTCTCCGAATCCATGAGAAGCATCAGGCCGTTCACCAGGTCGTCGACGAAGCAGAAGCTGCGCGTATGCGACCCGTCGCCGTAGATGGTGATGTCATCGCCTGAGAGCGCTTGGCAGATGATGTTCGACACGACCCGGCCGTCGTCGGGGCGCATGCGCGGCCCGTAGGTGTTGAAGATACGGGCGACCCGCACGTCGGCGCGGGCCGCTCGGCGGAAGTCAAACGCCAGCGTCTCGGCTGCCCTCTTGCCTTCGTCGTAGCAGGCGCGCGGCCCCGTGCAGCTGACCGAGCCCAGATAATCCTCGCGCTGCGGATGCGCTTCCGGATCGCCGTAAACCTCGCTCGTCGAGCTGAGCAGCAGGCGGGCGCCGGTCGCCTCGGCCAGCCGAAGCATGTTGCGCGTGCCCATGACGTTGGTGAGCATCGTGTGCTCGGGATTGGCCTGATAGTGCGCTGGCGAAGCGGCGCAGGCGAGATGGAAGATATGGCTGAACCGGATTCGCCGCAGCCTCGGCGGGACATCATTGATCACGTCATGCTCGACCAGCTCGAAGCGAGGGTCGTTTTCCAGATGCTCGATATTGCTCAGGCGACCTGTGAGGAACGAGTCGAGACAAACGACTCTTGCACCTTCTTCGATCAATCGGTCACAGAGGTGCGAGCCGATGAATCCGGCTCCTCCGCTAACCAGTGCAACCCGGCCTTCCTTATTTCCCACGCATTGCTCCCTGGGTCGTGATCGACTGCGTCCGTCCCTTTTCGGCGGCCCGTCTAGCGGCGGAAACTCCCCGGCGTCCACTCCACAATGAAAAGTGAGCCCTGGCCGGAGGGAGCGCAGCACCTGCCCGAAGCTCGGGAATCACCGACATCATGCAGGCACAGCCGAAGGCGGAGCCGACGGACTCGATCGTCTGACCTGGAGCCGCTGGGACAGCAGGCCATCAACCTGCGTGCCGCGATTCGCATAGGTGTGCTCGAACAGGACTCGCCTCAATGCGGCCTCGCCGATGGCCCGCGCGACGACCGGCGTCAGCGCTTTGACATATTGTGCGACGTCCTGCGCGTCGCGCGCAACCAGCACCTCCGTCTCGGGCTGAAGGAACAGCTCAATTCCATCCCACGCGTCCGTAATCAGGCAAGCCGCTGCGCCGGTAGCTTCGAACACCCGCGCCGGCGGCAAGAAGCCGGTAGCCGCCGAATCCTCGCAAGCGACGTTGAGCACCGCGAGCGGGGTGCAATTGAACGCATTATACTCGGGCGACGGCACGCGACCGGCATAGCGGACGTTCGCCGGCATCGCCTTGGTCTCCCACCCTTCTCCGCCAATCAGGAAACGCCGGTCTGGAAGCGCCTGGGCCGCGGCGACGAGGAATTGCTCCACTCCAGCTTCATTCGAAGGAAGCCGGCTGCCTCGAAACGACAGGTCGGCATCGTAATTGGGATTCGGGTCGACCGGATGATACATCGTCGGATCGAGCGCATCGTAGACCGGTACGCAATTGGCAGCGCCGAATTCGCGATAAAGCTCAACGACGGGAGGTCCGCCGCCAGAGGTCAGGACCATGTCGAAGGACGCAAGGTTGCGCCGCACCGGGTGTTGATCGTCACCGCGCATTTCTTCGAGTGTGACTGCCGAATCCACGTCCCAGAAGATTCGCAGCGCGTGTCCGGCGGCATGCTCGAGGATTCCGTCGACCAGCACTTCGTCGAAAATTCCGCCGCCATTCGATATTATGACGACTTCGGCGTCGGCTGCGCGCTCGAGCACGGTGGAATGCCCTTCGGCCGTAGCCGGGTAGACCAGCGATTTGGCCCAGGCGGGCGGGTCGAAATCGCTATGCTGCTCCCCGTCGAGCGCGTCCGGCTCGTAGAAAGTGATGTCGTAACCGCGACCGGCGAGATCGCCGAGGATTCCCCGATAATAAGCGGCCGTCCTGTTTCTCGACGATAACAGCAGGCTCGATCCGTACATAGCGAGCTTCATGCCTGAATCTCCAATATCGACCGGGGGGAAATCCCTACGCGGGCGGAATGGTTGCCGCTAATCGTCCGCCAAGGGGAAATAAGCGGGATTTCCCCTACGGTTCCCGATAGGAAGGCCGCTCAAACCCGGGAGTATGTGATGAAGCGAATATTCGTAATCCTAGCCGCCGCGTCAGCTCTTGCGGTTCCGGACGTGGCAGCCGCGCAATCTGCAAATCCGGTCCTCGAGGCGGCGCCCTTTATCGACCGCGCCAACCAGGATTGGGGCAAGGCAATCGTAACCGGCGACGTTGCGACCATCGTCGCACCCTATGCGGAGGACAGCGTCTTCGTGCTTCCCGACGGGCGGGCTTTCCGGGGGAAGGCGGCGATCCGTCAGATGTATGAATCCCGGCCCAAGACCACGCAGATCCTCGAGGCGGCTGCCTCCAGCGACGGGCGAGTGGCAGCTGGCCCCGACGACGTTTACGAATGGGGAAGCGCGTCAGCGACGGTGAAGTCCCAGGGCGGAACCGCGAGGCATTCGCTCGGCCATTTCCTGACCGTCTGGCATCGGCAGGGCAATCAATGGGTCATCACCCGGAATCTCGCCTTCTGACGAAGCCTTAGCCCTGCCCAAGCGTTTTTCCGTCGGAAGGAGAAACGCGATGCCTGCCAAATCGAAGTCGCAACAGAAGGCAGCCGGTGCGGCGCTCTCCGCGAAGCGTGGAGACACGCCGAAGAGCAAGCTGAAAGGCGCGTCGAAGTCGATGATGTCGATGAGCGAGAAAGAGCTCGAGAAAATGGCGTCGACCAAGCGCAAGGGCAAGCCCGAACACGCGAACTGATTGCTGACAAGACCGGGGTTACGGACCGCCGGGGCGACCGCTAAGCGGGAGCCATGGGCGATATGCAACCCGCACCCGCGCTGCTCGGCGCCCCGATAGAATTCTACTTGTTCGGGCTGATGCTCGCGGGCGTCGCGCTGTTCCACAAGCGCGCTCTGCCGATCAGCATCGCCGGGCTTATCGCGATCCTCCTCTACGAGGCGCTGGTTAGCAAATTTCCGACCGGCACGGGCTTCGGCGCATTGCTGATGCATGCCGAGCACGAATGGGTGACGATCGCCAATCTCTTGCTCCTGCTTGTTGGTTTCGAGCTGCTGTCGAATCACTTCGAGCGGAGCAACGTTCCCGACCATCTGCCGAACCATCTGCCCGACGGATGGACTGGGGGCCTGGCGCTTCTCGTCGCGGTGTTCGTGATGTCCGCGTTCCTCGACAATATTGCCGCCGCCGTGCTTGGCGGAGTGATTGCGCGGCACGTCTACAAGGGCCGCGTGTGCGTCGGCTTCCTCGCGGCCATCGTTGCCGCGTCGAACGCCGGCGGATCGGGAAGCGTCGTGGGCGATACGACGACGACTTTGATGTGGCTTCACGGAGTTTCGCCGGTGCTGGTCCTGCCGGCGTACATCGCGGCAATACCAGCGCTTGCCATCATCGCACCGCTTGGCGCCCGGGCTCAGCATCGCCACCAGCCGATCCTCCCCAACGAAGAACCGGGCCATCCGCTTGAGTGGCGGCGGATATGGATCGTTCTCGTCATCCTCGCCGCTGCGGTAACGACGAACGTGGCCGCGAACCTGCTCCTCGAAGGTGAGGAGACCGCGCCGTGGCTGGGGATGGCGCTGTGGGCGGCGATCCTGCTGACCAGCGCAATCGCCAGGCCCGATTGGAAAGTTGCGAAGCCCGCGGCCAAGGGCGCGATCTTCCTGTGCGCGCTCGTAGCGACAGCGTCGCTCATGCCGCTCAAGGCGCTGCCCGAGCCGTCCTGGCAGTCCTCGTTCGGGCTTGGGCTGCTCTCGTCGGTGTTCGACAATATTCCGCTGACCGCGCTTGCTCTCGGCCAGGGCGGCTACGACTGGGCGCTGCTTGCGTTTGCCGTCGGCTTCGGCGGGTCGATGACCTGGTTCGGATCGTCTGCCGGAGTGGCAATCACCAACGACTTTCCCGAGGGGCGCTCGCTGCGGCGCTGGATCGTCGAGGGTTGGTTCGTGCCCGTCGCCTACGTTGCGGGATTCTTAGTGATGCTCACGTTGTGGGGCTGGGACACGCGGAGGATGCTGTGATGCGCTGTTTCTGGGACGAACGGCAACGGGGGCATTCTCCAACAGCGGAATTCTTCAACGGCGGGCTTCACCCCGCTGCCGAGCACCAGGGCCGAGTCGACGCCGTACTCGCGGCGATTGGCCCGACGGAGCGACCGAAGGATTTTGGCATGGAGCCGCTGCTGCGAGTCCATTCGGCGGACTATCTCGATTTTCTCCGCGCCGCGCATGGCGAATGGCAGGCAGCCGGGCGCGAAGGGGACGCTTTTCCCTATACCTTCCCGATCGTCGGCAGGCGTCCGCTGCGCCTTTCGCGCATCGACGCCCGGCTGGGACAATATAGCTTCGACACGTCGACTCCGATCGGGCCGGGGACGTGGGACGCCTGTTATTGGAGCGTCCAGACGGCGCTCGCCGGATTGGCCGCAGTCCTGAGCGGTGAGCGCAGCGCTTTCGCCTTCACCCGCCCACCCGGACATCATGCCGGCCGCGATTATCTCGGCGGCTATTCCTACCTGAACCCTGCCGCGATCTGTGCCGAGGCAGCGCTGGCCGCCGGCCGCCGCCGAATTGCGATCCTGGATGTCGACTATCACCACGGAAACGGAACCCAGGACATTTTCGCAGGCCGGGACGACGTCGCCTTCGCGTCGATCCACGCGGATCCTTCGACCGACTACCCGTTCTTCTGGGGCCATGCCGACGAGAGCGGCGCCAACATCCTGAACCTGCCGCTGCCGCGCGGCAGCGATTGGCGCGCTTACGGTCCGGCGTTGACCCAGGCTCTCGATTGGATCGAACTCCACGAGCCTGACCTCCTGATCGTCAGCTACGGCGCCGACACCCACGAGGACGACCCGATCAGCCATTTCAAGCTCAGGACCAGCGACTATGCGCCGATGGCGCGCCGAATCGCTTCGCTGGGCGTGCAAGCGCTGATCGTGATGGAAGGCGGCTATGCGGTCGACGCGTTGGGCGCGAACGTCGCCGAGTTCCTGAGCGGCTTCTAGAGCTTCTCGGTCAGCTCGGGCACAATCTTGAACAGGTCGCCGACGAGGCCGATGTCCGCGACCTGGAAGATCGGCGCTTCTTCGTCCTTGTTGATGGCGATGATCGTCTTCGAATCCTTCATCCCCGCAAGGTGCTGGATCGCACCGGAAATGCCGATCGCGATATAGACCTGCGGAGCGACGATCTTGCCGGTCTGTCCGACCTGGTAGTCGTTGGGCGCGTAGCCGGCGTCGACGGCGGCGCGGCTTGCGCCAACCGCTGCCCCGAGCTTGTCCGCGAGGGGCTCGAGAAGCGAATGGAACTGCTCGTTCGACCCGAACCCTCGGCCGCCTGAAACGATGACTCCCGCGCTGGTGAGCTCGGGCCGTTCGCTCTCGGAAGCTTCGAGGCCGACGAATGTGCTGAGGCCGGCAGGCTGGCCGGCATCGACCTTCTCTACGCTTGCGCTTCCGCCGTCGCGGGCTGCCTTTTCGAAGGCGGTGGTCCGGACAGTGATCACCTTCTTCGAATCGTTCGACTTCACGGTCGCGATCGCGTTGCCGGCGTAGATCGGGCGGGTGAAGGTTTCGGCGCCCTCGACCGAGAGGATGTCGGTGACCTGCATCACGTCGAGCAGGGCCGCGACTCGCGGCGCGATGTTCTTGCCTGTGGTCGTGGCCGGCGCGACGAACGCGTCATGGCCGTCCATCAGTTTCGCAATGACAGGAGCAACCTCTTCTGGAAGCTCGTGATCGAGATGGGCTCCATCGGCGACGAGAACCTTGGCGACGCCCGCGATCTTCGCGGCTTCATCTGCGACCGGGCCGACGTTCGATCCCGCGACCAGCGCGTGCACGTCACCCAGTTTCGCGGCGGCGGTAATGGTCGGGAGAGTGGCGTCGCGGACGATCTTTCCGTCATGTTCGACGAGGACAAGCACGCTCATTTCGCAATCCCCATTCCCTTCAGGCGCTCGACCAGCTCGTCAACCGAGGCAACCTTGATCCCTGCCTGCCGCTTTGGCGGTTCGGCGACCCTGACGGTTTCGAGGCGGCGCGAGATATCGACGCCGAGCTCGTCCGGCGTTTTCGTCGCCAGCGGCTTCGACTTGGCCTTCATGATGTTCGGAAGCGAGGCGTAGCGCGGCTCGTTCAGACGGAGGTCGGTGGTGACGACCGCAGGGATTTTGAGATCCTCCGTCTCCAGCCCGCCATCGACTTCGCGAGTCACCTTCACCCTTCCGTCGCCAGCCTCGACCTTCGATGCGAAAGTGCCCTGCGGCCAGCCAAGAAGCGCCGCCAGCATCTGGCCCGTCGCGTTGTTGTCGTCGTCGATGGCCTGCTTGCCGAGCACGATCATGTCCGGCTTCTCCTCGGCGGCAATATTCGCGAGGATCTTGGCGACGCCGAGCGGCTCGACCTCCTCATCGGTCTGGACGAGGATCGCGCGGTCCGCTCCCATCGCGAGCGCAGTGCGCAGCGTTTCCTGCGCCTTGGCCGGTCCGATTGAAACGGCGACGATCTCGGTCGCGGCGCCCTTCTCCTTCAGCCGGATCGCTTCTTCCACAGCGATCTCGTCGAAGGGGTTCATGCTCATCTTGACGTTGGCGAGATCGACTCCGGAGCCGTCCATCTTCACCCGCGGCTTCACATTGAAGTCGATCACGCGCTTGACCGCAACGAGAAGTTTCATTCGCAAATCTCCAATTCGTCATTCCAGCGGAAGCTGGAATCGATAGGACGCATGGACCCCAGCCTGCGCTGGGGTGACTGCAAATAGCTCAAGCCGGCTCGACCTGCTTGACCTGCGCGACGACCTTCCTCGCCGCATCGCCAAGATCGTCGGCCGGGATGATGGCGAGGCCGCTCGAGGCAAGGATGTCTTTGCCCTGCTGTACGTTCGTGCCTTCGAGCCGGACGACCAGGGGCACCTTGATGTCCATCTCGCGAGCGGCGGCGACGATCCCCTCGGCGATGATGTCGCAGCGCATGATCCCGCCGAAGATGTTGACGAGGATGCCCTTCACTGCGGGGTCGCTGAGAATGATCTTGAACGCCGCAGTGACCTTTTCCTTCGAAGCGCCGCCGCCGACGTCGAGGAAGTTGGCGGGGAACGCGCCGTTCAGCTTGATGATGTCCATCGTCGCCATCGCGAGGCCGGCGCCGTTCACCATGCAGCCGATGTCGCCGTCGAGCTTGATGTAGGCGAGGTCGTATTTCGACGCCTCGATCTCCATCGGCTCTTCTTCGGAAAGATCGCGAAGCTGCTCGAGCTCCGGGTGGCGGAACTCCGCATTGTTGTCGAATCCGACCTTGGCGTCGAGGACGAGAAGCTCGCCTTTATCCGTGACGGCCAGCGGATTGATCTCGATCTGCGACGCGTCCGTACCGACGAACGCGTCATACAGGCTGGCGAGCACTTTCGACGCCTGCTTGGCGAGGTCGCCTGTCAGGCTGAGCGCCGCGGCGACCGCACGCCCGTGGTGCGGCATCAGCCCTGTCGCGGGGTCGATGGTGATCGTCGCGATCTTCTCCGGCGTATCGTGGGCGACAGCCTCGATATCCATTCCGCCCTCCGTCGAGGCGACGATCGCGATTCGGCTGCTCTCGCGATCCACGAGAAGTGCGAGGTAGAATTCCTTCGCGATGTCGACGCCGTCCGTGATGTAGAGCCGCTGGACCTGCTTGCCATGCGGTCCGGTCTGGACGGTGACGAGGGTCTTGCCGAGCATCTCGGCGGCATTCTCACGGACCTCGTCGATCGAGCGCGCGAGCCGAACGCCGCCCTTGGCGGTCTCCGGAAGCTCCTTGAACTTGCCCTTGCCGCGGCCGCCGGCGTGGATCTGCGCCTTGACGACCCACAGCGGTCCGGGGAGTTTCTTCGCGGCATCGACCGCTTCGTCGACGCTCATCGCTGCGTAGCCGGCCGGCACCGGCACGCCGAAGGTCGCGAGCAGCTCTTTCGCCTGATATTCGTGGATGTTCATGGCGCGCGCCTTAAGCAGAATGATGCGAAGTATGCAAAAGCTTCGCCGGAGGGGAGGGGTCGAACCCGGGGTCCTTCTACTTCCTCTACTTTGTCACCTTCGATCGCTAATTCGCGACTTCGCTTGAGTCGTAACCCTGGTAGACTCGCCCGGCTCCTGTAGGACAGAAAAATCTCCGTTGCGGCGCGTGCGTGAACCGTATAACTGTATACAGTATGCAGCACGCCGCCCTGGATCGCCAGAATATCAGCGAAGAGCTTGCGGACAGGATTCGCGAGATGATCGTCGACGGAATCATTCCCGACGACAGCCGGATTAACGAAGTCCATCTCGCCCGCGAGCTCTGCGTCAGCCGGACCCCCCTCCGCGAAGCCATCGCGCGCCTTATCCGCGAAGGGACGTTGACGAGCTTGCCGCGTGTGGGTGCGTTCGTGAAGCCGCTCAGCATCGAGGATTTCGAGCAGGTCTATTCGATCCGGAAGCTCCTCGATCCCGAAGCGCTTCGTCTTTCCGGGATTCCGCCGAAATCCCAGATCGACCGGCTCGAACGCCTAAACGGGCGCATCGGTTCGGCGAACTCGCCGCATCAGGCCATCGAGCTCGACGATGAATGGCATTTGCTGCTGGTGAGCGCCTGTCCCAACCAGCTTCTCCTCGACCTGATTCGCGACTTCATCGGGCGAACGCGCCGGTACGAGATCGCACTGATGCGCGAGCATGAAAACGTGACCCGCGCCACCCATGAGCATGACTGGATCATGCGCGCGCTGCGCAAAGGCGACCTCGGCGCCGCGGTGGATGGCCTGCGGCGCAACATGGAAAGCGGCTTTCAGCCGATCCTCGACTGGCTGCTGTCCCGCGAAGGAGCCAAAGGATGATCTGTTTTCGCCTGTTGATTGCACTATGCGCCGCGTGCCTGCTGGCTGCCCCCGCACCTGCACAGCAGACCGATCCGCTGGTCGGACTGTGGGGGAATCCTTTGAGCTTCGGGCCGAAGCTCCGCGGAGAACTCGTCATCCGGCAAGGAAAACAGTGGACGGCGAGCATTGCCGGACAGCGAGTCCAGTTCGTCCCGCTCGCGGGCGAGATCCAATTCAGCTTCCCAAGCAAGGACGGCTTCCGGGGCCGGTTGGCGGGCAGATCGATCAGCGGGTTCTGGGTGCAGCCGACGGGCGAGAACGAGGACCTGCGTGACCCGGGCGGATCGGGGCAAAGCTTCGCGACCCCGATGAAGCTTCAATCGACTCGTCCCGGCGAGTGGCGCGGCACGGTCGCGCCGCTCGATCGCCGCTTCACCATATGGCTTTCGATCTTCCGCGGGCCCGACAGCAAGCTGCTTGGGGCTTTCCGGAACCCGGAAACCAACTCCAACGGCGGGGCGTCCCGCTTCGAGGTGACCCGCAAAGACGACGCGCTGCGCTTCGAGATAAAGTGGGACGACGGCGAAATCGTCCACGACGCGCAGCTCCTGCACGATCCCGACCGGATCCGGATTCCCTGGGACGACCTAGGCCAGACCGTAGATCTGGTTCGCTACGATCCCGCAAAGGCGGCGTCCTTCTTCCCGCGCCTTCCTGGCGCAAGCGCCTATGTTTATCGCCGCCCGCCGGATACCGGCGACGGCTGGAAGACTGCGCGAGCGGCTGACACCGGAATCGACGAAAAGGTGCTGCAGCAAATCGTCCGCGAGCGCGCGGGGATCGACCCGACCGAGCGTCCGCCCCAGTTGATGCACTCCCTTCTTGTCGCACATCACGGCAAGCTCGTGCTCGAGGAATATTTCTTCGGCTACGACCGCGACACGCCGCACGACATGCGCTCGGCAGGAAAGACGTTCGGGTCCGTGCTTCTTGGGACCGCTCCGGCACGCTCCGCCGGGCTCTCGCCGGCGAGCCGAATCTACGAAGTCATGAAAAGTCACGGGCCGTTCGCGAACCCGGACCCGCGCAATGGCCCGATCACGCTCGCGCATCTCCTGACCCACAATTCCGGGCTCGCCTGCAACGACAATGACGAAAAGTCGCCCGGCAACGAGGAAACGATGCAGAACCAGAAGGCTCAGCCCGACTGGTGGAAATACACGCTCGACCTACCGATGGCCCACGATCCGGGCACTCGCTACGCCTATTGCTCGGCCAACATCAATCTCGTGGGAGGGGCGCTCAGCCAGGCGACTCATACCTGGCTGCCGCAATTGTTCCGAACCCAGGTCGCAGAGCCGCTCCAGTTCGGAAAGTGGCACTGGAACCTGATGCCGACAGGCGAAGGCTATCTCGGCGGTGGCGCATTCCTTCGCCCGCGCGACCTGCTGAAGATCGGGCAGATGTACCTCAACGGCGGCGTGTGGAACGGCAAGCGTATCGTCCCGGAGGCATGGGTCAAGGAATCGACCAAGCGATGGGCCGAGATCACGCCCGAGACGACCGGCCTGACGGAAGACGAGTTCGGCAATTATTACGGCAAGGGCGAGGACGGCCTCGCCTGGCACCTCGGCTCCTTCTCGTCCGGCGGCCGGACCTATCGAACCTACGGCGCAGGCGGAAACGGCGGCCAGATGATGATCGTCATCCCCGACCTGGACCTCGTCGTCGCGTTCACCGGCGGCAATTACGGGCAGGGCGGAGTGTGGGGCCGCTGGGGGCAGCAGGTCATCGGCGACAAGATCATCCCGGCCATCCGGAAACCCTAGTGAGGCAAGTGGCCAGCGGCTAAAAGCGACGGGTGAACCCGGCCACGGCGCAGCCGCTCCGCAAGATCATCCATGTCGACATGGACGCCTTTTACGCGTCCGTGGAGCAGCGCGATCATCCGGAGCTTCGCGGGCTCCCGGTCGCCGTCGGCGGCCAGCATCGCGGGGTCGTGGCCGCCGCAAGCTACGAGGCGCGCAAGTTCGGAATCCGCTCTGCCATGCCCTCGGTCACCGCGAAGCGGAAATGCCCCGACATCGTGTTCGTGAAGCCGCGCTTCGACGCCTATCGCGAAGTGTCGAACCAGATCCGGGCGATCTTCGCGGATTACACCGATCTCATCGAGCCGCTCAGCCTCGACGAGGCCTATCTCGATGTGACCGAGGACCGCTGCGGCCTGGGCAGTGCGCGCGCGATCGCCGAGGACATCCGCCGCCGGATCCGGGAGGAGACGAAGCTGACCGCGTCGGCGGGCGTTTCCTATTGCAAGTTCATCGCCAAACTCGCTTCCGACTACCGCAAGCCCGACGGGCTGACGGTCATCCGGCCCGACCAGGGACCGGACTTCGTCGCCTCGCTCCCTGTTTCCCGATTCCACGGCGTCGGCCCGGTGACCGCTCGAAAGATGGAGGAGCTCGGGATCATGACGGGGGCCGACCTTTGCGCCTGGAGCCTCGCGGAGCTCGAGGCGCGGTTCGGAAGCTCAGGGAGCTGGTACTATCGGATCTGCCGCGGAATCGACGACCGCGAGGTGAAGCCCGACCGGCCCTACAAGTCGGTCAGCGCGGAGCGGACGTTCGATCAGGACCTGTCGGACCCCGGGACGCTCGCGGCGGAGCTGGAGCGAATCGCGGGCTACGCCTGGGACCGAGTGGAGCGTGCCGAAGTCATCGGTCGCACCGTGACTCTCAAGGTGAAATTCGGCGATTTCACGCTGATCACGCGCTCGCGAAGTTTCCCCGAATCAGTGCCGAACGGGCAAGCATTCGCGGCTGCCGGGCAGGCTCTTCTGACCGCTCTTCACCCGGTACCGAAGGGTATCCGGCTCCTAGGGTTGGGCCTCCATAACTTAAGTGAAGGGGCCCTGATTGCTCAGCCGCAGCTGAGACTCGCAATTTAGACCCGGTTGTGATATAAAATCGTTCCAGAGCCGCCGCGATTCCGCGGTGGCCCAAATTAGCAGGAACCTACATTAGGCGGAGAGCCACGACCCGTTGTTCCAAGGGGCAGGTGTCGTTTTGGGGGACGACGCGCGACGTGTCGGCTCTCTTCGTCGATAGACAGGAAGGTATTCGAATGGCTGCCAAGGCTTTGAGCTTCGACGTTGGCGATTATGTTGTCTACCCCAAGCACGGTGTCGGCCGCGTCGTTGAACTGCAGAGCACGGAGATCGCCGGTACTCGTCTCGATCTTTACGTCCTTCGTTTCGAGAAGGAGAAGATGACTCTCCGCGTGCCGGTCAACAAGGCCGACTCGGTTGGCATGCGCAAGCTGTCGTCGGACAAGACGATGAAGGACGCGCTCGACACGCTTAAGGGCAAGCCGAAGGTCAAGCGGACCATGTGGTCGCGCCGCGCCCAGGAATATGAAGCGAAGATCAATTCGGGCGACCTGACCTCGATCGCCGAAGTGGTCCGCGACCTGTTCCGCCCGGACGACGCTCCGGAGCAGAGCTATTCCGAGCGGCAGATTTTCGAAGCCGCCTCGTCACGCCTGGCCCGCGAGCTCGGCGCGATGGAGCAGACCGACGAGAAGGGCGCTATCGCCAAGATCCTCGAGATCCTCAACAAGGCGGCCGTGATCCATCACAAGCCGAAAGAAGAGGTTGCTTAGGAGCGCCGGTGGTGGCGCTCCGTAGAGCTGCCTCGCTAGGCTAGAACGTCCGGGGCGTTCGCCAGGCGACTTCTGTGGCGTAAGCCTTTATAGAGCTTCGAAGGGCGCTGCCGGAAGGCGGCGCCCTTTTTCATTCAGATGCCAAATTCCGCTTGCCGCTACACGTGTAGCGCTGTATGGGCCATACAATACACATGTGGAGGCAGAGCGAATGCGCAAGGCATTTTTGGTTGGAATCGTGGCGGCGGCGACCGCTTCGGCCGGGTGCGGCCAGTCCCGCGCGCAGGACGGCGGACCGCTGATCCAGCGCAGCTACCAGGTCGGATCCTTCGATCATATCGAGGTCGCAGGCCCCTACGACGTCGATGTGCGCACCGGTGCTGCACCGTCCGTCTCGGCGAGCGGACCGGAAAAGCTCCTCGAGCGCCTGGTCGTCGAGGTGAAGGGCGACAAGCTTCTGATCCACACGCAGGAACATCACGGCTTCTTCCACTGGGACAGCATCCACGGCAGTGCCAAGCTGGCCGTAACCGTTCCGTCGCTTGCCGGCGCCGAAATCGCCGGCTCGGGCGGAATCACCGTCGACAAGGTGAAGGGCGACCGGTTCAACGGCTCCGTCGCCGGCTCCGGCGATCTCAATGTCGGCGCCCTCGACGTCCAGTCGCTGAAGCTTTCGATCGGCGGATCGGGCGACGTTCGAGCGCATTCGGGCCGCGCCCAGATCGCAGACTATGATATCGCCGGATCTGGCGGGATCGACGCGTCGGGGATCCAGACGCAAACGGCGTCGGCCTCGATCGCCGGATCGGGCAGCATCCGCGGCCAGGCAACCGGTACTGCGGACGTCAGCATCATGGGCTCCGGCGACGTGACGCTTACCGGCGGCGCCAAGTGCAGCATCTCCAAGATGGGCTCGGGCGACGTGAACTGTTCCTAGCGGCCAGCGGCTTTAAGTCGCTCTTAACCATGAGGGGCGAAGGTGAAGCCATGAACCTTCGCCTCCTCGCCGCCGCCTGTTCGGCTCTCGTAATCGCCTCGTCGGCCAATGCAGCCGAGCGCAGCTTCACCGTCACCGGGTTCGACCGGGTTCGGCTCGACGGCCCGTACCGCGTGCGCCTCACGACGAACGTCGCACCGTTCGCGAAGGCCAGCGGCGCCTTGGCCGGGCTGGATGGAATTTCGGTGGAGGTCCAGGGTCGGACGCTGGTTATTCGCAAGAATCCGTCCAGCTGGGGCGGCTATCCGGGCCAAAGTCCGGGACCGATCGATATCGCCGTCGGAACGCACGACCTGACGGCGGTGTGGGTGAACGGCTCCGGAGCGCTCGCAATCGATGCCGCGAAAGCGCAAGCCTTCGACCTTTCGCTCCAAGGCGCCGGCTCGGTCGCGATCGGGCGGCTGTCGGTGGACACTCTTCGAGTCGGCCTGACCGGCACAGGATCGGCGGTGCTCGGCGGAACCGCAGCCGTAGCGACGGCGATCGTCCGCGGGACGGCCTCGCTCGATGCGTCCGCGCTGACCGTCAAGGATGCGACGGTGGGGGCCGAAGGCGCTGCGATCGTGAGGCTGACCGCGACCAACACCGCAAAAGTCGATACGCAGGGCACCGCAACCGTCGAACTCGGCGGTGCGCCTTCGTGCACGATCCGGGCGTCTGGCTCCGCCGTCGTCAGCGGCTGCCGTTAGTTCACCGGGGCGGTCGCCTCCACACCCGACAGGAAGTTCCACAGGGCGCCGGCGAGCTCCTCGCCCGCGGCGATTGCTTCCGCCTTGTCCTCGGCCGGCAGGCGGTCGAGCAGGGTCCGGCAAACCGAGCTGTGATCGACGTCCGCGGCGGCATGGACCTGGAAGAAGCGAAGCGTCTCCTCGTCAGTGACCCCGTAGCGCTCGACCAGTCCTTCGATCTTCGCCGTCGCGACTCCGGGGAATTGCGATTCGTACGCATAGAGCGCTCCGAGGCCGGCGGCATAGGACTGCCGGGAGAGGCGCTGGAAGGTCGTGATGAGGGCGCGCGTTTGCGGATTGAGCTGCTGTGTCCGGACCGAGGCTTCGTCTTCGCCAAGACCGCAGGCGAACATCAGCCAAAGCGTTGCGTGATCCTGCTTTCCGGCCTCGATTCCCTCTTCTTCCGCAAGGTTCTCGGCAAGCATCCGCCGGCCTTCGCGGTCCGGACAGCTGCTGTGGACGGCGCTCACGGCCCTCGGAAACGCCTCGACGTGGTGGAAATATTGCCGCGCGTAGGCGCGGAGCGTGTCGAGCGGCAGGCGGCCTTCGGTCCACGCCTGATAGAAGGGATGGCTGAGCATCGCCCGGGCGGCGACCTTTGCGTCGATCGCCTGAGAAACCGTCAAATTCGTCATGCGAGCCTCCTGCAGCTGATTTTCCTCGCAATAGGGCCGGTGCGGAGTGTCGACAAGCGGACATCGGCGCGCTTCAAGGCAACCCAAAAGCCGCCTGATCGTTGAATCCCCGACAACAGAAAAACGGGAGTGAAATCATGTATATCGGTATTGGCGGTCTCGTCCTCCTGATCATCCTTCTCATCATTCTTCTTTAAGGGACGATCGGGCTTCAGACCAAAGCAAGCGCGGCCAGACGGCCGTAGAGCCGGGGCGGCAAATCGGCGAGGCCGGTTCCGTCGTCCCGGCCGCTTGGCGCGTCCTCGTCGGCGAGGTAGCGCCAGCCTTGGTGTGCGCGCCGGTGCACCGGAGTTACCGATACGAACTCACCGGAGCAGACGATGTCGATCCGGCCGTCGGAGCGGTCCTCGAGGCGCAGGATCTCGTTATACCCGATCAGGCGGTGCTTGACGATCCAGTAGAGATTGCCGCCGATCAGCTCCTCGGCGCGCCGAGGCCGCATTCGAGTGGCAACCCGCAGCTCGCCATCCACGGCTCGGGCAGCGATTCGCGCGGCGAGCGCGTCGCCGTCGCGACACCCCAACGCCACCTTCGTCAGATGCAGTTTCGGCACCCTTGCTAGGTGGCCGGGAGCCTCTTTGGTTTCAACCGCTCAGTGCACCAGCCCAAGCCAGGTCGCGAGGCCGAGGAAGGCGAGGAAGCCCATTGAATCCGTAATCATCGTCACGAAGACGCTGCTTGCAACGGCTGGGTCGGCGCCGAAGCGTTCCAGCGTCAGCGGGACAATCACGCCCGCGAATCCGGCGACGATGATGTTGATCAGCATCGCCGCCGCGATGACTCCACCGAGCTCTGGGTTCGACAGCACGAGCGACACGCCAAGGCCGATCAGCACCGCGATCGTCAGCCCGTTCAGCACCGCGACGCGGATTTCCCGGCCGACCGCTCGCCAGCGGTTCGAGCCGGTAAGCTGGTTGGTGGCGATGGCGCGGACGGTGACCGCAAGGGTTTGCGTGCCGGCATTTCCGCCGACGCCGGCGACGATGGGCATCAGCACCGCGAGGATCGCGAGCCGCGAGATCTGATCTTCGAACTGACGGATCACCGAAGCCGCGACAAGAGCGGTGAGCAGGTTGGCGATGAGCCAGCGGACCCGGGCGCGATAGCTGTCGGCGACGGGCTCGTTGATGTCGCCTTCGCCGACGCCCGAAAGGAGCAGCGCGTCCTCGCTGGCTTCCTCCTGGATGATGTGCACCACGTCGTCGACCGTGATCATCCCGACGAGGCGCCCCGCGCCGTCGACCACCGCCGCCGAGACCAATGCATATTTCTGGAACCTCAGGGCGACGTCTTCCTGGTCCATGTCGACCGGGATCAGGGTTTGCTCACGAAGCATGACATCCGTGACCGGGGTCGTCCGTGGCGCCCGGAGGATCGTCGAAAGCTTGCAGGTGCCGACTGGGTGATGGCTCGGCCCGACGACGAATATTTCCCAGAAATCGGTCGGCAGCTCGTCAGTCGAGCGCAGATAATCGATGACCTGACCGATCTTCCAATGCTCGGGCACCGCGATCAGGTCGCGCTGCATCAATCGGCCGGCGGATTCCTCGGGATAAGTGAGCGCTTCCTCGACCGCCGCGCGGTCGTCCGGCTCCATTGCGCTCAGGACCGCGCGCTGTTCGTCCTCCTCCAGATCCTCGATGATCGCGACGGCGTCGTCGGTTTCGAGCTCACCGGCGATCCGCGCGACCTCGTCGGGGCCGAGTGCATCGAGCAGGGTCTCGCGAACGTGCTCGTTCATCTCGGCGAGCACTTCGGCGTCGACGAGCCCGGCCAGCGCCTTCACGAGCCCGTCGCGCTCGTCCCGAGCGGCGAGCTCGATCAGGTCGGCTACGTCAGCCGGGTGGAGCGGAGCGACAAGCTTGCGGGCCGTCTCGTCATCGCCGGCGTCGACGGCGTCGAGCACCCGGTCGACGAATTCGGGGCGGAGGCGGTCTTCGTCGTCGATCGCCGATGCGCGGGCCGCGTCGAGCGGCTCGGCTTGGAGGGCGGCGGCGACTTTCTCGCTCTCGCTCATGACCCTCACCCCTTCCGACGCGTGCCGCCCTCCTATTGTCGGACGGACTCTGGCGCAAGCATCGTCGCGCGCCTAAACCGGCGCGCTTTAAAGGACATGGAGCGCGACATGGCTGACGACCGGCTGACCCTTTCCCTTTCGACCGGCGGGGACGTCGTCATCAGGCTTCGGCCGGACCTCGCGCCAGGTCACGTCGAGCGAATCACGACTCTGGCCAACCAGGGTTTCTACGACGGAGTCGTCTTCCACCGAGTGATCCCCGGTTTCATGGCGCAGGGGGGCGATCCGACCGGGACAGGCTTCCATGGTTCGGACCTGCCCAACCTCGAAGCTGAATTTTCCGATGAGCCGCACGTGCGCGGAACCTGCTCGATGGCCCGGGCGCAGGATCCGGATAGCGCCAACAGCCAGTTCTTCATCTGCTTCGACGACGCGCATTTCCTCGACGGGCAATATACGGTCTGGGGAGAGGTCGAGAGCGGGATGGAGCAAGTCGACGCCTTGCCCAAGGGCGAGCCGCCGGCGAATCCCGGCAAGATCGAGAAGGCGACGGTCGGAAAGGGCGCCTGATTGCCCGGGCCTGTCGCGCTGGTCACCGGCGCTTCAGCTGGGCTCGGCGCGGAGTTCGCGCGCCAGCTTTCGGCTCGCGGCCACCGGCTCGTCCTCGCGGCGCGGCGCAAGGACCGACTCGACCATCTCGCCGCCGAGCTCGGCAATGCGCGATCGGTCGAGATCGATCTCAGCCGCGACGGCGCTGCGGACGCACTCGTCTCCGACGTCAAGACCGCCGGCGAGTCGATCGATCTTCTGGTCAACAATGCGGGATTTGGACTCCACGGACGCTTCGACAAAGCCGATCCGAAGCGCCTTCGGCAGATGATCGACCTCAATTGCGGCGCTCTTGCCGAACTGTGCCGTGCGGTCCTTCCGGCGATGGTCGAGAGCAAGTCCGGAGCGATCCTGAACGTCGCCTCGACCGCGGCCTTCCAGCCGGGTCCGGGTATGGCCGTCTATTTTGCGACGAAGGCCTTCGTCCTCTCCTTGTCCGAGGCGCTTCACGAAGAGGTGCGCCGCTTTGGAGTGAAGGTCGTGGCGCTTTGTCCCGGGCCCACGCACACCGAGTTCGGCGTGGTCGCGGGATTCAAGGCAAAGGCGTCGATCGACCGGTTCTTCATGGAGTCGGGGCCGGTCGTCCGGGCCGGGCTCGAAGCGCTGGATAAGAACAAGGCGGTCGCCATTCCCGGCACTCTCAACAAGCTTTCGGGGCAGGGACACCGGTTGCTTCCGCGCTCGGCGGTTCGCAAGATCGCCGGAAGCATCAAGTTTTGATCCGCCGATTTGCAACGGAGGGGCATTCACCCGATTTGACCTGCTGAATTGAACCGCAGACGTTCGGCGCCGTTTCCGGTTGGGACCGGGGCGATTCCCGAACTAAAGGAGAGCCGATGGCGGACACCGACGTGGCAGAACGGCCGAAGACCAGGCGCGTGCAGGTCGCGAACCTGCCGCTGGGGGACAGCGGCCGCGGAATCGCGCGCCTGCCCGCCAAGCTGATGGAAGATCTGGGCCTCAGCGAGGGCGACACGATCGAAATCAGCGGCAAGAGGTCGACCGCGGCTCGGGCGATTCGCCAGTACACCGAGGACCAGGGCCTGGACATCGTGCGTCTCGACGGCCTCTCGCGCGCCAATGCCGGCGTCGGATCCGGCGACCTGGTCGAAATCCGAAAGACCAAGTCCAAGCCCGCAACCCGTGTCGTATTCGCTCCGGCGCAGGACAATGTCCGGTTGCAAGGCTCCTCGGCGGCGCTGAAGCGCACCTTCGCAGGGCGGCCGTTGTGCGAGGGCGACACCGTCGCGACGACGGGCCACCAGCGGGTCAACGCCGACATTCCCGACGAAGTTCGCAACATGCTGAACGCGCCGGCCTTTGCGCTTCAGGAAGTCCGCCTCGTCGTCGTCAGCGCCTCGCCAAAGGGCGTCGTCCACATCGATTCGAAGACGGATGTCGAACTTCTTCCGGAATTCCTCGGCGGAAAGCCCGGCGACCGGCGCGCGGACGTCACCTACGACGACCTCGGCGGCATGCTTTCGACCATCGATGCGCTGAGGGAAATGGTCGAGCTGCCCCTTCGCCATCCGGAGCTGTTCCAGCGTCTCGGAGTCGATCCGCCGAAAGGCGTGCTGCTGCATGGGCCGCCCGGAACCGGCAAGACTCGCCTGGCCCGCGCGGTTGCCAACGAGAGCAGCGCGCATTTCTTCCATATCGCCGGGCCGGAGATCATGGGCTCGGCCTATGGCGAGAGCGAGCGCAAGCTTCGCGAGCTGTTCGAGCAAGCCGCCGCGTCCGCGCCCTCGATCATCTTCATCGACGAGATCGACTCGATCGCGCCCAAGCGCGGCCAGGTAACCGGCGAGGCCGAGAAGCGGTTGGTCGCCCAGCTCCTGAGCCTGATGGATGGGCTCGAGCCGAGGCAGAACCTCGTCGTTATCGCCGCGACGAACCGGCCCGAAGCACTCGACGAAGCGCTTCGGCGCCCCGGCCGGTTCGACCGCGAGATCGTGGTTGGGGTCCCCGACCAGCAGGGCAGGCTCGAGATCCTGGAGATCCACACCCGGGGAATGCCGCTGGCGTCCGACGTCGACATCCAGGACCTCGCCCGCCGGACCTACGGCTTCGTCGGGGCCGACCTGGCCGCGCTCGCCCGCGAGGCGGCGATGGAGGCGGTTCGCCGCATCATGCCGCGGATCAATCCGCAGGAAGACACGATCCCGCCCGAGATTCTCGACGCACTATCGGTTGAACGGCGGGATTTCGAAAATGCCCTGAAGCGCGTCCAGCCTTCGGCGATGCGCGAGGTGATGGTCGAAGCACCGCAGATCCGCTGGTCGGACATCGGCGGCCTCGATCAATCGATCGAGAAGCTTCGCGAAGGGATCGAGCTTCCGCTCAAGCACCCCGAGGCGTTCCGCCGCATCGGCATACGTCCGGCCAAGGGTTTCCTGCTCTACGGCGCTCCCGGGACCGGCAAGACATTGCTTGCCAAGGCGGCGGCGCGCGAAAGTCACGCCAATTTCATCGCCACCAAGTCGTCCGATCTGTTGTCGAAATGGTATGGCGAGAGCGAGCAGCAGATCGCACGGCTATTCGCCCGGGCGCGGCAGGTTGCGCCGACCGTCATCTTCATCGACGAGATCGACAGCCTGGTTCCCGCCCGCGGCGGCGGCCTCGGCGAACCTCAAGTCACCGAGCGGGTCGTCAACACGATCCTCGCCGAGATGGACGGACTCGAGGAGCTCAACAATGTCGTGCTCATCGGAGCGACCAACCGGCCGAGCCTGATCGACCCGGCGCTTCTGCGCCCGGGCCGGTTCGACGAACTCATCTATGTCGCTCCGCCGGACACCGCGGGCCGCCGGCGCATCCTGGCGATCCACACGTCGCACATGCCGCTCGCCGACGACGTCGACCTGGAATCCCTGGCGCAGCGAACCGAGCGCTTCACGGGGGCCGATCTCGAGGACCTCGTTCGCCGCGCGGGATTGACCGCGCTTCGCCGCGGCCTCGATTCCGGCAAGGTCACCAAGGAGGACTTCGAAACGGCTCTCGGCGACACCCGCGCGTCCGTCAGTCCGGAAATGCTCGAGGAATATGACCGCATCCAGCAGACTCTGAAGAGCGACGCGGTGAGGCCCACGGGAATCGGTTTCGTGCTCCCCGGAATGCTTCGCTCGAGAGGAGAAAAAGGCGCGGAACCGGGCGCGACCGGGGCGATTTCGCAGCCGCAGAAGCGGCACGAATAGGAGTGTTCGACAATGCCCCGTCCTCGTTCGGCGCAAGGCAACGCCAGAGCGTCTAAGGAACCTTGCCAACAAGCGTAGCTTTTGCCAACGCAACGCGCCTTCAAACGGAGATTCCATGCCGACCTCGACCGCCAGAACCCTCAAAGGCCCGCGTCGCCTCGTCAGGCGCGCGGTGCGCCGGTCGGCCAGCCCACACTGGCAGTTTCTGCGCGGCTTCCTGAAGCACCCGGTCATGGTAGGCTCGGTGATTCCGTCGAGCCGGGTGCTCATCGAACGGATGCTGAAGCCGGTGGATTGGAAGAACACGAAGCTGTTCGTCGAATATGGCCCGGGTGTCGGTACCTTCACCCGTCCGATCCTCGAGAAGCTCGGCAAGGACGCGACCCTGATCGCGATCGACACAAACTCCGACTTCATCAAGTTCCTGCGCCGCTCGATCGACGATCCGCGGCTGGTGGCGGTGACGGGTTCGGCGGCGGACGTCGAGAAGATCGTCGCCGATCGCGGCTTCGACGCAGCGGACTATGTGATCTCCGGTCTTCCCTTCTCCACACTCCCGCCCGGAATCGGAGACGACATCGCCGAAGCCACCGCCAACGTCATCCGGCCGGGCGGCGCCTTCCTGGTTTATCAGTTCAGCCCGAAGGTGCTGTCCTTCCTGAAACCCTATTTCGACCGGATCGACCGCGGCTTCGAATGGATCAACGTCCCGCCCGCGACCCTGTTCTGGGCGCACATCGACTAGGCGACTTGCCCCTTATTCAGCCGCCGAGGTTGAGGCGGCGGGTGACCGTGTAATCCGCAACGTTGACGAGGAAGTGGGAGATCGCCCACTTGACGCGCCGCCACGGGCTGGCACGCCGCTTGTGAACTTGGGGAGTGATCCACTTGCAGTCCTTGAGCTCGCGCTCGAAGTAGCGGCGCATCGCTGCAGCGAATTCGGCATCGTGGATCCGGACCATCACCTCGAGGTTGAGGTAAAAGCTCCGATAGTCGAAGTTGGACGAGCCCAGGTGAACGACGTCGTCCACGATCGCGACCTTCGTGTGGAGCTTGGCGGGTTCATATTCATAGAGTTCCACCCGGCGGCGAAGCAGCCGGCTGTAGCTGTGCCGGGCCGCGGCGATCGTAGTGTTGTTGTCGGACTTCGACGCGGTGACGATCCGCGCCCGGCCCCGCCGTCCAAGCCGGCCGATCCGCCGAAGCATGGCGCCCGGTGGTGCGAAATAGGCGAAGATCATGTCCAGCTCGTGGCCCTGGCGGATGTCCCGGCCGATACTTCGCCACCAGCTGTTGCGCATGCTCAAGGGGCCGCTGAACTTCCACTGGATCAATCCGCGCCACTCGCTGTGCTCGCCGACCATTCGGCGCAGCGAGCGGAGCTTGGCCTTCTTCCGCGTGGACCAGCGGAAGATCGCATCGAAATAGCGCCCCCCGACCGCGGCTTCCGGGCCTTCGATACGCAGCCACAGGTCGCGCCAATGTTCGGGGCCGGTGTCGCTCATGTATGTCTCGTCGATGTTCGCGCCGCCGACGATGGCGATTGCGTCGTCCACAACGACGAGCTTCTGGTGATTGCGAAGAAGGTAGCGGCGGCCGTAGACGGCGTTGAAGACGCAATAATCGCCGCCGGCCTCGTCAAGCTCGGTGAAGAACTGCGGCGTCGCCGACGATCCGAAGCCGTCGATCAGCAGCTTCACCTGGACTCCGCGGCGCGCCGCGGCGATCAGCGCGTCGCGGACCGCCTGGCCGACCCGGTCCGGATCGAACATGTACATGAGCAGGCGAAGGCTCTTCTCCGCTCCTCCGATCAGTTCGAGGAGGGTTCGGAGCCGCTCTGCTCCCGTCTCGATCAGCTCCAGGCGATTGCCGGCGACCTCCGCGCGGATCGGCTCTCGTCCTGGCATGTCGGGTTGGTCGGCCATCAATGGAGGTGTGCCCTTCGCCGGGCGGCGCGGCAAGGACTGCCAGTGCCGGCGCGCTCGAGCACCGTGCCTCGGCAATCCCGCGGATTGCCTGCACGCGATGCTTCCATTGACTTTTCGGGCTGCCGCAAGCTATTGCCGCCGCCTTCCCGAAATCCCATATTCCTTTCGGAATGGCCGCACGGAGCGATGAATGGCGCGCGTTACTGTCGAAGATTGCGTAGACAAGATCCCGAACCGGTTCGACCTCGTCCTGCTTGCGGCCCAGCGCGCGCGCCAGATTTCGGGCGGTGCCGACCTCACGATCGACCGCGACCGCGACAAGAATCCCGTCGTCGCGCTCCGCGAGATTGCCGAGGAGACCCTGAAGCCGAAGGACCTGCAGGAAGCGATCGTCACCAACCTCCAGAAGGTACGGATCGACGAAGAGGACGAGACGGATGAGCTCGCGAGCCTCAGCGCGTCCGCGGAAGCGCTTCGCCTGACCGCGGCCGCTCCCCCGCGTCCGACACCGAGCGGCGGGGACTACGAGTAGCTTCTCCGTCCCTGTAAGGGATGGAATCAGGCCGCTTTGTCGGCCTTTCCCTTGATTTCGTCGCGGCAGACCCAGGTCATGTCGCCGAGCGACAGCTCGCGGCCGTCCTCGGCCTCGACCCGGATTCGCCTGACCGGACGCCGGTTCTTCGAATCGGCGAGGATGATGTCCAGCTCGCCGTAGCCCCAGTCCTCGCCCCACTGCCGGATCGCGAGAACGACCGGCAGGAGCGCCTCGCCCTTCATCGTCAGGGAATAGATTACCTTGCGGCGGTCCGATGGATCGGGCGAGCGTTCGAGGATCCCGCCGGCGACGAGCTTGCCGAGCCGATCGGAGAGGATGTTGCGGGCGATTCCAAGCCCCGCCTGGAACTCCTCAAAATGGACGAGACCGTTGAAGGCGCCGCGGAGGATGAGGAACGCCCATTTCTCGCCGATCAGCTCGACGGCAGCCGGAATCGGGCAGCTAAGCGCCGCTTCCCTGAACGCATCGATGTCCGCACCCGACTTGGCGTCAGCGGTCAAGCTTCCTCTCCCTGAGCCTGGAGAAAAGCACAAAGATCGAAAAAAGAACAGTTGCAAATTGCAACTTTGAGAGTTATTCCGTTTCATATCACAACTAACTTTGGGGACAAGCATGCTCCGCTCCGCACTGACCCTCGCCGCCGTTGCGATGCTCGCCGCTCCTGCTGCAGCAGCGACCTACTCCGCAAAGCTCGCAGCACCGCCACAGGCCAGCCGAATCGCCGTTTCCGATTTGCTTTGGACCTGCGGCGAGCAGGACTGCGTCGGCTCGACGAAGACCAGCCGGCCGCTCGTGCTGTGCCAGGGCCTTGCCAAGAAGGCCGGCCGAATCGACGCTTTCACGGTCGACGGACGCGACATTGCCGCCGACGAGCTTGAGCGCTGCAATGCCTCGGCCCGAGCGTCCACCCCCCAGGCGGTCGCTACCGCACGCTAGCGAGCCGCTTAAAGCTGCGCTCCATGCCCTCGAGCGCAGTTCAAATCGGGAGCGGCAGGCAACCACGCCTGCTCGCTCCCGATGTTCTTTCTTGCACAAAGGCTCCGCCTCCCCCCATCTAGGCACGGTGCTGAGACAGTATGAACTGGTCGAGAAGGTCAGGGCCTACGATCCGGACGCGGACGAAGGCCTGATCAATCGCGCCTACGTCTTCTCGATGAAGGCGCACGGAGCGCAAAAGCGCGCCTCCGGCGATCCCTATTTCAGCCATCCGATCGAGGTCGCGGGAATTCTCACCGACCTGAAGATGGACGACCAAACGATCGCCACCGCCATCCTTCACGACACGATCGAGGATACGGTCGCCACCCCTGAAGAAGTCGAGAGGCTCTTCGGCAAGGACGTCGCGCGGCTGGTTGACGGAGTGACCAAGCTCAGCAAGATCGAGGCGCAATCGGAGAACGAGCGAGCGGCCGAGAACCTCCGCAAGTTCCTTCTCGCACTGTCCGACGATATTCGCGTGCTGCTCGTGAAGCTCGCCGACCGGCTGCACAACATGCGCACGCTCCACCACGTCCCCTCGGAGGAGAAGCGCCGGCGGATCGCGCGCGAGACGATGGATATCTACGCGCCCCTCGCCGAGCGAATCGGCATGTACGAGATGATGACCGAGATGCAGACGCTGGCGTTCCGCGAGCTGGAACCGGATGCATACGCCTCGATCACCAAGCGCCTGAAGCAGCTTCACGAGCAGGGCGGCGACCTCGTCAGCCGAATCGGCCTGGGATTGCAGCTCCACCTGGCGGACAACGGCCTCGAGGCCGAGGTCACGGGCCGCGAGAAGCACCCTTTTTCGATCTGGCGGAAGATGGCCGAGCGGCACATCAGCTTCGAGCAGTTGTCCGATGTGATGGCCTTTCGGGTCATCGTCGGCACGCCCGAGGATTGCTACCGCGCTCTCGGGTTGATCCACCAGCGCTGGCCGATGGTTCCGGGCCGCTACAAGGATTACATCTCCACCCCCAAGCGGAACGGATACCGCTCGCTCCACACGTCGGTGATCCACGATTCGCAGATGCGGATCGAGATCCAGATCCGAACCCTGGCCATGCATGAGCAGGCCGAGCGCGGACTGGCCGCGCACTGGGCCTACAAGGAAGGCAAGCCCAAGGCCGACCTGAAGATCCCCTGGGTCGACGAGCTGGTCGAAATCCTCGAGCATGCGGAGAGCCCGGAAGAGCTTCTCGAGCACACCCGGATGGCGATGTACCAGGACCGGATCTTCGCCTTCACCCCGAAGGGGGAGCTGATCCAGCTGCCCAAGGGCGCCACTCCGGTCGACTTCGCTTATGCCGTCCACACGGACCTCGGCGACCGGACGGTGGGCGCCAAGGTCAACGGCCGCGTCGTGCCGCTGAGGACGATGCTCGACAATGGCGACCAGGTCGAAATCCTCGCTTCCGAGGCGCAGCATCCGCAGCCTTCGTGGCTCCGCTTCGTCGCCACCGGCAAAGCGCGGGCCGGGGTCCGCCGCTTCGTCCGCCACAAGGAGCGCGACGAGACGATAGAGCTTGGCCGCAAGATCTACGACGACATCATCGAGCGGCTTCCCGCCGAGCTCGGAGACGATGCGCTGAAGCGCGCGCTTAAGAAGTTGTCGATGGAGGATTCCGACGCGCTGATGGTCGCGATCGCGCGCAAGCGGGTTACCGACGAAGAAGTGATGGAAGCCCTGATGCCCGGCTCAGCCGGCGCCGACGTCGCGCCCCGCCCGCCGGCGCAGCGGACAGCCATCTCGATCAAGGGGCTGACCCCCGGCGTCGCCTATCATCTCGCCCAATGCTGCCACCCGATCCCCGGCGACCGGATCGTCGGCCTTCGCCGCGAGGACGAGGAGATCGAGGTGCACGTCATCGGCTGCGACACGCTTGCCAGCGGGATCGACGCGGATTGGCTCGACCTCGCGTGGGGCGAGGGCTCGGGCGGAGCGGCTCGCCTGTCCGTCATCCTTCGCGATGTGCCCGGCGCGCTCGGCCCGATGGCCGGGATCCTCGGCGCGAAGCACGCCAATATCGTCAACCTTCACCTGGTCCATCGCGACGGGAGCTTCCAGACCTTCCACCTGGACATAGAGGTCCACGACCTGGCGCACCTTCACACAATCATCGCCGCATTGAGGGAGGCGGACCCGGTCAGCACGGTCGAGCGTATCTAGGCTCTCTTGCGCCTTTCGCGGGCGCTTCCCGCCGCGAGCACGGCGAGAGTAACCAGGTCGGACGCCGAGGCGGTCATCGGCGCGATCTGTACCGGCAGCTCCAGCCCGACGATGAATGGGCCGAGCACGGTCTCGCCGCCCAGGTTCTTGAGCAGCTTGGAGGCGAGGTTGGCCGATTGCAGCCCCGGCATCACGAGGACGTTCGCCGGGCCGGTGAGGCGGCTGAACGGATAAAAGCGCCTCTGCATCTCGAAATTCAGGGCGACGTCGGGCCCCATCTCGCCTTCATATTCGAAGTCTGTCGAAAGCTCGTCGAGAAGCTTCACCGCGCCCCGGAGCTCGTCGATATGGGTGCCGGGCGGGTTGCCGAACGTGGTGTAGCTGACGAAAGCGATCCTCGGCTCGAGCCCCATCCGGCGGGCGAAGCCAGCCGATCTGAGGGCGATTGCCGCGAGTTGCCGCGCGTCCGGGCGCTCGGTCACCGCGGTGTCGGCAATGAGCACCGTCCGGTTGCCCGAGACGATGACGTTGATTCCGAACGGGACCGCGTCCTTTTCATCCTCGATCACCTGGCGAACCTGGCGAAGCGACTGGCTGAACGGACGCGTTGTGCCCGTGATCATCGCGTCGGCCTCGCCAAGAGCGAGCATCGCGGCGGCGAAATAGTTGCGGTCCTGATTCACGAGCCGCTCGACTTCGCGCAGGAGCAATCCGTGCCGCTGGTGCTTGCGGTAGATATAATCGACGGCCCGGCCGACGAGCGGCGAATTGCGGCTGTTGAGCACCTCGTAACTGTCAGCATCGTCGACGCCCATTTCGCGCAGCTTGTCGTAGACGTCCTCGCGCCCCACGAGGACGGGAGTCCCGTAGCCGGCTTCGCGGAAGGCGATCGCCGCGCTGAGCACGTTCGGCTCCTCGCCCTCGGCGAACAGGACTCGCTTCGGCTTCGACTTGGCCGCTTCATAGGCGAGGCTGAGGACGGAGACCGTCGGGTTGAGGCGCGCCCGAAGCTCCTGGCGGTACGCATCGAAATTCTCGATCTGCCTCTGGGCCGCGCCGCTCCGGATCGCAGCCTCCGCCACCGCGGAGGCGACGACTTCCATCAGCCTCGGATCGAACGGCGCCGGGATGATGTAATCGCGCCCGAAGCTTTGGCTGCGCCCGCCATAGGCCGCCGCCACCTCTTCGGGTACCGGCTCGCGAGCGAGCTGCGCCAGCGCCTCGGCGGCGGCGATCTTCATCTCCTCGTTGATCGCGGTCGCCCGAACGTCGAGCGCGCCGCGGAAGATGAACGGGAAGCCGAGGACGTTGTTGACCTGGTTGGGGAAGTCGGAGCGGCCAGTCGCGATGATCGCATCGGGCCGGGCTTCCTTCGCGTCCGGCGGCGAGATCTCGGGATCCGGATTGGCCATCGCGAAGATGATCGGCTGCTTCGCCATCGTCTTCACCATGTCCTTCGAAACGACGTTGGCCGCCGACAGGCCGAGGAAGACGTCCGCGCCCACGAGCGCATCGGCAAGCGTCCGGGCATCGGTCTCGGCCGCATGCGCGGACTTCCACTGATCGAGGTCGGTGCGGCCCTTGTGAATGACGCCCTTGCGGTCGCACATGATCACATTGCCACCCTTGACACCCATCGCCTTGACCAGCTCGGTGCAGGCGATCGCGGCTGCTCCGGCGCCGTTCACCACGACCTTGACGTCCCCCAGCTTGCGGTCGGTGAGCAGGCAGGCGTTGATGAGGCCTGCGGCGGTGATGATCGCGGTGCCGTGCTGATCGTCGTGGAAAACCGGGATGTTCATCCGCTCGCGGAGCGTCTGCTCGATCACGAAGCAGTCGGGCGCGGCGATGTCCTCGAGGTTGATGCCGCCGAAGCTGGGCTCGAGCAGGGCGACCGCGTCGATGAACCTGTCGCAGTCGTCGGTCGCGACCTCGATGTCGATCGAGTCGACGTCGGCGAAGCGCTTGAACAGCACCGCCTTGCCTTCCATCACCGGCTTGGCGGCGAGCGCGCCGAGATTGCCGAGCCCCAGGATCGCGGTCCCGTTGGAGATGACGGCGACCAGGTTGCCCTTGGCGGTGTAATCGTAGGCGCACGTCGGGTTGGCCGCGATAGCCCGGACCGGGACGGCGACTCCGGGGGAATAGGCAAGGCTGAGGTCGCGCTGGGTCGCCATCGGCTTCGAGGCGACGATCTCGATCTTTCCGGGCCGCCCCTCAGAGTGGAAGTCGAGCGCTTCCTTTTCGGTGAACTTGATGTTGCTTTCGCTCATTGGATTTGCGCCTTAGTCCAATTCGCCGCATGCGCAAAAACCGGTGCATAGCCCTCGCGTGCGGGAATGACGCACCGGCAGAATCCCGCTACCCGTGAACGATGGCCCGAGCCGACGCCCCGACGCCGATGATGGCGCAGTACCGGCGCCTCAAGGAAGAGGCGGGCGACGCTCTGCTGTTCTACCGGATGGGCGACTTCTTCGAGCTCTTCTTCGACGATGCGAAGGCGGCGTCGGCCTGCCTCGACATCGCTTTGACGAAGCGCGGTGAAGACGCCGGCGAGCCGATCCCGATGTGCGGAGTGCCGGTTCATTCGGCGGAATCCTATCTCGCTCGGCTGATCAAGGGCGGCTTCCGCGTTGCGATCGCCGAGCAGACGGAGAGCCCCGCCGAAGCGCGCAAGGCGAGGGGCAGCAAGGCGCTGGTCGACCGCGCGATCATCCGGCTGGTGACGCCGGGGACACTGACCGAGGAAACCTTGCTCGAATCCGGCGCGGCCAACTGGCTGGCTGCAGTCGGTCGGGCGGGCGAGGATTGGGCGATCGCCGCAGCTGACATCTCGACCGGCCGGTTCGAATTGATCACCTGCGGGACGGGCGAGCTGACGTCCGAGCTTGCGCGGCTGTCGCCGTCGGAGGTCATTGCCGACGCGCCAGTGCCAGGAGCGAAGACCCGGGCAGGGCAGGGCGGGTTCGACAGCATCGCCGGGGAACGAGCGCTCAAGCAGAGGTTCGGGCTGGCGACTCTGGACGGCATTGGCGCGCCAACACGGGCAGAGCTTGCCGCGACAGGCGGGCTGCTCGCTTACCTTGACGCTACCCAGAAGGGGGCGGGCGTGCTTCTCGATGCGCCGCGACGAGTCGCCCGGTCGGCGTACATGCAAATCGATATGGCGACTCGGGAAAGCCTCGAGCTGACCCGGTCCACCCAGGGCGGCGTGGCGGGCAGCCTGCTGGCCGAGATCGACCGCTGCGTTTCCGCCGGCGGTCGGCGGCTGCTCGCATCGGATGTATCCGCGCCGCTGACGAACAAGGCGGAGATCGAGCGACGGCTGGCGCTGGTCGGCTGGTTCCACGACGACCAGCTCCGGCGCGAACGGACCCGCTCGGCGATCAAGGCGATTCCCGATATCGCCCGTGCGCTGGCGAGGCTCACGGCCGGGCGCGGCGGCCCGCGCGATCTCGCGCAGCTTCGGGACGGGCTGGCGGACGCGCGTGCGCTGCTGAATGATGTCGAAGGCGAGGTCGAACACCCGCCGCTCCTGGATCATCTGCTGCCCAGCCTCGGCGGCCACGCCGCCCTCGTGGACCGGCTCAGCGAAGCGCTCATCGAATCACCGCCGCTCGATTCGGGCAAGGGCGGCTATATCGCGGGAGGGTTCGACGAGGCGCTCGACTCGCTTCGGGCGGCGTCGAGCGACGGGCGCCGCGCCATTGCCGCGCTTGAAAGCCGGTACCGCGAGTCGACTGGAATCCCGTCGTTGAAGATCCGGCACAATGCGGTGCTCGGCTATCATATCGAGGTCGCGGCCAAGCATGCCGACAAGCTGATGGCGCCGGATAGCGGCTTCGCCCATCGCCAGACGCTCGCCGGAGTCGTCCGATTCAATTCCCCCGAGCTTCATGAGGAAGCGGCGCGCGTGGTTGAAGCCGGGGCTCATGCGCTAGCGCTGGAGGCGAAGCATCTCGACGAGCTGACGGCGCTGGCGGTTGGTCAGTCGGCGAAGATTCTTGCGGCTGCTGAAAGCCTGGCTCGAATCGATGTCGGTGCGGCCAATGCGCAGCGGGCAGCGGAAGGCGGCTGGGCGCTTCCCCAGGTGACCGACGAGGCTTGCCTCGAAATCGAAGCAGGCCGCCATCCCGTAGTCGAGACTGCTCTCAGGCACAGCGGCGACCGGTTCGTCGCCAATGACCTCAGCCTCGGCCGGGACGACCGGCTGTGGCTGATCACCGGCCCGAACATGGGCGGCAAGTCGACGTTCCTTCGGCAGGCGGCGCTCATCGCGGTGCTCGCCCAGGCGGGATGCTTCGTGCCGGCGGCGCGGGCGAAGGTAGGCCTTGTCGACCGGCTGTTCAGCCGGGTCGGAGCGTCGGACAACCTTGCTCGGGGCCGTTCGACCTTCATGGTGGAGATGGTCGAGACCGCCGCGATTCTCGCCCAGGCGACTCGGCGGAGCCTCGTCATCCTCGATGAGATCGGGCGCGGCACCTCGACCTACGATGGCCTGGCGATCGCCTGGGCCGTGGTCGAAGCGATGCTCGACCAGGCGAAATGCCGTACTTTGTTCGCCACCCATTATCACGAGCTGACCCGGCTCGCCGGGCGCCTCGACGCCTTGTCGCTCCATCATGTCCGCGCGCGCGAGTGGAAGGGCGATCTCGTTCTTCTGCACGAAGTGGCCGAGGGCGCGGCCGACCGGAGCTACGGGATCGCGGTCGCGAAGCTCGCGGGCTTGCCGCCCGCGGTGGTTGCAAGAGCGAAGGCCGTGCTTGCGAAGCTCGAAGCTGGGCGGGATGCCACGGGCGGGATCGCTGCGGGTCTCGATGATCTGCCACTGTTTGCAAGTGCGCCCGACCCCGATCAGCCGGCCGATCCGCTCTCCGAAGCGATCGTAGCAATTGACCCGGACGCCCTCACTCCGCGCGAAGCGCTGGAGGCTCTGTACCGTCTCAAGCATATTTGGGCCGAGCGGAGCGGCAGGTGAACGCCCCCTTCGATCCGATCCCGGATCGCCGCGCGATCATCGACCCGCGCAAGCTCGGAGACCGGCTTTACGGCACCGACAGCGCCAAAGCCGCCGAGGTTCTTTCGGAAGCGCTCGAAGGCGGACGCAAGGAGATTGCGAAGAGGCTGCGCTCCAACCCCGACCGAGGTCGGACCGCGGCCCGGTCGACGGCCTATCTGCACGTTCAGATCGTCCGGCTGGCTTATGAATTCGTGACCGGCGACAGCGCTCCGGCGCTCGCGATCGTCGGTTTGGGCGGGACGGGGCGCGGTGAGATGGCGCCCTTCAGCGACCTCGACCTCATGTTCCTGACCGCCGCTAAGCCCTCGGATGAGATCGGCAAGACGGTCGAATCCGTGCTGTACCTGCTGTGGGACATGCAGCTGAAAGTCGGGCATTCGGTTCGCTCGATCGACGAGCTGGTGAAGCTCGCCAGGAAGGACATGACGGTCCGGACGGCTTTTCTCGAGTCCCGGCTGTTATGGGGAAGCGAGGATATTTTCGAGGAGGCGTGGCGCCGCTTCCGTTCGAAAATCGTCTCGGGATCGGGCGCCGAGTTCGTCGCCGCCAAGCTTGCCGAGCGCGACGAGCGGCACGTGAAGATGGGTGACAGCCGCTACGTGGTCGAGCCTAACGTCAAGGACGGCAAGGGCGGGCTCCGCGACCTCCAGACGCTCTACTGGATCGGAAAGTATATCTACGATGTGCGCCAGCCGGCCGAGCTGGTCTCCGTCGGGTTGCTGACCGCCGAGGAATTCGCGCTTTTCGAAAGGGCGGAGCGGTTCTTCTGGGCGGTTCGATGCCACCTCCACGTCGAGGCGGGACGTGCCGAAGAGCGGCTCAGCTTCCAATACCAGAAGGCGATCGCCAAGCGCATGCGCTACGCCGACCGGCCGGGAAAGTCTGCCGTCGAGCGGTTCATGCACTTCTACTTCCTCAACGCGAAGACGGTCGGCGACGTCACTGGCGTGTTCCTCGCGCAACTCGACGAGAAAATGGCCCGCAAGGGCCTTCGCTTCGCGCTCCCCACGATCCGGCGGCGGCCCAAGGCGCTCAACGGCTTCGTGCTCGATCGGGGCCGGCTGTCGATCCCGTCCGACGATTTCTTCGCCGCCGATCCCATCCGGCTGCTCGAGCTGTTCGCGCTCGCCAGCCGTGAGCGGCTCGAAATCCATCCGACGGCGATGCGCGCGGCGACCCGCGATGCCAGGCTCATCAAGGCTCGGGCGCGCAAGGACCCGCGGGCAAACGCCATGTTCATGGACGTGCTGACCAACGTCCACCGGCCCGACGTCGTTCTGCGCTGGATGAATGAGGCTGGCGTGTTCGGCCGGTTCATCCCCGACTTCGGCCGCGTCGTCGCGCAGATGCAGTTCGACATGTACCACCACTATACGGTCGACGAGCATGCGATCCGGGCGATCGGCCTTCTGGCGGCAATCGAACGCGGTGAGCTTGCCGATGACCACCCGCTGTCCACCGCTTTGTTCGAGCAGATCGCGTCGCGGCGCGTGCTCTACGTAGCAGTGCTCCTCCATGATATCGCCAAGGGGCGCGGCGGCGACCATAGCATCCTCGGCGAGCAGGCCGCGATGGAACTGTGCCCCAGGCTCGGCCTCGACGAAGCGGAAACCGAGACCGTCGCCTGGCTCGTTCGCTATCACCTCTTGCTGTCGTCGACCGCGTTCAAGCGCGACCTTGCCGACCCCAAGACGATCGACGACTTCGTCCGCCAGGTTCGCAGCCCGGAACGGCTCCGGCTGCTCCTCATCCTCACCGTCGTCGACATCCGGGCGGTCGGCCCCGGCGTCTGGAACGAATGGAAGCGCCTCCTCTTGCGGACCTTGTTCGACGCCGCCGAGGAAAAGCTTAGGCTCGGCCATAAGCAGCGCGGGCGCACCGAGATCGTCGCCCAGCGGCAGGACGAGATGGCGGAACATCTCGGCTGGAAGGCGAGGATCGCCAGGGCTTATGCGCGCCGGCTGTCCGACAGCTATTGGCTGGCGGAACCAATGGATGTCCAGCTGGCCAACGCGCGGCAGGTCGCGGCCGCCGAAGCGCAGATCGGGGATCCGAGGACAAGCATCGTCGCCGAGGACGAGCCGGAGCGTGGAGCGACACGGGTGAGCGTCTTCGCGCCCGATCGGGAGGGGCTGTTCTTCCGCATCTGCTCAGGGCTGGCCTCGGCCGGGGCGAGCATCATCGACGCGCGAGTCCACACCACCCGCGACGGAATGGCGCTGGACAACCTGCTGGTCCAGGATGCGCGCGGGCGGCCCTATTCGGACAAGAGGCTTCGGACTCGGCTCGTCAAGTCGGTGACGGCAGCATTGGCCAGCGAAAAACCGCCGCAAATCCCGGCCGGCAGCTCAGGCAGCGGCCGGGTCGAGGCGTTTTACGTCGCTCCCTCGGTCGCGATCCCCGAGCGAGCGTCCAGCCGAACCACGGTCGTGGAGGTGAACGCGCTTGACCGGCCCGGGCTTCTCGCGCGCCTTGCCCGCGCCATTCATGAGTGCGGGCAACAGCTTCATTCGGCCCATGTCGCGACCTATGGCGAGCGCGCGGTCGACGTCTTCTATCTCAGCAACGCGAGCGGGCAGAAACTGTCTCAGGAGGAGGCCGACGAGCTTCGGGCCGCGCTCCTGTCGGCCGCCCGGGAGGACGAAGCCTAGCTACTCCTCGCTCTGGATGAGGACGGTTTCGCCGACCAGGAGAAACAGCAGCAAAGGAGCCCAGGCGGCGATCAGAGGCGGGTAGGCGCCGACATTGCCCATCGCCAGGCTGAAATTGTCGGCGACGAAATAGGCGAAGCCCAGCGCCATCCCGGTCGTCGCCCGGAGAAGCACCTGCCCCGACCGGGCCAGGCCGAAAGCGGCGACGGCCGCAAGCAGCGGCATCAGTACGATCGACAGCGGGCCCGATATCTTGTGCCACAGACCGGCGCGCGCCTGGGTCGTGGGCTTCCCGGCCGCCTCCATCTCGTCGATCTTCCCGCGCAGCGAGAAGAAGCTCGTCTCGTCGGGATCGACCTTCGCCAGCCTCAGCTGATCGGGCGTGAGCCCCTTCAAACCCTCCATCAGCGGCACCTTGCGGATGATGTTCATCGTCGAATCGTAGATGCGGACGTTCTGGAGCCGCCAAGTCGATTCCTGCGGCTTCGCATGTTCTATATCGACGATCCGTCGAAGCGCGCCGTGTTCGCGGTCGTAGATGGTCACGCCGTCGGCGTGGAACTTCGCGCCCCTGCCCGCGACCTGCCGCGCGCGGATCAGGTCGCCGCCGCGGTTGATCCAGACATTGCTGATGATTCCGCTCTCGGGCGGGATCGGCTTGTAGTCGTTGTCCGTCCATGCGTTCACGACTCGGGCCGAGTGGACCACGACCGTCTCGTTGAAGAAGAAGGCGGCGACGGCGACGCCGAGACTGGCGACGATCAGCGGCGCGAGAAGCTGGTGCGCGGAAATCCCCGCTGCCTTCATCGCCACCACTTCGCTGTTCTGGTTGAGCCCGACGAAGACGATTAGGGTGCCGAGAAGCACCGAAAAGGGCAGGAAGCGCGATACGAGGAGCGGAATTCTGAGGCCGACATAGCGCCACAGCTCGGCATCGCCGTTGCCGGGCACGGCGAGGATCTTGCCCGATTCACCAAGCAGGTCGAGCGCCATCAGCACGAGCACGAGCCCGAGCAGTACCGCCAGGCTGCGCGTCAGGTAGAGTCGCGCCGTGTAGAGCGCGAGCTGGCGCGACGGGAAGAAGTCGAAATTGATCATGCCGCGCGGGTCCTCGGCAGCATCGAGCGCACCCGCCGCACGGCCCTTGCCGCCGCCCATTCGAGCGCTCCGATCGGCTGGCCCCCGGGGTGATCGGAGATGACGTGGTACATCCACCCGATCAGCGCCGCGAGCATGGCAAACGGCAGCCACATCGCCAGGATCGGATTCATCCGGCCCTGCGCCCCGGCGAACAGGCCGTATTGGTTTATCTTGTGATAGGCGACGACCATCACGATCCCGACGAAGATTCCGAGCGCCGACGAGCTTCGCTTCGGCGGCACGGCGAGCGCGACGGCGAGCATGGGAAGCATCGCCATCATCAGGATTTCGACGATCCGGTAGTTGAAGTGCGACTGCGCCCCCAGCTGCTGCTGCCGGGTCGCCGCTCCGCCTCCATACCCGAGCCGGTACAGCTCGTTGAAAAAGAGCTCGTCGAAATCCGTACCGCCCCGGGCCCTGAACTGGTCGATCGCCGGAACCGGGATGGGTAGATCGTAGCTGTTGAAGGTGAGCGTTCGCGGCGAATATTTCGGCGATTGCTGGATCAGCCGGCCCTTCTGCAACCGGAACAGGATGACCTGCGGGTCGTCGGTCGAGAGAAAATGCCCAGCCTCTGCGGTCGCGGCCACGCTCTGGCCGGACGGATCGTCCACCTGGACGAATATGCCGTGCAGCCTCGTGCCGTGCTCCTCGCTTTCATCGACTCGCAGGGTCAGCCGCTTGCCGAGCCGGTTGAACTCGCCGACCTTGATTGAAGCGCCGAGCGCGCCCGACCTCAGGTCGAACCGAAGTCCTTCGTAGCGATAGTGGGCGAACGGCTCGATGTAGCCGACGATAAGGACGTTGAGGATCATGAGCACGGCTGCGTAGATGTACGGCACCTTGAGCAGCCGCCCGTAGCCGACACCGATTCCCCGCAAGGCATCGAGCTCCGACGAGAGCGCGAGCTTGCGGAATGCGAGCAGGATTCCGAGCAAAAGCCCGATCGGGATCCCGAGGGAGAAATATTCAGGCAGGAGGTTGGCGAGCATTCTCCACACGACGCTGACCGGGCCGCCCGTGTTGACCACGAAATCGAACAGCCGAAGCATCTTGTCGAGCACGAGAAGCATCGCTGCCAGGATCAATGTCCCGAACAGCGGCACCGCGATCGCTCGCGCCAGATACCGGTCGATGAGTGACAGGCGAAGCAATTTTCGTCGTTCCTACACCATCATTTGGCCGCAAAGCGGAGAGACATGGTCAATCGGGCCAGTGGCGATCGCGTTCATTCTGGTCCGAACTCGAACTTAGGTGGCCTGGCCGAAAATAGCATGCCGAAAACGCAGATCATGGCGAGCGAAGCTCCGGCATTGCCGACGCAATTGGCCGCGCCTGCCTGCCGCATGCTGAAGCCTCGTCCGCGCGTAGCGCTCCTGTCGAACCCGAAATCGACCGGGAATCTCGCGCAATTGTCCCGGATTCGCGCCTATTGCGCCGATCATCCGGACCTCTTCCATTATGAAGTCGAGCACGTCGACCAGATCGGCGATGCGCTGGAGTCGATCGCCCGCGTTCGCCCGAAGATGCTCGTCATCAATGGGGGCGACGGCACGGTTCAGGCCGCTCTGACCGAGATGCACAACCGCAATTCGTTCGGCGAGTCTCCGCCGCCGATGGCCGTGATCCCGAGCGGCAAGACGAACCTCATCGCGCTCGATCTCGGAGTCCATGGCGATCCGATTGCTGCGCTGGAACGCCTGGTGGAAATCGCACAGGGCGACCTGACGCAGCATCTTGTCGCTCGCGAGCTGATCGCGCTGCGCAAGGACGGATCGGAACGCGCGGTGATCGGCATGTTCCTCGGCGGTGCCGGGCTTGCCGACACGATGCTGTTCTGCCGCGACAAGATCTATCCATTGGGGCTGCCGAATGCCGTCAGCCATGCGCTGACGTTCGCCGCGCTCCTGTTCAGGATCATCTTCGGCCTCCGCGCGAGCTTCCTGCCGCCGAGGGCGTCCCCGCTCCAGGTTTCTACGAGCACGGCCGGATCGATGACCGGCCGGTTCACTCTGCTGATCGTGACGACTCTCGAAAAGCTGCTCCTGGCCGGCGAAACCGGTGGGGAGGGGCACGGACCGTTGAAGCTTGTGGCCGTCGAAGAGAAGCCCTTGTCGATCCTGCGGGCGCTCATCGCCGGATTGACCGGCGGCTACAAGGGACGCGAGCTGCGCGGAATCCACTTCGCCGAGGTCGACGAAATCACGATCGAAGGCGAAAGCTCCAACGTCATCCTCGACGGCGAGACGTTCAGCGCCGATCGCGGAAGCCCGATCCGCCTCAAGACCGCGCAGCCCCTGTCGTTCGTCCGTCTCGCGGCTTAGGCTGCGACGATGGCCGACTTGAAGGAACTCGTCACCGAGGAATTAAGCACGCCCGTCGATCCGCGCGTGCGCGCCTTCGCCGCAGCCATCGCCGCGAAGCACGGCAAGGCATCGCGGGCCGTCCTCTTCTACGGTTCGTGCCTCAGGCAGAAGCAGCTCGAAGGGTTGATGCTCGACTTCTACCTGGTCGTTTCCGATTATCGCGAAACCTACGGCAAAAGCTGGCTGGCCGCCGCGAACCGCCTGATCCCGCCCAACGTCTTCTATTTCGAGCATGACGGCCTGGCCGCCAAATATGCCGTTCTCAGTGAGGCGGATTTCAACCGCGAATGCGGACCGCGGGCGCGAAGCACGTCGGTCGTCGCGCGCTTTGCCCAGCCGTCACGGCTCGTCTGGGCTGCGGACGAAGACGCGAGCCGCGACATCGTCGAGGCTGTCAGCCAATGCTCGGCGACGCTCCTAGGCTGGACGCTGCCTCTCGCCGCGCGCGACAGGACCGCCTCCGCGCTTTGGAAGCGCGCGTTCCAGCTCACATTCGGTGCCGAGTTGCGCTCCGAACGAAGCGACCGGTCGGGACTCATCGTCGACACCGACCGCGACCGGTACGAACGCTTCGGCAAGGCGGCTCTGGGCGCGATTCGAAACAACGGCGACATGGCGCTCTGGTGGAAGCGGATGCAGCGCAAGGGCAAGTTCCTCTCGGTGCTCCGGCTTGCAAAGGCGAGCGCCACCTTCGCGGGGGGCGCCGATTACATTGCCTGGAAGGTGAACCGGCACGCCGGAACGAAGATCGAGCTGAAGCCGTGGCAACGGCGCTGGCCGCTTCTCGCCGGCCTTATCTTGCTCCCGCGGCTCCTGAAGAGCGGGGCGGTTCGCTGACCTGGGCAATCGCGGTCGCGACCGCCGATGCCAAAGCGCCTACGGTGAAGGGCTTGCGGAGCAGCTCGTGGCCGACGAGCGTCTGGCTCTCGCTGTCGCCGACATAGCCGGTGACGAACAGGACGGCGAAGTCCTGCCGTTTTTGCTTCAGCACCTGGATCAGTTCCGGGCCGGTCATTTCCGGCATGATGACGTCGCTGATGACGAGATCGAAAGGCTGGCGGTCGAAGATCATGATGGCCTCCTCGCCGCTTGAGCAGGCGATGGGGTCGTAATCGAGGTCCTGGAGCGCTTCGACCGTCGAGGTCCGGACCCTTGGATCGTCCTCGACGACCAGGATGCGCGCGCCGGGAACGCGTTCCTCCTCGCTCATCCGGTTTGCAGCCGGGTGAAGCTGAACCGGCGCTTCGACGGCGCTTCGCGGCAGATATAGCGAGACCGTGGTTCCCTTGCCGACCGTGCTTTCGATCCCGACCTCGCCGCCGGACTGATGCGCAAAGCCGAAAATCTGGCTGAGCCCCAGGCCCGTGCCCTTGCCGACCGGCTTGGTCGTGAAGAAAGGTTCAAAGGCGCGATCCTTCACCTCCGGCGGCATTCCGCAGCCGGTGTCCGTGACCGAGATCCGGACATATTCGCCGGCCCGAATGTCGCCGACCTCGTTTGCCGAAACCTTAACGTTCCTGCTGACGATCTTGAGGCGGCCGGCGCCTTCCATCGCGTCGCGCGCATTGACCGCGAGATTGACGATCGCGTTCTCGAGCTGGTGCGGGTCGACGTAGACGGGCCAGGTCTCGCGTGCGAGATCGACCTTGACCCGGATGCGCTCGCCGAGCGTGCGGTCAAGCAGGTCGGACATGCCCTGGACGAGCTCGACCGGCTCGACTCGTTCGGGCAGCAACGGCTCGGATCGGGCGAAGGACAGCAGGCGGCGGGTCAGCGCGGCGGCACGAGTAGCGCCCTCCATCGCGTTGTTGAGATGCGCCAGTACCTCTCGGCGGGGGCCGTTGAGACGCCGCCTCGCGAGATCGACGCCACCGACGACGACGGCCAGCATATTGTTGAAATCGTGCGCGATTCCGCCGGTCAACTGGCCAACGGCTTCCATCTTCTGGACCTGGCGCAACTGCGCTTCGGCGGCTTCGCGCTCGGCAGCCTCGGCTTTGAGCGCCTGGTTTGTCTCCCAAAGCTCCTGGGTGCGCTCGCGGACCGCCGTTTCGAGGACTTCCGCGCGCTCCGACTCGCTTTCCGCCTCTCGCCTCGCGAACGCGAATTGCCGGATCGCCTGGACGGCGACGAAGCCGAGGAAGATCGCCCCGATCCCGACGAGGACCCCGAGCCAGCTCAGATAGGTCGTGAACTTGTCCGCCCGGGCGGAGAAGAGGCGCGTTTGCCGCATCCGCTGCTGGAGGAGCGACCGCTCGCTGTCCGCGATCTCGCGAAGCTTTGCATGAAGAGCCGGTTCCAGCGCGGGTTTCGCGTCAGGGCCTACCGCAGCGTAATAATAGCTAATCCCATAGTCGCTCTTCTTGGCCATGATGACTCGGGCGACATTGTCGAATTTGGCGCCCAGCTCGTCGTAGAGGCGCTGCAGCTCGTTCAGCCGCTCCTTCTGTTCGGGGCTCGCGCCCGCAAGGCCCCGCAGCTGATGGATCTGGCGACCGGCGAGCGCCCAGTAGCTGGCGTAGATCGCGCCGCTCGTCTTGACGTTTTCGTCGAGCGCGAACCGGCCCAGCGCCGCCTCCGACCGCGACAGGCTGGCGTCGATCGACCGGGTAAGCAGGGTGACGTCGTAGGCGTGGCGCTCGAGCTGCAGCGCCCGGTCCCGAGCCTCATTCGTGATCGCAACGAGAAAGACCAGGCCGAGCAGGAGCAATACTGCGACGAGCGCACCGGCTGCTGCTCCGGTACGCCGAAAGTCGACGCTGACCGTCTCCCCGCTGTCGTGGCCCGCCGTCATTGTGTCAGTCTAAACATGTCTGACGGCCGACGGAAGGCGAGTCACCGCTTCAGATGCAGCCGGTCGCCCGCCCAGCGGCACTGAACATCGCAAGAATTTCGCCTACTTGCTCGCTCGAATGCTCGGCACAGAGCGAGCATCGAAGGAGGGTCATGCCTGCGGGGGTCGCAGGCGGGCGCGCCAGATTGACGTAGAGACCCTCCTTCAGGAGCGCCTCCCACATGGCCGCGCCCGTCTCGAGATCGGGCATGATGACGGCGATGATCGCCGATTGCGGCTGGTCGGTGCCAAGCGTGAAGCCGAGCTGGCGGAGGCCTTCGTGAAGGCGCTTCGAATTTTCCCAGAGGTGCGCGCGCTTGTCGGCGCCGTCCATGAGCTTGCGGATCGACGTAGCGGCCGTTGCGACGACTGAAGGTGGAAGGGACGCAGTGAAGACGTAGGGCCTGCACACGAGCCTCATGATCTCGAACTTGGGATGGTTGGAGACGCAAAAACCGCCCACCGTCCCGACCGACTTGGAGAAGGTGCCGATGATGAAATCGACGTCGTCGATCACGCCTTGCGCTTCGGCGACCCCACGCCCGTGCTCGCCGATGAAACCCATAGAATGCGCCTCGTCGACCAGCACCATCGCACCGTTCGCCTTGGCGACGGCGACCATTTCCTTCAGCGGCGCGACGTCGCCGAGCATCGAATAGACGCCCTCGAGGACAACGAGCTTGCCGGCGCCCTCCGGAACCCGCTTCAGCCTTTTTTCCAGCGCCTCGATGTCATTGTGGCGGAACGGAACGATCTGCGCGTTCCCCAGCGCGCAACCGTCGTAGATCGACGCGTGGCTGTCGATGTCGAGGAGGATATAGTCGTCCTTGCCCGCGAGGGTGGAGATTATCCCGAGATTGGCCTGGTAACCGGTCGAGAAGACCATGGCATGGTCCATGCCGTAAAAGTCCTTGAGCGCGTCCTCGCACGCCTTGTGGCCGGCATAAGTGCCGTTGAGGACCCGGCTTCCGGTCGTCCCGGAGCCGAACTCGTCGAGCGCGTTCTTGCCGGCAGCGACCACGTCCGGGTCGAAGGTCATTCCCATGTAATTGTAGGTGCCGAGCAGGATTGTCCGGCGGCCGTTGCAGATGGCGACGGTCGGGCTTTCGACCTTCTCCATGACCAGGTTGAAGGGGTCGGTGACACCCGTCGAAAGCAGGGTTTCCCGCTGCTCGATCAGGGGGTCGAACTTCGAGAGTAGGTCGCTCACTCAGCCCCCGCTAAGCCCGCGGACGGCGTCCACCAGCTGGCCGACGGTCTCGATTTCCGCCTGCATGTTCATGGTGATGATGATGTCGAACTCGTCCTCGATGTTCGCGACGAAGTCGAGCACGGTCAGGCTGTCCCACTCAAGGTCCTGCTGGAACCGGGTGGCGGGGGTGATTTCGACGCCCTTCTTGTTGAACGGCTCGATCAGCTCTCTCACCTTGTCGAAGGTTTCGTCCGTCGTATCCATGAATTGGCCCTATTCGCGAGCCCTCGGTTTCGCAACGCAATAGGGCGCGAATGCGGCGCCGGGCAGGCGCGCTAGAGCCAGCCTTGCGAGCCGTACCATTGCGCCGTTTCGGCAAGGCCGCGCTCGGTGGGGACCTGCGGCTGCCACAGGCCGCGCGACGGTCTCCGATCGGGTTGCACGACCCAGTCGCGGTGGCTGAAGTATGCGGCTCGGTCCTGCGACAACTTGGCGCGTCCCCGCCGTACGAGCTGATCCACCGCAGCGCCCAGCCGAAGCATTGCCGGCGGCATCGACAGCGACAGGTTCCTTCGTCCGACCGCATCGCCGATCGCATTTGCAAGCTCCTTGTGGCTCCAGCCGGCCGCACGGCCATCGTCCGGCTCGAGCACCACATGCTTCCCAGCACCATCATCGACGGCGAGGGCAAGCAGAAGGCGAGCGAGATCGTCGACGTGAATGAGCGACACCCGTCCGCTCGGCGGAAGCAGCATCAACCGGAGCTTCGCCATCTTGAAAAGCTCCAGAGTCTCGCGGTCGCCGGGCCCGTAGACCGCGGGAGGGCGCACGATCACCCAGTCGAGGCCGGATCGGCGCACCAGCTCTTCGGACCGGGCCTTCGACTCGCCATATTTCGACAGATTCGGCTCGCGCGCCGCGAGCGAGGAGACGTGAACGAAACGGGTGATCCCCCCGGCCGTCGCCGCTGACAGCATCGCCAGCGTCCCGTCGATATTTCCGCGCTGGAATTCCGCTGGATCGCGGGCATTTATCACCCCGGCGACGTGGACGACGGAGTTGGTCCCGGTGACGAGCTTTCGGAGCGAATCGCTCTCTCCAAGCGATCCATGAACCCATTCGACCCCGGGCGTTGGCTGCTGTTCGCGGCGGGCGAGGGCGCGAACGTGGTGGCCGGCGGCCACGGCCGCGTCGATGAAGCGGGTCCCAACAAAGCCGGTCCCCCCGGTGACCGCGATTGTCACAGCGGCGACCAGTCGCTCTTCTGCCCGTCTTCGGCATCGATCGGCTCATGCTCCGGCCCAAGCCGTTCGACGATTGCATCGAGAAGCGCTTCGACTCCATCGCCCGTCGCGGCGGAAATGGCGAAGACTTGGGCAAGGCCTGTCTTCTCCAGGTCGGATTTTGCCTTCTTGAGATGCTTCGGATCGGCGATGTCGCAGCGGCTGAGGGCTACGATTTCGGCCTTGTTGGCGAGCCCGGCTCCGTATTGGGCTATTTCGTCGCGAACCGTCCGCCACGCGTCCGCAGGGTCGGGCCCCGCAGAATCGACGAGATGGAGAAGCATTTTCGTCCGCTCGACATGGCCGAGGAAGCGGTCGCCGATGCCCGCGCCTTCGGCCGCTCCCTCGATCAGGCCCGGGATGTCGGCGAGGACGAACTCTCGGCCCTTGTGGCGGACGACTCCAAGCTGCGGCCGAAGCGTGGTGAACGGATAATCCCCGACCTTCGCGCTGGCGTTCGTCACCGCGTTGAGGAAGGTGGATTTGCCCGAATTGGGAAGCCCGACAAGGCCCACGTCCGCGAGCAGCTTCAGCCGCAGCCAGACCCACATCTCCTCGCCGGGCTCGCCGGTCTGGTGCTGCCGTGGCGCGCGGTTGGTGGAGGTCTTGTAGCTGGCGTTGCCCCGGCCGCCCTGGCCGCCTTTGAGCAAGACGATCCGCTGTCCTTCCCGCGTCAGGTCCGCGATGAGCGATCGCTCGTCGTCGTCAGCCAGGATCTGCGTTCCGACCGGCACTCGCACGACCAGGTCCTTTCCCGCCGCCCCGGTTCGGTTGCTGCCCGATCCGCCTTTGCCACGCGGCGCCCGGAAATGCTGGGTGTAGCGGAAGTCGATCAGGGTATTGAGCCCCGGCACGGCCTCGAAGACGATGTCCGCGCCCTTGCCGCCGTCGCCGCCGTCGGGACCGCCGAACTCGATGAATTTCTCGCGTCGAAAGCTGACCGCGCCCGGGCCGCCGGCGCCGGATCTTACGAAGATTTTCGCCTGGTCGAGAAAATGCATGGGCGCGGATGTAGGCGGGCAGCAGGCCGAGCGCCACTCGCGTCGCTTCGATATCGCGAAGGGACTGCCCTGGCCGGCGCCGGGACGCCAGCCAGGGAGTCCACGCGCGGACCGGAGTCCGTGCGTGAAAGTCCTGGTAACGCCCGCGCGACTCGGCGCGCGAACGTTCCATCTGCGCAATCAGCTACACCCGTCCGCCAGACTCAACAATCATTAACGCGCGGGCAATCACCCGGATTTTCTACGAACGGTGGTGGACCGCCTTAGCCGCGTCACACCCACTCGGAAGCCCGGATCGCGAGCTCGGTGCGGTTGGCGACCCCGGTCTTCTCGAACACGCTGTGGAGATAGACCTTCACCGTTCCTTCGGTGATCCCGAGCTTCTCGGCGATGTCGCGGTTGCGCATGCCCTGGCGAACCAGGCTTACGAGCTCGGTCTCGCGCGGAGAGAGGAGGGACCGTTCACGGCCGCTCTCGGCTCGCGCCGCCTCGGCGTTCAGGTGCGGGTCGATCCATTCTTCTCCCGAGCGGACCGAATCGAGGCAGTCGAGCAGGAGGGCCGGGTCCGACATCTTGAGGAGGACTCCGTCGACCTTCAGCTTCAACGCTTCGGCGAAGCCCGATTCGTCGATCGACGCGGTGAGTAGTACGACCGGCCGATCGTCGCCGTCCGAGCGCATCTTGCGAAGCACGTCGAGGCCGGTCCCTTCGGGCATCTGGATATCCAGGACGACGATTTCGGGATCCTGGTCGGCAATGGACTGAAGCGCTTCGCTGCCGCTTCCGGCCTTTGCGATCAGCTTATATTCGCTGCCGCGAAGCATCGCCTCGACGGCGGCCTGAATCATCGGGTGGTCGTCGGCAAGGAGAATTCGAGTCACGGCCGTCCCTCCGGCTTGAGTGGCAGGGTGATTGAAACGTTCGTCCCGCTTCCGCGGCTTGCAAGCATCAATGTCCCGTTCGCTTCGTCAACACGTTCGCGAAGGGACCAGGGCGATCCCTGCTTCAAGCGTGCGTTGCCGCTTCCATCATTGCCGATATCGAGGCGCAAGTCGCCATTTTCCGCAGTCAGCTGCACGGTGATCGCCTTGGCCCGCGCGTGGCGAACCGCATTTGCCACCGCTTCGCGGACGAGCTGGTGAGTATCGAGATGGAGCCTCATGGGAGCCATCCTGTCGGGGACTTCGGCCGAAAAGTCGCATTTGACGTCCCATTGCCTCGACAGGCGGTCGCACAAGGTTTCGAGGTCGGCGGCGAGGTTCGGAAGGGAAATCCGGTCGCTTCGAAGCGCGCCGATCGCCGAGCGAAGCTCCTGCTGCTCCTGAAGAAGCAGTTCCTTGAGCTCCTGCAGCTCGCGGGCGGGACGTTCGCCACTGTTCATGGAGCGCTTGATCGCCTCGACCCGGAAGGTCGCGCCGGCGAGGAACTGGACAATGCTGTCGTGCAGATCGCGGGCAAGCATCAGGCGCGCCCGGGCGCCGCTTCTCTCCCTGATAGCCGCTAGCAGCGCATGTCTCTGCAGGTGCGACGCGACGGCCGTGGCAATCGCGTCGCCGAACTCTATGAAATCGATGCACAGTTCCTCGATTCCGCCAAGCAGGAGCAGGCCTTGGCCGGGATGGGAACGGATGGGAATCGCGATTCCCGTCGCAATGCCGAGACGAATCGCGACATCGGGGTCGAGCAACTCTGTCGCTCTGAAGAAACGAGCCTTCCGATAGGGACCGCGGGTGAATGCGCGATCCTTCCGAAAATCGAACAGGAACGGCCGTTCGGGGACCTGCGTCAATTCCGATCCGAAGGCAGTCGTCAGGTTCGTCTTGTCGGCAAGCTGCGCCGCGATCCACTCGGCCGTTTCGTCACCGCGCCAGAGCAGCGCCGCTTTGCTCGCGCGCGACACCTCCGCCGCCCGCTCGACGGCGGTTTCGAGCGGTGGTTCGTCCGGCGAAAGGTCGCCGAACAGCTCTTCCTTCGGCCAGGCCGGACCCGAAAAACCCTGGTTGATTCCGAACCAGATCAGGATTCCGGAAAGAATGACGAGGTTGCCGCTTCGGATGATGAACCGCTGGAGGTCGAACGGCGGGCCCGTGGCGTCGCCTCCGACAATCCCGGCAGTGAAATAGAGCACGGTCACCGTGGCCGCCGTAATCGCCGTTTCGCGCCACCCCCAACGGATCGCCGCGGACAGGATCATGAACACGCAGAACACGAAGAACGGGCTGGTGTAGCCGTCCGTCGCAAGCACGAGCATCGTGAAAACGGTGATGTCGAGCATGTGGGCGAGCCTCGCCAGGCGTGCGTCAGCCCACCAGTCGTTCCAGGTCAGCTTCGTGATTGCGAGCGCAACGCCCAGATAGAGGAAGAGCATGGCATAGGTGGCCGTCACTGCCTGGGCGGGCTGCGAAGGATCGACCCAGATTGCCAGCAGGAAGATGGCGGCAAGGACATCGCGCGCGAGCGCGATGACCCTTCCCGATCGATGCTTGAGTACGTCGTCGAACATCCCGCCCCCGGTCGGCGAAGTAACTCCTATCCGACGATATAGCAGCGGATGAGGCTCGGCGGGAAGCGCGGTCGAACCCTAGGCCGCCATGGTCTCCGCCAGCCGCGGTGCGATCGCTTGGGGTGCTGGCTTCAGCCGCAGCTGGTACAGCTTCGCCGGGACCTCCTCTGAGCGTGCGCAGCACGCCCGCGGGGCAACTATGCCGGTGGGCTCGAAACCCAGCTTTTCCAGCACCCGGCCCGACGCAGGATTGTCGAGGAAGTGCGAAGCCGAGAGCGCCGGCAGCCGAAGCGCCCGAGCGATACCGACCAGCGCTCGGCCGGCTTCGGTGGCGATTCCGCGCCCCCAATGCTCGCGCGCGATCCAGTACCCGAGTTCTACGGCGCCGGATTCCCGACGGTGCAGGCCGCAGCCGCCGACCAGCAGCGGTGCCGCGCCGGTCCTCTCCGTGATCAGGCAGGAGGGAAGGCAGGGATCGCCCGGCATCGAGAGGAACCCCTGCGCGTCCGCAAGGCGGTAGGGCCAGGGCACCCGCGCCAGGTTTCGGACGACAGCAAAGTGGCCGATCGCGGCCACAAGCGCGGGCGCGTCTTCCGGAAAGCCGGGCCGAAGCAGCAGTCTTTCTGTCCTTGCAAACATCGTCCTTCTCCTCGCCGGCCGCCTTAGAGACGGCAGGTGACAGTTCCGGGAGAAGGAAAAAGAAAAAGGGGATCGCCCTTTCGGGGCGTCCCCTTCTCCCTTTTGGTCTTGATCTGGTGAGATCTCGTCCGGGCCGCCCCTTCAAGGGAACGGCCTGTCGGTGACCGTTCCTATTTGTCCTCGCTTGCCGGCATGACGTGCACGTACTTGCGGCCGAGCTTTCCGTCTCGGAACGCGACCGTGCCGTCGGTGAGAGCAAAGAGCGTGTGGTCCTTGCCGATTCCGACGTTGGTCCCCGGGTGCCACTTGGTCCCGCGTTGGCGCACGATGATGTTGCCGGCGCGAGCCGACTGGCTGCCGAACAACTTCACGCCGAGGCGCTTGCTTTCACTGTCGCGGCCGTTGCGGGACGAGCCGCCTGCTTTCTTATGTGCCATGACGAAATAGGGTCCTGATTACTTGCCCTTGGGGGCCTTCTTGGCGCCGCCCTTAGCAGGTGCAGCATTTTTTGTCGACGGCTTCGAAGCGGGCTTTTCGGCCTTCGCTGGCGCAGCCTTCTTCTCAGCCTTTGGCTTCGCGGCCTTCGGAGCCTTAGCTTCGACGCTCTCCCCGGCAACGGCAGTCGCCGCGGCTTCGCTCTTCGCCGGAGCGGGAGCCTTTTCGGCTTTTGAGGCGGGCTTCTTCTCCGCTTTGTGATCGCCGATCGCGGTGATCCTGAGGATCGTGTGCTGCTGGCGGTGGCCCTTCTTGCGGCGGTAGTTGTGGCGGCGCCGCTTCTTGAACACCGTGACCTTCTCGCCCTTTGCCTGGGCGATGATCTCGGCCGAGACCTTCAGGCCGTCGGTCTTCTTGAGGTCGGACCCGTCTCCCGCGAGTAGGATGTCGCCCAGGGTGATGGTGTCACCGGCGTTCCCGTCCAGCTTCTCGACGACGATCTTGTCTCCGGGGGCGACGCGATACTGCTTGCCGCCCGTGCGCACGACTGCGAACATTGGCTTCTCTTCTGTGCTTGTGGCGCGCGTCTCGGGCGCTAGCCCGGCCGCGGCGCGAAGCGAGCCGCCTATGGCAGCGGTTCGCGGCTGTCAACTAATGACGGTGTTCGGGCCGGAGCTGGTAACGTCCACCGTCGAAGCTGTCGAACATCGACCCGATCGCGGGGTGGTCGACCGGCTCGTCGCTTTCGTCATGAACCAGGTTCTGCTGGCTCACATAGGCGACGTAGCTCGACTCCGCGTTTTCGGCGAGAAGGTGGTAGAACGGCTGGTCCTTGGCCGGGCGCATCGATTCGGGGATGGCCTCGTACCATTCCTCGCTGTTCGCGAACTCGGGGTCCACATCGAAGATAACGCCTCGGAAATCGAGCAGGCGGTGACGCACGACTTCGCCGAGCCCGAAGCGGGCCCGCGGAATTGCGGTTCCGGCTGCAGATGCCATATCGGTGAAACGCTCGTGCCGCTCCATGGGTGCAATCTAGGAAAGTCGGCAGGCTAGGCAAGCCCACACGGGGTTGCTAGACGCGCCGCCGACCCGCGCCCGAGCCGAAAGGCGCAGCGCCTTCATGTCATGCGGAGAGGTGGCTGAGTGGTCGAAAGCACCGCACTCGAAATGCGGCGTACGGGCAACCGTACCGTGGGTTCGAATCCCACCCTCTCCGCCACTCTGCCGTTATGACGCGCTCGGCCGCCAGATGCGGGGCGCGAGCCTTGCATTGTCGGCTTCGAAGCGGGCCGCGATTTCCTGCTTGATGGCGTCGCTTGCCCGAGTCTGCCCGCCTTTCCTCGTATCCGCCCAGGACAGGAAGTCTGCCAGGTGAAGCGAATGCAGGCCGGTCACCCGCTTGATCAGCGAAACGGCGGCGCGCGCGGGGCGCGGCGGCTCCTTCTGAAGCCTCCACAGCCATTTCGTGCGGCGTTGGCGCGCCGCATTGACCCGGGGGAACTCGGTCCGTCCGTCGTCCGGAACGTCCAGGAACCTCAGGATCTCCAGGTAAGTCGCGCGGGGATTGCGCGACCAGTCGCGGAAATGGAAAACCCGGATCTGCTCTTCGGAAAACTCGTCGAAATAGCGCTCGACCTGCTGTGAAAAGGCTCCGGCCTCGACATAATCGAGGAATTTCGGATCGCGGCAGTTGCGGCTGAGATTCTCCTCGGACCTTTTGCCCGAGAGCCGCCACGCCGTTTCGAAGTCCGTGATGCACTCGTCCTTGTTGAAAACGAGCTGGTTGTGCAACGAGGGCAGATAATCCTGCTGGTCGCGGACGAAGATGAGGATCTTGGCGTCCGGATTGAACCGCCGGATGTTCCTGGCCGCCTCCTGCGATTGAAGATAGCGCACCGACCCCTCGCCGACGATCTTCTTGTCGCGGCCCGGCGCGAACAGCGCGAGATAGCGTTCCTCGCTCGTGAAATTATTGAAACCCGGGCGCTTTGGCATGTCCGGCGAGAAGAAGTGCGGTTCCTTGATTCGCGGGAAGTAAATGTCCGGATGCGAAGCCAAATAGGACACCCAGGCGGTGGTTCCGCATTTGGGCGCGCCGACAATGAACAAATTCGGCTTTCTCGTCATTTCGAACTCAACTCCGCGGCCCCAAGACGGCGCATGCGCGGCGTCTCGTTAGAGGGTACTCGTCCCCGAAAGGAATCGCGGCTCCTTTCGAAACAGTGAACTGTTAGATTAGCCGCCCCTCTAGGCAAGCGAAAGTTCGACTCGTGCTGCCGGGACAGGTTGCGCGCGGGGAGCCGCCAGGGCTGGGGAGCTAGAGGCCCCCGCGCAACGCGCCATTGCGGTGCTCGCGATGATCGAGCTCTTCGAAAGCCTTGGCGATCCGCAGCAGGAACGGACCTTCGGGCTTGCCGACATAGGCAAGTGCCTGACGCCGGCATTTCTCTGCCTCATCGAGTAGTGAAAGGCGACTGTCCTTGGTCATGGGCGACTCGCTTAAGTACTTACGGGTCAACGCAAAGAGAATGAACAAGGTTGACGTTGAGTCAACTATCACCGGGAAAACAGCCGTACTTCCCGTTGGTTCCGCGTAGTTAACTTGGCGGCGATGCTGATGGGCGACACTAACCAAAGTTAGCAACGCCTTCATTAGCGCTTTTGAATCTGAAGACTTTTCCTATTCAAGTGCCGATCGCCCGTTGGCAGTTGACTGCAAGCGGAAGGAATGAGTCGACAAATAAAAATCGTTAACCATTTAGATTCAATTCGGCGCAGCGCGCCCTCCGCTGGCCGTTATTCCGTTAACTGCCCGGAGAATTAATCGAATTTCCATGTAAGCTTGCGCCGGCGACAATAATTCACCGAATCCAAGGGGTGGGCTCATCATGGATACGACGCGGCGCAACCTGCTGCGCATTGGCGCAGGCGCATTTCTTTTTCCGGGTGCTGCGGCACTGGCCGGGCCACGCGGGTGGGTGAAATGCTCCGACGGTTCGTGGACCAAGGATGCGAGCCTCTGCGTAGCGCCGACCGGCTCGGCCCCTACCGCCACTCCTACTCCTACTCCTACCCCGACCCCTACCCCCACGTCGACTTCGACCACCACATCCACGTCCTCGACGTCTGCCTACGCCGATAGCCTTTCCAGCACCGGAATGACGCCGAACAAGGTCAGCTGGCTGGGCCACAGCTGGTCGGCCGACATGGGCTCAACCTGGAATACCGGCATGGATTATTGCTGGCAACACACGGCCACCAAGTCCCGGTTCGAGTTGCACAACACGACCAAGGACCACGGCGACAACGAACCGTCGACGAAGCGTAGAAGCGAGCTCCACGAGAACACGGAGCGGATGCCCAACGGCGTCGAGATGTGGGGCGCCTATTCGTTCATCGACCACAGCTGGTCCGATCCCGCCGGAATGAAGGCGAACGGCAACGGCGGCGCGCACATGCAGATGCACATGCCAAGCGGCGGCTCGCCGGCATTCGCATTCCGCCGGTACAAGGACGGCCGCTTCCTCATCACAACCAACGGGGACAACGACCCGACGAGCAATCACAAGCGCTATGTCGCGTCTCTCTCTTTCGACCGCGTCCATGACATCGTCTACCGGTTCGTGATCGACCCGATGCACGGCCGGCTAGACGTCTGGCTCGACGGCAATCACGTCCTCAACCTGTCGGATGCGTCGATCGGAACGTCGTCGCCAGGCTGCTATTTCTGTTTCGGGCTGTATTACGGCGGGGGCGTGACCTGCCCGATCGTTGCTGAATTCGGAAACCTGGTCTTCCCCAGCCGAACCAGCCTGTCGTCGCGGATCGGTTCGCCCCCCGGCTGGTAACGGAAGTTCGCGGGTCCGGCGGCGACACTCGACTTGTCCCGGACCCGGACTCTTGCTCTCTGAACAGTCAACGCCGGCCTAGTGGCCGGCGTTTACTTGTTGTATGCTCACACTTTCTTCGCTGATCGTTAGCGTAAGAAGCGGTGGAGAGCCGAGTGCCGGTAAGTCGTCGCGAGCTGGTTGTAGCCGGACTGGCCATACCCGTGCTTGGAGCCGCGACGCTCGTTCTTGGGCGCTCGCCTCGCGGAGCCTCCGCGGGACCCGGATATCGCTCGAGCCTGGTCAAAGGCCTGACTCCCAAGAAGATCGAATGGGACGGCCGCACCTGGAGCGCCGACATGGGGTCCACCTGGAACCAGGGAATGGACCATTGCCTCCAGCTTAGTGCAAACAAGGCGCGGTTTGAAATCCAGCCCAGTCCTCGCGACCGCGGCGAGAAGGACGATGCGCACAAGCGCCGGAGCGAACTTCACTGCACCAAGCAGCTGCTTCCCAACGGCGTTCCCCTGTGGGGAGCGATGTCCTTCAACCATCATGGCTGGTCCGATCGCGCCGGGATGGCCCAACAGGCGCAGGGCGGGGTTCACGGCCAGGTCCACATGCACAAGTTCCGCGGCTCGCCGGCGCTCGCCTTCCGGCGCAGGGGCGACGGCAGCTTCCTGATCACCACGCGCGGCGAGAACGACGGCGACGGCACCAAGAGATGGACCGGCCAGGTCGCCTTCGACCGGGTCCACGACCTCGTCTACCGTCTCCTGCTGCACCCGACCAACGCCGCGCTCGACGTGTGGCTGGACGGCGCGCAAATCGTCAGTGTCAAGGACGTGTCGATCGGCTCGAGCCTGGGCGGCTGCTACTGGTGCATCGGCTGTTACTATGGAGGAGGCGTGGCCTGTCCGGTCGTGGCCGAATTCGCAAACCACGTCTTCTTCGACTCGCAGCCGCTAACGGCGCGGATCGGCTCGCCCCCTGCATGGCCGGCCGCATGACCGGAATGCGCGTGCGATGACTGCCGGCGAAGATCAGGATCCCAAGTCCGCCCCTGGGCCGTCCCCCAAGGCGCAAGGCGAGCGCTCGGTCTTCCGCCGAATGGCAAAGAATGCCGGCTGGGTCTTCGGGTCTCGAGGGTTCAATTCGGTCATAAGCGTCGTGTACCTGGCCGTGGTTGCCCGGGCGCTCGGACCTGCCGCCTTCGGCGCTTTCGCGCTCATCCTCACCTACGCGCAGATGGTCGCGAACTTCATCCAGTTCCAATCGTGGAAAGGGGTGATTCGCTACGGCTCGCTGCATGTCGCCGACCAGCGGCCCGACCGGCTCGAACGGCTGTTCGGCTTCTCGGCGACCCTCGATTTCGCGAGCGCGATCGGAGGCGCCTTCATCGCCGTAGTCTGCGTTCCGCTGGCGGGGCCGCTCCTTCACTGGGCAAGCGACGACCAGACGGTTGCGGCC
>JBKPOU010000025.1:0-6899 GCA_046733255.1 Pseudomonadota bacterium
CTCGCGCTCGAGCAGGGCCTCATAAGCGGCGATGGCGTCTTCGACTCGCCCGGCCCGGCGGAGCGCTGAAGCGTGTTCCAGCAATGCCGAGCCTTGCGCGTCCATCTTCGCTGCCTAGCCGCCGCCGGGACTCGCCGGAAGGGTCTTACTCCGCCGCCTCGCGCAGCTCGCCTGCAGGCTCAATCACCAGCTCGCCCTCGCCCTCATCGACCCGAACCGTATCACCGTCCTTGACCTTTCCCGACAGGATCGCGTCGGCCAGCGGGTCCTGCAGATATTTCTGCACGGCGCGCTTCAGCGGCCGCGCGCCATAGACGGGATCGTAGCCGACCCGGCCCAGCCACTCGCGCGCCTTGCCGGTGAGGTCGAGCGTGATCTTGCGGTCCTCCAGCAGCTTCTGGAGCCGGGCCACCTGGATGTCGACGATCGGACCCATGTGCGCCGTGCCCAGCCGATGGAACAGGATGATCTCATCGAGGCGGTTGAGGAATTCCGGGCGGAAATGGGCGCGGACGACCTCCATCACCTGAGGCTCGACCTTCTCGACCGCCTCGTCCTCGCCGAGGCTTGCCAGGAATTGCGAGCCGAGGTTCGAGGTGAGGATGATGATCGTGTTCGTGAAATCGACCGTGCGACCCTGGCCGTCGGTCAGGCGGCCGTCATCGAGCACTTGCAATAGAACGTTGAAGACGTCGGCGTGCGCCTTTTCGACCTCGTCGAAGAGGACAACCTGGTAGGGCCGGCGCCGGACCGCTTCAGTCAGCACTCCGCCTTCCTCATAGCCGACATAGCCGGGAGGGGCGCCGATCAGCCGGGCGACGGCGTGCTTCTCCATGAATTCGCTCATGTCGATACGAACCATCGCGCCCGCATCGTCGAACAGGAATTCGGCGAGCGCCTTGGTCAGCTCGGTCTTGCCGACGCCGGTCGGTCCTAGGAACAGAAAGGAGCCCAGCGGCCGATTCGGATCCTGCAGGCCGGCGCGGGCTCGGCGGACTGCGGCCGAGATGGCCTTAACGGCCTCCTCCTGGCCGATGACCCGGGCGCCGATCGCGCTCTCCATCTGCATCAGCTTTTCGCGCTCGCCTTCCATCATCCGCTCGACCGGGATTCCGGTCCAGCGGCTGACGACCGCGGCGATGTCCTGGTCGGTGACCTCCTCGCGCAGCATCGCGCCCTGAGAAGCCGCCTGCGCCTCCGACAGCTGCTTTTCGAGCGCCGGGATGCGCCCGTATTGAAGCTCGCCGGCCTTGGCGAGGTCGCCGCCCCGCTGCGCCTGCTCCAGCTCGATCCGGGCCGCGTCGAGCTGCTCCTTGATCCTGGCTTCGCCGGCAATCTTCTCTTTTTCCGCCTGCCAGCGCTGGGTCAGCTCGGCCGATTGCTGCTCGAGGTTCGCAAGCTCGTGCTCCAGCTTGTCGAGCCGCTCCTTCGACGCCTTGTCATTCTCCTTCTTCAGCGCCTCGCGCTCGATCTTCAGCTGGATAATCCGCCGGTCGAGATTCTCGATCTCCTCCGGCTTGGATTCGACCTCCATGCGGAGCCGGCTTGCCGCCTCGTCCATCAGGTCGATCGCCTTGTCCGGAAGGAATCGCTCGGTGATGTAGCGGTTGGAGAGCGTAGCCGCCGCGACGATCGCCGCGTCAGTGATCCTCACGCCGTGGTGAAGCTCATACTTCTCCTTCAGCCCGCGAAGGATCGAGATGGTGTCGGGCACGGTCGGCTCGCCCACGAAGACGGGCTGGAAGCGCCGCTCCAGCGCCGCGTCCTTCTCGACATGCTTGCGATATTCGTCGAGCGTGGTCGCCCCGATGCAGTGCAGCTCGCCGCGGGCAAGAGCGGGCTTCAAGAGGTTCGACGCGTCCATCGCGCCTTCGGATTTCCCGGCGCCGACGAGCGTATGCATCTCGTCGATGAACAGGATGATCTCGCCCTCGCCCTGCTTCACCTCGTCGAGGACTCCTTTCAGCCGCTCCTCGAACTCGCCGCGGTATTTCGCGCCGGCGATGAGCGCGCCCATATCGAGAGCGAGAAGGCGCCGGTCCTTGAGGCCGTCCGGGACGTCGCCGTTGGCGATTCGGATCGCGAGTCCCTCTACGATCGCCGTCTTGCCGACTCCGGGCTCGCCGATCAGCACCGGGTTGTTCTTGGTTCGCCGGGCAAGCACCTGGACGGTCCGCCGTATTTCCTCGTCGCGGCCGATGACCGGGTCGAGCTTGCCCTCGCGCGCAGCCTCCGTGAGGTCGCGGGTATAGCGCTTCAGGGCGTCGTAACGGTCCTCCGAGCTCTGCGTGTCCGCCGTCCGGCCGCCGCGCAGCTTCTCGATCGCCGAATTCAGGTTCTGCGGCCGCACTCCCGCCGCCTCGAGCGCCTTGGCGACGTCGGTCCCCTTGGCGAGCGCCATCGCCAGCAGGATTCTTTCGACCGTTACATATTGGTCGCCGGCTTTCTTCGCGACTGCCTCAGCCTGGTCCATGATCCGGATCGTGTTGCCGTTCAGAGCGGGAGCCGAGCTGGCGCCGCTCCCGGTCACGGTCGGGATCTTGGAAACCAGCGCGTCCACTTCGCGCCGCGCCGCCTGGGCATCGCCGCCGGCTGCCTGAATCAGCCCCGCGGCCATCCCCTGCTCGTCGTCCAGCAGCGCCTTGAGGAGGTGCGCGGGCGCGATCTGCTGGTGATGCTCGCGAGCCGCGATCGTCTGCGCGGCCTGAAGGAAGCCACGGGCGCGTTCGGTCAGTTTCTCAAAGTCCATTCAGAGGCCCCTATTTGGTCCGAGGCGATATGGTGTTGCACTTGAGCAACACAAGGGCAGGCATACGCCTAATTGTTCGGCACCGTCGCCGGGGGATCCGGTTGAGCGGCAGGTGCCGCTGCGCCCGGCAGCGGCTGGCCTACGGAGGCGACGTCGGCAGAATGGACGATGGGCGGGCAAAGCGCGAGCACCTCAGGGTCCATGTTCCAGCGGCGGAACTTCGTGCTGTCGACGTGGAATCGAAGGAAGGCATAAAAGCCGAGGCCCGCGCCATACGGCTCCCCATGCGCCGTGTGGACGTCGCACAAAGTCTTGATCAGCGCTCCGCGGGTGATCGGCTTCAACGGCACCATGTCGATCGCGCTGTCGAGCTTGTGGGCGCTTTCGGGCGCTCCGCCGGCGCATTCGTTGAGGCTCGGGTTGCGATAGACGGACACCGGCTCGACCGGCCCGACGGCGGGAATCACATAATCGCGGATGTAGCGAAGGGTCTGGATGATATGCGGCCATTCGCTTGTGGGCGGCACTTCGAACGGCTGGCCCCCGCACTCGCGCCACGAGGTCGCGGTCCGGAACAGCTGCCAGGTCGGAACGATCCCGGCGACTCCGGCGGATTCCAGATATTCGTTGAACGCCTTGACCTGGCCTTCCCGCCATGGAGCAGCGAGGAACCAGGAGCGGTAGCCCGGCTCGTCCTGTCCGGCGGTGATATATTCGGCCGCCGGATCGAACACGGTCGGAACGGCTGCCGGAGGCGCGGCAGTGACGGTGGGCATCCCCACGGGCGGCTGAAGCAAGGGCTGCGCCGTTTGGGCGACAACCGGCGGAGCGATCAGGGCGAGCAGGAAAAGGGGAATTCGCATCGGCCGCAATGATAGTCCCGCGCTGCGGCTTGAAAAGCGCTTCCGCGCCCGCCACACCACGCAAATGGGCCAGCCTATCGACGTCGACCTTCCGCACAGGCTTGGCAAGGATGAGGCCAGGCGGCGCATCGCCAACAATATCCACAAGCTCCACGAGCATCTGCCCGGCGGCGGCAAGGTCAGCTCGCGCTGGGAAGGCGACACGATGAAGCTAAGCGTCGCGGCGATGGGGGAAGCGATCGTCGCCGACCTCACCGTCCACGAATCGAGCGTCCATTGCCACTTCGACCTGCCCGGCATGCTCGGCATGTTCGCCCAGCCGATCGCCGCCATGCTGAAGGCCAGGGGCGGCGACATCCTGCTCGAGGATCATCGCGGCTGATGCGGCATTTCGCCGTCGTGGGATCGGGGCCTGGGGGCTTTTACACCGCGGAGGCTCTCAACAAGGCCTATGGGGAAGACGCGCGGGTCGACATCATCGACCGCTACCCGGTGCCCTACGGCCTCGTGCGTTTCGGCGTGGCGCCCGACCACCAGTCGCTGAAGGCGGTTTCGAAGCGCTATGACACGACCGCGGACACGGCGGGCGTCGACTTCATCGGCAACGTCACCGTTGGCCGCGACGTCTCGATTGCCGAATTGCTCGATTTCTACGACGCGGTCATTCTTGCGATCGGCGCCCCCCACGACCGCAAGCTCGGAATTGCCGGCGAGGATTTGCCAGGCGTCATCGGTTCTGCTGCCTTCGTGGGCTGGTACAATGGCCATCCGGAGTTCGCCGACCTTAACCCGCCGCTCGGCGGCACTCACGCCGCGGTGATCGGCAACGGCAATGTCGCGCTCGACTGCGCGCGGATCCTTTCGAAAACGCGCGGCGAGCTCGAGGGCGGCGACATCGCCAATCATGCGCTTGAGGCGCTGGAGGCATCGCCGATCCGCACAATTACCATTCTCGGCAGGCGCGGCCCGCTGCAGATTTCGATGACTCCGAAGGAATTGGGCGAACTGGGCCATATCGAAGCGGCGACTCCCGTCGTCGAAGCCGCAGATTTCCCCGGCGTCGAAGCCGATGGAGCGCTCGAGCCCGGGCAGCGCAAGTCCGTCTCCATCCTTCGCGACTATGCGGCGAGCGGGCCTGACTCGTCGAAGCCGACGCGGATGGTTTTCGATTTTTACGCCAAGCCGCTCGCCATCGAAGGCGAGGGAGAGGCCGAGAAGATCGTCGTCGAGCGCACGACGCTGGACGAGGGTGGACGCGCGGTCGGCACCGGCGAAACCTATGAGGTCGCAGCCTCGCTGGTGATCTCGTCCATCGGCTATTCGACGCCGCCTATGGAGGGTGTTCCCTATGATGAACGCGGCGGGAAATTCCTCAATGAAAACGGAAAGATAGCCGACCGCCTCTATTGCGTGGGCTGGGCGCGGCGCGGTCCGACTGGAACCATCGGGACCAATCGTCCCGACGGCTACGAGGTCGCCGCGCAAATCGAAGCAGCTATGGCTCCGGGAAGCGCCGGCGAACGCGGTGGAGCGGCTGGACTGAAGGCGCTGCTGGCTAGCCGCAACGTCATGCCGACCGATTATGACGACTGGCGCAAGATCGAGCAGACCGAGACGCGCAATGCGCGACCGGGCAGCCCCCGCGAGAAATTCGTCCGCGTCGAAGACTGGTTGAAGGCCATTCGCTAAGCCGTCATGCTGAACCTGTTTCAGCGTTCATTCCTGACACGGCGCCGGGCTTCATCGCGATGGACCTGAATCGAGTTCAGGATGACGATTAGAGCCTTGCCCCCGAGCGAACCCCCCTCTATCTAGCCGCGGCCTTGGCTCCCGCCGCGACCCTAAAGTCGCACCCACGCGGGTTCCGGTCGGGGAGTAGCTCAGCCTGGTAGAGCACTGTCTTCGGGAGGCAGGGGCCGGAGGTTCGAATCCTCTCTCCCCGACCATTTCTTGCGCTGGCGAGTCCATTCAAGCGACAGTTGACCGTCGTCCCCAACACGTGTGGATAGCCCGGCGATGACAAGCGCATCCAGGCTGAAGCAGGCGGTCGAGGCATTCCAGCGAGGCGATCTCGTTTCGGCCCGCTCGATTGCTGACAGCGAGGCGGTGACCGGAGCCTCTCCGCAATGGTCCCACTTGCTCGGCCTGATCGACTGCCGGGAAGGACAGCTCGAATCCGGAATCGAACGCCTCCGCCGAGCCTTCGAGGCCGAGCCCGGCAATCTCGCTTTTCGGGTCATGCTCGCACGCGCGCTCACCGATGCCGGCCGAGCGGAGGAAGCTCTGGCCGTGGCGCACGCTCCTTCGGGCACGTCCCCGGGCGACCTGGCGGTGTGGCATGCGCGAGCCGAAGCAGCCGGAGCCGCTGGTGAAATCCAGACTGCCGCGGAAGCCTGGCAAGCCCTTGCCGAGGCTACGCCCCGCGACTGGCGAGCCTGGGTCAACCTCGGCAATGCGCTGCTCAACCTCGAGCGATGGGACGAGGCGTCGGAATCTTTTCTGAAAGCGGGGGAGCTCAATCCTGCTGACCTGACATTGCGGCGGAGCGCCGGCTCTGCGTTCGTAAACGCCGGAAGGTTGGAACAGGCACTCGCGCAATTCGACGCAATCGCGGCCGTCGATCCGAACGATTCGGCTAACCGCGTCGCTCGGGCCACTACACTCGCGTCATTGCAGCGGCACGCGGAGGCGATTGCCGAATTCAAGGAAGCGAGGAAGATCGGCGGCGAAACGGTCGCTACCGAGGTGGGGCTCGGGCGGCGGTACATGGCGCTGCTGCGCTTCGACGAGGCAACCGAAGCGTTCCGCCGCGCCTATGCGCTCGACCCGACCGACCGCTCGATCGTTCACCAGCTCGGGCTAGCCCTGGAGCGTACGAACCGGCTCGAGGAACTTGTCCAGGTCCTCGAGGAATCGCGAGCACGTGGGATCGACGAGCATCGCCTTCCATTCCTTTGGGCGGTGCTTGCCCGGAGGGGCGGACGGCTGGAAGACGCGCATGCGCTGTTGCTTCAGGCTGACCGCAATGAGGAACCGGTCGCCTGGAATGCCCTGATGGCCAAGGTCGCCGAGGGCTTGGGCGACAGCGCGGCGGCCTTCGAGGCCGCGGTCGCGATGAACCGCGCCGCTCACGACAAATCGGCGAGCGTCGTCGACGCCGAGGCGTGGCGGCGTAACGCCAATGCCCATCGACAGGGTCTTCACGAGCTCGCTCGGACGATCACTCCGGATTGGGCCGCAAAGGTGCCGTTGCTGCCGGAGCCGCCTCCGAAAAAGCTCGCCTTCCT
>JBKPOU010000026.1:0-4319 GCA_046733255.1 Pseudomonadota bacterium
GTCCGGAACGACCCGAGTGAGGCCGTCGCTCGCAAGCAGGAACTGGTCGCCCGGATCGACTTCACCGCCGACAACGTCGAGCTTGACCTCTTCCGCGACGCCGACCGCGCGAGTGACGATGTTGGAATTTTCGTGGCCCTCGGCTTCGTCTGGCCTCAGCATTCCTGCATCGACGAGATCCTGCACAAGGCTGTGATCGCGGCTGAGGCGCAGGATCTCGTTCCCGCGCACCTGGTAGGCGCGGCTGTCGCCGGCCCAGAAGCAGCGAAATTCTCCCCCTGCGATCGCAATTCCGACAATGGTCGTGCCGACCGTTCGGTTGGCGCCGTTCGCGCGGCCGAAGGTGATGAGCTGCCGGTTGGTCTGGCGAACGGCATCGAGGCAGGAATAGACGAGCTCGTCGAGCGACAACCGGACAGGAACATGCGCCAGCGCTTCGGTGACCGCGGCGCTGGCAACCTCTCCGGCTTCGTGCCCGCCCATTCCGTCGGCAACGGCCCACAGGCCTTCTTCTGTGCGGACGAGAATCGAATCCTCGTTGATCTTCCGCTTGAGCCCCACGTGGGTGCGGCTGGCGCAATCGAAATGCATTCGTGCCCCCGAGTACGAATTCGACCGCTACACTAGCAATCGGTTTACGAACATGCGATTTCCATTTCGATAACCGTAGTGCTCGGGGGACTACGCGACCATGAACAAGGCTTACAGCAACAAGGCGCTGCCGGCGGGGACCGTGTTGCGCGAGTGGCGTCTTGAAGAAGTCCTCGGAGTTGGCGGGTTCGGAATCGTCTACAAGGCGAGGGGAATCTATTTCGACGAGCTCGTCGCGATCAAAGAATATTTCCCGAGTTCGATCAGCGAGCGGGATTCCGAAGACACGGTCGTTCCCATCGATTCCGATGCGGAGGAGGTCCATGCACTTGGGCTGAAGAAGTTCGTCGAGGAAGCAAAGCTTCTTTGGAACCTGTCGACCCCGACGCGGCACCCGAACATCGTCAGCGTGCGCAGCCTCTTCGAAATCCATGGCACGGCCTACATGGTCATGGACTTCGAGGACGGAGTGTCGCTCTCGAAGATGTTGAAGCAGGGCAGGCGCTTCAACGAACGCAGCTTGTGGAACATCCTGCGCCCGATCGCGGAGGGCCTCGATCGAGCCCATCGCGTCGGAGTGCTTCACCGGGACATCAAGCCGCCCAACATCCTCATCAACGAAGACAATCGGCCAGTGCTGATCGACTTCGGATCCGCGAGGTTCGACACTGCGGAAGCGACTAGCACGAAAGTCACCTTCCACACGCCGCCTTACGCCGCGATCGAGCAATATGTGAAAACCTATGAACAGGGCCCGTGGACCGACGTCTACGCTCTGGGCGTGGTCATGTACGAGTGCGTGACCGGCGAGAAGCCGCCGGAGGTCCTAGAACGGCTGCATGCCGGCCTCGGCAAACCGCTCATGGCAGGCAAGTGGCCTGGCTATAGCAAGAAATTCCTTTCCGCGATCGATGCGGCAATGACGGTCAAGCCGGACGAGCGGCCGCAATCGATGACCGAATGGCTGGGGCTATTCGGCAAGATGGCCGACCAGGCTGACGAAACGGAAGGCGACGACGAGGCGACGCGCTTCTACGCGAAGCAGGTTGAGACCGAGGAGATCAAGCCGGTCCCGCCGACGCCTGAAGCGGTCTCGTCGGTAGAGACAGGCGTTCCCGCAGATCCGAAACAGGTGAAATTCAAGCGCGCCGGAATGGACACGGGTGCCTCCAAGAAACAGTCGCCCGAGCCCGAGGCGGCCGAGGTTGTCGAAACCCCATCCGGCAAACGCCCCGCGGCTGCCGCTGTCGCGGCCGGCGCTGCCGCAGACGCCATTCCTGAAAAGGAAAAGCCGCTCGACAGAGGACGACGGACAGACGTTGCGAAGGAAGGAGCAAAACGGCCGAGCCCGGCTCTCATTGCGGCGGGTGCGGTCGGCCTCCTCGTCGTCGTCGGGGGCGGCGCCCTGATGCTTCGCGGTGGCAGTTCGGGGACGGACTCTCTGCAGCAGAATACGCAGGATCTCTCGGCCACCCTGGGCGCGCCGGGGGCGGCGGGACCCGATCAGGGCACGATGGACGTCAACGCGGCTAGCGCCGACCTCCAGAACGCCGTTTCTGCGGAGGCCGCCCAAGCAGTGACCGACCAGACCAATTCGGTTGACGCAATGCGCGCCGAAAAGGCGCGTGCGGCGGCGATGGAAGCGCAACTCGCGGCTTTGAAAAAGGCTCAGGCGAAGGCCGCGCAGATGCAGGGCCAGCCCGGAACTGCGACGGCATCCTTGAAGAAGCCCAAGACGGCGGCGACTGCGACCAACCAGGTCGCTGAGGAAGTTACCGAGACGCCCGGCACCGGGGTTTCGCCGGCCAAGATGGCGCAATTCTATTCGATCGTGGACGACGCCCGGTCGATGGCCAAGAGGGTGATGAAATCAGGCAACAGCCAGAATGCGCAATTGGCGAGAAATTACGACGGCAACCTGAAGACGCTTCGGGATTCAATGCGCGGTATCAATTCAAATCGCGAGGCCGATCGCCTGATTTCGCAAGCGAAGCAGACCCGCGCCTACGTTCAGTTCCTGGCTAACCAGTCTCAGTAACGAACTCTAAGCCGTTTCCTTGGCGGCGCGCTTGCGCTTCGACGCCGGCTTTCGCGTTGGCTGGACACGCGCTTTCAATGCGCCCCGAAGCAGTCCGCAATAATGGTCCGAGGCGAGTAGCGAGACGGCGACCGGCTCCAGCGCCTTTCCTCCGGTGAGCGCGCGCTTTCCGACTTGCTCGGCGGAGCGGTCGATCTCGATGTGGATGACCGGAACGGACTTTTCGAGCGCCAACTCCACGACGTGGGCGGTGCCCCCGGGGCCGTTACCTTCCTGGCCGTCCCAAATGGCAATGAGCACGTCGGCCTCTTCGACGAGCGACTCACCTACGAGGACATATGCCGCTTCAAGGTCGGTCCTTTCCCCTGGCAAGGCCACGATCTCGTCGGCGGCATCCAACTCACGGTCGAACTCATCGAGCTCCTCGCCGAACGTGAAATCCTTTCGATATTCATTCGGTTCAAACGGCAACAGGGCACGAACGTAATAGCCGCTCGAGCGCGCGCTTTTGGAGGCGATCTGGTCCGCGCCGCTGGCAAGCGCCGTGTGGAGCCGCAGTTGCGCGGGCGTGGCGCTGCAGAAGACCACTTCGGATTCCTGGATCTGCAGCGTCGCGTCCCTAAGCGCGCCGAATACCTCGTCCACTACGGGCTGGAGAATGTCCAGGAGAGCGCCGTTGATAACGGTCGCGCGATGACCTGTGATTCCGACATTGAGGACGATCGGCTTCGGAGTGCGCTTTCGTGGCACTTAGCCCTCTAAATTCCAGCGTCTAGGAGCTCAGCGCGAAACGTCCGCCAAACCCCGCTCGCTTTCCGCTCGACGCGTTCGATTGACCCGCCGCTTCGTCGTGACTGCGGATCTCATGCCGCAAAGAAACATGCCCGACCTGAAGCACGGAGCCGACGGGAAGGATCGTCGCACGGCGAATGCGTTCACCGTCGATATACGTACCGTTCGTCGAGTTGAGGTCGGTGACCAGGATCTCGTCATTCGCGAGGCCGATCATACAATGTTCGCGCGACACACTTTTGTCGGGTAGGACGATGTCCGCGGGCGCGGTCCGGCCGATCTTTGCGCCCTCGACTCCGATCTCGAACGAATGCGGCGACAGGTCGCCTTCCGAGATCTCGAGGAAGTGGACGTCTCCGGTCTGGTCCGGCGATTCGGCCGCTATCGGAGCGGCGGGCTCCTCATGCTGGCGATGCTGCGGCGTTGGTGTCCGTCCGCCGGCTGCTCGCTCGAAGACGGACATGCGCCGCTCGCGCGCCGCAAGAATGACGTCGTCATTGCCCGGTCGCAATGGCCGCCGGGACGGTACCGGGTCGCGAGCTGCGGGCGGGGATGTCGCCGCTTTTGAAGTCGTCTGCGGCTTCGGTGCGCCGCGAGCCGCAAGGACTTCCGGATCGTTGCCTGCCTCGACCAGCCGGTGGAGGTCTTCGACGAAGGTCCTCCAATGGATGTCATTCGTATCGCCCGTCCAATCGGACAGATCGGCGGCGTGTGTCAGCTCGAAGATTATCGGACGGTCGCACGGTTCTATGATCGCCGGGGCGAGCTTGTTGCGGCGGTCGGCGAGCGTGGCCTCTGCCCGCACCCAGCGCGAAACAACCGAGCGCGGCGACCACAGAACGACAACGGCTTTGGAATCCCGCAATTGCCGCTCGATCACCTCGTCGAACGTCTCGCC
>JBKPOU010000027.1:0-5250 GCA_046733255.1 Pseudomonadota bacterium
GACGACGACGGCTTCCTGGGGCGGATGCGCAGTCGCTTCTTTTTCGGTGAGAAGATGGGTGGCTGTGGCCACGGAAGATGAGCCCTTCACGAACGCGAGTTTTGTCTTGAAGCCTCTTTAGGCCTCTGGGCCGGGGTTCGCCACCGTTTCGTCGCGAGCAGGCACGTTTGGCGGGGCGAATGTCCGCTTTCGACCAAATGCAGTCATTAAGAGCTAGTTGCATTGACCGACTCGACGCACCGGGCGCATGAGCGATCGAAGCCGCTAGTCGGTAGCGCATCAGCTCTCTCCGCGGCTGGTTAACGGTGGACGAACCCAGATCCGGAGAATGACTATGGCCGATACGACGCCGCCCACGGGTGGTGCGGACACCCTCGCGCCGAAGCACTCGACTAATCAGCAGGACATAATCTTAAGCAAACCCGTAATCGGCGCCGCCGCGAACTTCGAACCGGTCGACGATCCTTCGATCAGACCCTTTGAGTACCGTGCGACAGACGCTGAACTTGCTGATTTGAAGCAGCGGATCGCAGCGACACGATGGCCTGAGTCCGAAACTGTCAATGACGACACGCAGGGCGTCCAGCTCGCGACGATCCAGAAGCTTGCCGACTACTGGCTAAACCAGCACGACTGGCGAAAGGCCGAGGCCCGGATTAACTCCTATCCGAACTTCGTAACCAAGATCGACGGCGTCGACATTCATTTCATTCATGTAAAATCAAAGCACGAAAACGCGCTTCCGATAATTCTGACCCACGGCTGGCCCGGATCGATCATCGAGCAGTTGAAGGTCATCGAACCGCTGATTAATCCGACGGCGCACGATGGAACTGCGGCGGATGCCTTTGACGTCGTGATCCCATCTATGCCCGGATACGGCTTTTCAGGGAAACCGAGCGCAGCCGGCTGGGGTCCTGAGCGGATCGCTAAGAGCAATGTCGAATTGATGAGGCGATTGGGTTACGAGAAGTTCGTCGCCCAGGGTGGCGACTGGGGCGCAATCATCACGGACTTAATGGGCGTCCAGGCGCCGCCCGAGCTGGCCGGAATTCATACCAACATGGCCGGCGCAATTCCGCCGGCAATCGACGCCGCGGCATCCACGGCCGCGCCGCCTCCTGATGGTCTCGATGAGGAGGAGCAGCAATCGTTTGATCACCTCGCTTTCTTTTACAAGCACGGCCTCGGCTATGCGCTAGAGATGGGGAATCGTCCGCAGACGCTGTATGGGCTCGCGGATTCTCCAGTCGCTCTCGCGGCATGGATCATCGACCACGACATCTGGACGTATCGCCAGATCGCACGCGTATTCGACGGCGAGACGTTGGGCCTGACCAGGGATGATATCGTCGACAACATCACGCTCTACTGGCTGACCAATACCGGCGTGTCCTCGGCGCGGCTTTATTGGGAGAACAAGAGCGCATTTTTCGCTCCCAAAGGCGTCAAGGTCCCGGTCATCGTGAGTGTGTCGCCTGATGACATCCCCGGTCCAATCCCGCGCAAGTGGGCGGAAGCGGCCTATCCGAACCTGCTCTTCTATCGGAAGCATCCGGAGGGTGCGCACTTCGCTGCGTGGGAACAGCCGAAGGCGCTGGTCCACGACATGCGAGAGGGCTTTCGGTCATTGCGCTAGACGAGAAGGACGGCGGCATTTCAGTGTGCCCGCGATGTGGAGACGGCACCGCTATCAGCGAGGACCGTAGCGAGCAGTCGTCCAACCGGCTTGCAGCCGAGACATTCATGCCGATCATGGTGGAGGCTTTCCATGACGGCTTGAAGGAAATCGCAAGCCTTTCCAGATGGCTGCTCGCGACGCTCGTAGTCGTCAACGGAGCCGCTGTCATTGCCGCGCTCCCCCTCGAGATAGCCGCTGAGCTCAAGCTAGCAGCCGCTGGCGCCTACCTTGTTGGAATCCTTGCCGCCTTGGGAGCTGGGCTATGGTCGTTGTACGCATTCAAGCGCGTGAGTATCGCGGCCAACACGATGATGGGGTACTGGCTGACAGTCGCCGGTGATGGCCAGCGCCTCGCCGCTCTCGAGGCAACGATGAAAAGACATATGGACCAGGCTATCGGGTCCAAGGGCACGCACGCCTTCGTCTTCGCGAGCGTGACGGCGTTCCTCCTCGGGTGCGGTTTTACGGGTTGGGGATTGTTCGCGGTGAGTTAACCGTCGCATTGCGGCCCGGAGATGCATCGACCTAACGTCCGCTTTCCACCCATTGTGGACATTGGCGGCCCAGGTCTGCTTTCTTCTGTGCGGAGGGCAGTCGGTCGTGTTCAACGTAATGGAATGGCTTCGCCGGCGCCGACGCAGCCGCGCGCGAAAACGCAACCTTGAGCGATATATCGCTTATGCGCATTGGAATGAGGACAATTCGCGAGTTTTAAGCGTCACCTGCGACTGCGACGAAATGCCGATCATGGGTGGAGGGCATCCACAGCGATGGACTCCGGGATCGCGGGCCGAGCAATATCGGAAATTGAATGAGGTCATCGAAGCCGCCGCCGCGCCGCTCAAGCGGCAGCTCGAGGCGGAGGGCTTTCGCGAAGACTTCATGCGCGTCTCGCTGCGCTTCGAGGTCAGGCTGACGCCGGACGGCGAGCCGTTCGACATCGAAGCCGGCACCGCAGCGATCGACTATGATCCGGTGGAAGGGCGCCGGCGCGCCGACGAATATAATTCCCATGAGCGCGGGTCGGACCGCCTGCTCTGGTGGGAATATGTCTACACGGTCGACGGGCGCGTGCAGGGACATTTCGACGCGGACGAAGGCCGTCGGGTGAACGACGCGTGGAAGAAAAAGTACGGCGACTGGCCGTCAAGTTCCGAATGGTTCTATCTGCGTTCAATGACGGTGCAGATCGTGGCCTTCCCGGGCGAGCCGATCTACGGAGGCGCCGAGCGACGTTACGGGTAAATCAGGACGCGCGCCTTGAATCTCCCACTCCACCGTTGCGGACATTCGGTCAACCCATGTGGCGGGGTTCTCACTCCCCACCGCGACCGTCACAGGAGCGCTCACCCGCGCTCGGTCGACGCGGCGGGCTTCACCGCCGGGGCAGGCGCGGAGTTGCCATATGATTCCTGGCTGCGAATACAGGCATCGCCGGTCATGCCTGCGCAGCTTGGATTCAAGTTCGACGGCTGCCCTGGTGGAGTCGCGGCTTTGACCGCGTCCGCTTCGCTTTTGTAAGGCGGCGTAGGCGGCACGACGTCCCACGGATTGGCCAGTGCCGACGCCGAGGTCACGAGCAGGGCACCCGCGAGCAGGACCATTTTCATGCGTGTCCTCCCTGGCTTGGATGGCGGTCAATCTAGCGGGTCGAAGCGGCGGTCAAATCCGGTAACATCCGGAGACCCGGAGCGGCTCGCTATGACTCCAGTAGCCGAGATGAATAGCGCGGCGATTTGAGCGCCGCCGTTCGTGGGGTCTGCCAAGGCTGTCGGTCGATAGGCGGCTTGAAGCGCGACCCCATGGCGCTTCACAAAGCCGCGACGGCCTCGGAGGACCATGACGGTGTTGCTCGTAACTGCCCTCGCGCTTGTCATCGCTGACCCCCGCAAGCCCAGCCAATCATTTGATCCTTTGCGCTATCTCGTTGGAACCTGGCACGTCGTTTCCGTCGACCCGGGGGGCGGAGAGGACCTGCATGTCTGTTACTCCGTGCAGCCGTTCGTCGGCGAGAAGTGGATCTCGGGCGTCGCTACATCCAAGACGCCTGGCTTCGGATCGAAAGATGTGTGGGGCGTCGACAGCGCTTCGGGCGAACTGCTCCGGACGATCTTCGACGCCAGCGGCACCCACGCGGTCGTGCGCTCTGCCGGCTGGAAAGGCGGGACCATGACGCTCAATGGAGACGCCCGGTCCAGCGGCGGGATGACGCCGGTTCGAGAAACAATTGTTCGGCTAAGCGACAATCAGTTCCGGGCCACGTGGGAAGCTCAGCGCGGAGGCAAGTGGGCCGTTTATGCGATTGAGACTGCAACTCGGACGCCCGCTGGGAAGTGCAGCCCGTCCTGATTGCTTCGTCGTCCCGCTGCTCGCATTGAGGAACGGATGGCAGAACATTTCGTCCGGCCCGACGTCCGCAAGTTCCTAGACTGGTTCAACAATCTGGACCGGCCGCGCGGGTACCAACTCGGCGCCGAGGCGGCCCGCGAGCTGATGATCGCATCGCGGCACGCGCTCGACGTGCCGTTGGGTGAGCTGGCCGTCGTCCGGGACTTCGCCGGGCCGGGGGCCGAGGGACTGATCCGCTTGCGGCTGTACGATTGCCGCGAGGAGCGGGGGCCGGGGCCGATCATCGTCTTCTACCACGGCGGCGGGTTCGTCGTCGGCGACATCGACACCCACGAGCCGCTGTGCGCCGATATTTCGCGCGGGCTCGATCTTCCCGTCGTTTCCGTCGACTATCGCCGCGCCCCGGAAAGTCCTTTTCCGGCGGGCGTCCAGGATTGCCTGACGGTCACGCGCTGGCTCGCGGAAGGCCCCGAAGAGCTCGGCCTCGAGCCTGAAGGGCTGATCCTTGCGGGAGACAGCTCCGGCGGGAACTTCGCGCTCGTCGTGACTGCGGCGCTTCGCGACGAGCCCGCAGCAGTGCCGGTCATTGCGCAATGGGCGATCTACCCGGCTGCTGATCCGGGCACGAAATATCCGAGCAAGGACGAATTCGGCCGCGACCATCTGCTCACCATCGAGAGCATGGACTGGTACGACGAATGCTACACGGGTGTGAAAAAGGACTGGCGCTATTCGCCCTTGTTGAAGGGCTGCGAGGGGTTGCCACCGACGTTCGTTCTGACCGCGGGCCTCGATCCGATCCGCGACCAGGGCCGCGCTTACGCCGCGGCCTGTGCCGCGGCCGGGGTGAAGACGGTCTACTGGGAGGCGGAAGGCACGATCCACGGCTTCCTGAGCCTGCGGAAGGCCATTCCGTCCGCGAACGAGGACCTGCGGCTTGCGCTTCAACTGTTCCGAACGATGATCGGAAACAAAGAGGCCGGCTGACGCGGGAGCCCCGCATCGGCTTTCCTTTACGTCGCGCAAGGGGCAGATTGTTCGCTCGAGGGGGCAATCGATGATCTTCAAGCGGGCGGCGGCGAAGCTCCGGGCACAGGATTGGGCGGCGATCGCCATCGAGCTCGGAATCGTGATCGTCGGCGTCTTCATCGGAACCTGGGTCGCCAACTGGAACCAGGAGCGCGCCGCGAAAGCCGAGACCGAGCGGATGGTCTCCCAGC
>JBKPOU010000028.1:0-2856 GCA_046733255.1 Pseudomonadota bacterium
TCCTGGCGCAGTCCCGGGCCCGTGGCGGTCGGCCAGATGATGCTCCGCGTCTGAACCAGGCCGTCCTTCGTGTGGAACTCGCCCAGGCAGGTAAGACCCTTCTCCGAATTGGCATAGCAGGGCTCGGTCCGGCTGCGGCCGGAGGCGTCATATTCCTGGTAGGTGAAGTGGTTGTCGGCGGCCGACCAGCCGAGGATCGCGACCGCGTGGTGGCCGCCCGGCCGCCGGTCGTCCGTGTCGCAGATGATGAAGCTCTTCGCATCGAACCAAGTGCAGTGGTCGCGGTAGATCGCTTCCTGCCCCTTAATCGTCCAATCGCCCTCGATGAAAGCTAGCTGCTTCTCGACCTCGGCCGGGTGAGCGTTCGGGGGAGCCTGCGCAGCCAACGCCAGTGCGATCAAGATCATCTTAGTTTCCCTTTGCGAACTGGGTGATGGCTTCAGCGAGTTCGACGTCACGAGGCGTGACCCCGCCCGTATCATGAGTCCAGAGCCGCAAATCGACGCGGTTCCAGACATTGGTGATCTGGGGGTGGTGGTCGATCCTTTCCGCATACAAAGCGACGCGGGTCAGGAAGCCGAAAGCCTCGTTGAAGTCCTTGAACGTGAAGGAGCGGAGCAGCGCCTTGCTGCCATCCTCGAGCGTCCAGCCCTCCGGCACATCCATCGCGATTCTCCTGTCCTGCAACAGCCGTATCCGCATAGGCCAAACCTCGGCCGCGTCCGACACATTTTCGTGGTCCGGCTCGAAACCGCGCAGCACAGTCAGCTTAGTCGACTGCGGCTCTCTTGAAATGCCGTTCCCGCAGGAGCAGTTGGGCCGCGAAGGAGATTTCCATGGCCACGCAAGTCGCCGAGAAGAGCCCGCTGGGTCTTGAGAACCCGATGGGGACCGACGGATTCGAGTTCGTCGAATATACCGCGCCCGACATCGAGCTTTTGCGCTCGCTTTTCACGAAGATGGGCTTCCCTGAGGTAGCGCGGCACAAGAGCAAGAACGTCACGCTCCACAAGCAGGGCGACTGCAACTTCATCATCAATGCGGAGCTCGGGTCCTATGCCGAGGAATATGCCAAGGCCCACGGTCCGAGCGCCTGCGCCATGGCGTTCCGCTTCAAGGACGCGAAGGCCGCTCACGAGCGCGCGTTGAAGCTCGGCGCGACCAATGTCGAGGTGAAGGTCGGCGACGGGGAGCTGAACATCCCCGCGATCGAGGGCATCGGCGGCTCACGCCTGTTCTTCGTCGACCGCTACGACAACAAAGGCTCGATCTACGAGGTCGACTTCGACTTCCATCCCGACTGGCAGCAGCGGATGACCGAGGCGGACTCCAAGCTCACCTACATCGACCACCTCACGCACAACGTGAACCGCGGCAACATGGCGACCTGGGCCGACTTCTACGAGCGGCTCTTCAATTTCCGCGAGATCCGCTACTTCGACATCGAGGGCAAGGTGACCGGCCTCTTCTCGAAGGCGATGACCTCCCCATGCGGCAAGATCCGAATCCCGCTCAACGAGAGCCAGGACGACAAGAGCCAGATCGAGGAATTCCTGCGCGAGTATAAAGGCGAGGGCATCCAGCACATCGCGCTCGGGACGACGGATATCTATCAGGCGGTGGACATCATTCGCGGCCGCGGCATTCCCTTCCAGGACACGCCCGACACTTATTACGAGATGCTCCCAGAGCGCATCAAAGGCCACAGCGAGAGCATCCCGGAGCTCGAGAAGCGCCGCATCCTGATGGACGGGGCTCCGACCGAAGGGCAGGGCCTGCTCCTGCAGATCTTCACCCAGAACGTGATCGGCCCGATCTTCTTCGAGATCATCCAGCGCAAGGGCAACGAGGGCTTCGGCGAAGGCAATTTCAAGGCGCTGTTCGAAAGCATCGAGCTCGACCAGATGCGCAGGGGAGTGATTTGAGCCCAGTGACATGTTCCCCGGCGAAGGCCGGGGCCCAGGCCGATGCGAAGCAGCGGTTCCCTCTGCACTGGACCCCGGCCTCCGCCGCGGAGCGATGAAACCATGACCGAAGCTTTCATTTGCGACGCAATCCGCACGCCCATCGGGCGCTATGCAGGGGCGCTAAGCTCGGTTCGCGCTGACGATCTTGCAGCGATCCCGATCAAGGCGCTGATCGACCGCAACCCGAACGTCGACTGGGGCGAGCTGGACGACGTGATCCTCGGCTGCGCCAACCAGGCGGGCGAGGACAACCGCAATCTCGCGCGCATGGCGGGGCTGCTCGCGGGCCTCCCGGACAGCTCCGGCGGCGTGACGCTAAACCGCCTGTGCGGCTCGGGCCTCGACGCCGTCGCGATGGCGGCGCGGGCAATCCGTGGCGGCGAGTCCGACCTGATCATCGCCGGCGGCTCCGAAAGCATGAGCCGCGCGCCCTTCGTCATGGCCAAGGCGACCAGTGCGTTCGACCGCAATGCCGAAATGTACGACACGACGATCGGCTGGCGCTTCGTCAATCCGAAGATGAAGGCAGCCTACGGCGACGATACGATGCCGAGCACCGGCGAGAACGTCGCGCAGGACTTCCAGATCAGCCGCGAGGACCAGGACAAGTTCGCGCTGCGGAGCCAGGAGAAGGCTGCCGCCGCGCAGGCTTGCGGTCGTCTCGCCGCCGAGATCGTCGCCGTCGAAATCCCGCAGCGAAAGGGCGATCCGGCGATCGTCGATCGCGATGAGCACCCGCGCGCGACCACCTTGGAAGCACTCGGCAAGCTGAAGCCGATCGTTCGCGCGGACGGTACGGTGACCGCCGGCAACGCGTCGGGCGTCAACGACGGCGCTGCCGCAATCATCATCGCGTCGGAAGAAGCGGCCAAGCGGAACGGGCTCACGC
>JBKPOU010000029.1:0-75894 GCA_046733255.1 Pseudomonadota bacterium
ATATCACCTGGTCGCTGGGCTCCGGCCGGAAAGCGAAAGAGAGCAACGACCTTCTTCGCGACCGCGGCTGGCAGTATCTCGACCGCCCCATCCCGATCCGGATCGAGCCCGCGAAGTTCAAATGGTGACGAAGGAACCGCACCTCTTCCTTGACTGCGACGGAGTGCTCGCGGACTTCGACGCCGGGGCCAAGGGTCTTCTCGGAATGAGTCCGGAGGCATTCCAGAAGCGGCACGGAAGAGGCGAGTTCTGGAAGCGGCTGGCCAATGCTCGGAACTTCTACGGCGATCTTGCCCAGATGCCCGAGGCTCAGAAGCTCTTCGAAGCTGTCAAGCATCTAAAACCGACGATCCTGACCGGACTCCCGCTGGGGAATTGGGCCGCTCCTCAGAAGGAACGCTGGGCCGCCGAGCATTTTCCTGGGGTCCCGATCATCACGACCATGGCCAAGCAGAAGCATCTGCACATGGATCCGGGAGACGTTCTGGTCGACGATCGGGAGAACCACCGTCACCTGTGGGAGGACGCGGGCGGCATCTTCATCCACCACCGGAACGCTGACGACACGCTTCGCCAGCTGGCTAAGATCTATCCGTCAGTGGAGGTCGACGCGTGAGCGCCTAAGCAGCGGCGCGGATGTCGACCTTCTCGACCCACTCCGGCCAGAAAGCCGGCTCGCGGCTCGACCAGCCCGGCGCCGTCGCGGCGCTCTCGCTGATCGACTGAAGCAGGGTCCGGCGCCGGTCCGGGTGAAGGTGCGGAAGCGCCGCGGCCGAGCAGAAGGCCGCCGGAAGCCAGGGGCGCGACGAGGCGCCGATCAGCCTCTCGTAAAGGAAGCGATAGGCGGCGAAATTCGGCAGGCGGTCCTGGCCGAGGTCGAACGCCGACAGCGTGATCAGCATGCCCATGAACGGCTCGATCATATCGAGTCCGCTGTCGTCGGGAACCTGCATGCGAAGATGGTCGAGCTGCTTGTAGAGACGGGATTGGGCGCGGATCGAAGCGGCCTCGCCCTCGTCGCGAGCCCAGCATTCGATGGCGTCGCGGCGGCCGTAGGCGACATCCAGCGAACGGCGGATGTAGCGCTGCGTGGCCTTCGCGAACCCCGCAAACTCTTTCATTTCCGAGATCAGCAACGCGCCGTTTGCTGGCTGGCTGGTTCTCGTGATCATGATCCCGACTCCTTATCCAAGCGGGATCATGCGGTTGATATGGTTGCGTATTGCTTAACCACTTGTCCCACCCCCATTCACATTGAATCAGAGGGGGAGCGTCTTCGCAATGTTAATATTTCACGGCTCGTCGCAACGGCCGCAAGTGTTGATTATCGGCAACGCAATCGAAACGGGTGCGTCACATTTACGACTCGTCGTCGTCTTCGAATCCCGACGAGGGCACCGGTTCGTTATGCTCCGGCTGGACTGCGGACGACGGATCGGAGGCGTCCATGGACTCATCGCTTCCGACATCCACCTTGGCGTCGCAATCGCCGGGGTGCTTTCTCAGCTTCTCCTCGAGTTCAGCTTCGGGTCCCCTGGACTGCACCGCTGGCGGCGGTTTCGGCTTCTTTTCCTGTGTCTCGTTCATCGCAAGCTGCTCCGGATACTGCTCGCGGCCTGAACGAGCGGAGGTGAAAACACGTTCCTGCCTGTCGCACTTTCGACAGGGGGCGGGGGGTATTCTGCAAACAAGAGTCAGCCCAATGGCCGCAGGCTCAGGTCAGGCGTAGGAATGGGGCGATGAAACCAGTGCAACTTGCGCTTCCCGAACGAACCTTCGCCGACTGGCCGTTGGCGGCGAGGTCGATCCTCGGCTTCTGGCTTTTTTATGCCCTCACAGTCGTCATCCGGGCATTCCTTGGCGGCGATCCGATAACGCTGCTTCAGAACAAGACGGTGACGATCGCCGCGGGCATCGTGCTCACCTTCGGCATCTACGTCGTGCTGGCGAGATTCGCCAGGGCGGCGAGCCTTCGCCGCCGTGTTGCTGTCGCGATAGCCGCATCACTTGGAGCCGCGGCGCTGATGGCCGGCACTCTGATCTATGCGGAACGCTACCAGGACAAGCCGCAGGACGAAGTCCATTACGTCTCGACCGAGGGCTATCAGATCACCGAGCTCGGCAACGCGATGCGGATCGAGCGCCCCGATGCGGAGCCGTTGACGGTGACCTGGCCGAGCGTTGCCGCGCTCGATCCCTACACGCAGTTCCGGATCGCAATCGATTCGACGGTCAGCTGGATGTTCTTCTTCATGGCGTGGAGCGCTTATTATCTCGCGATCCATGCGCAGGGGCAGGCGCTGACCGCGCAAAGACGGGCGGCGGAAGCTGAAAGCGCGGCCCAGAGCGCCCAGCTCCGGGCGCTTCGCTATCAGGTCAATCCGCACTTCCTGTTCAACACGTTGAATTCGCTCTCCTCGCTCGTAATGACGGGTCGAGCTGATCGCGCGGAAGCGATGCTGCTCGCGCTTTCGACCTTCTTTAGAAGCAGCCTCTCGCTGGACCCCGCGGCAGACATCAGCCTCGCCCAGGAAATCGACCTCCAGCGCCTCTATCTCGAGATCGAGAAGACCCGTTTCCCGGATCGGCTCCAGGTCGACATCGAGGTTCTAGAGAAGCTGGAGTCCGCGCGCCTTCCGGCTCTCATCCTCCAGCCGATCGTCGAAAATGCGATTAAGTACGGTGTCTCAAAAACTCGGCACAAGGTCCTGATCAAGATTACCGGCGAAGTATTGGACGGCGGGCGGATGGCGATCACCGTCAGCAACCAGCTGCTTCACGGGCGCAAGAACGAGCTTCCCGCCGCGACCCACGAGGGGACGGGTCTCGGCCTCGCCAACGTAAGCGAGAGACTGGAGACCCGCTTCGGAAGCAAGGCGAGCTGCCGCTTCGGACCGATGCCGGGCGGCGGATACAAGGTCACGCTGACGATGCCGGTGCAAGGCGATGACTGAACCGGAGTCGCTCCGAGTCCTCATTGCCGATGACGAGCCTCTGGCGGCAGAGCGGCTCCAGGTGCTTCTTGCGAAGGCGACCGGCGCGGCGCTCGTTGGCACCGCCAGCGACGGGGATTCCGCTGTCAGCATGGCCGAAGCCTTATCTCCGGACCTCCTCCTTCTGGACATCGCCATGCCTGGTCTCGACGGCATCGAGGTCGCTCGCTCGCTTGCCAGCCAGCACCCTACGCCCGCCGTCGTCTTCGTGACCGCCTTCGACCAGTTCGCGGTCGCGGCATTCGAGGTCGCCGCCGTTGATTACCTGATGAAGCCGGTCGATCCGGAGCGGCTACAGCGGGCGCTCGACCGGGCCAGGGAATATATCGACCATCACCGGACGGAGACTGCACGTGTCTCGGCGCCTTCCGAATGGATCGAGGAATTCTGGGCCTCCGATCTCAGCGGCCTCGTCCGGATCGCAGCCGGCGATATCGACCGCGTTTCAGCCGAGCGCGATTACATGCGGCTCCACGTCGGGCGTCGGAGCTGGCTGATCCATCATTCGATGACGGCTCTTGAGGAGGGGCTGGACCCCGCGCTTTTCGTGCGCCTTCACCGCTCGGCGATCGTGCGCAGGGACTTCATCAGCGGGTTCACGCGCAATCCCTCGGGCCGATGGATCGCACGCCTGTCGGACGGTTCGGAGCAGCCTGTCGGCCGGCTTTATTCGGATCGCGTCCGGGCGATCGCTGGACGTTGAGACAAGCCGGCCGCGCGTCCGTGCCGAGACGCGCGGCGGCTGTCGGAAATTCTCATCTCGCGGTAACGGCAATCGACACGGGAACGACGGTCACCGACGGATTCCGGGCTGCAAGCAGCGCCGCGTTGAAGGCGGGCTGAGCATCCGACACCGCCAGGTTCCGGCAAATCATGGTCGCCTGTGCGAGCTGAATTTCACGCGAGTCCTCGATCTCGCACACGACCTTGGCGGCCTTGGCGATCCTCCTTTCGAGGATGTTCGCTCCGCCTGCCGAAGCGAGGTTGAGATCGGCATACGACACTCGGACACTATTGGTTTGCGCGGCCTGGCTGACGGTCGGCACGATGAGCGCCGATGCAATGACCAGTGCCGCAAACGCGGGAATAGCCTTCATCATGTCGAGTCTCCTCGTCTGGGCGGCGCGTCCTCGGCTGGGGAGTGGGGACGGGGTCGCGCCGCACGGTTGAAGTGCGCTTGTCGCCCCGCAAAGTCTTGCGCTCGTCGACCGCCATACGGGCAATCGTCGGCATTCCGACAAAGACCGTTCGTAGGGACATGAATCGACGAACGGCGGTCAGCTGGCTAGCCGGCGCGCCTGTCGATAGTGCCTGCGACCGCGACATCCATCGTCACGTTGGCGAGGGTCCGGAACATGTCCGGGACCGGCTCGACCGCGATGAGCATTCCGAGCGGCGCTATGGGCACGCCCATCGCCATGCAAATCGGCGCAATCGAGGTGAAATAGCTGACCTGGCCGGGAAGGCCCGGCGCCGAGACCGAGGCGAAGGTCGCGATCGCAACGCCAGCTGCGAATGCGCCGAACCCGAGATGGAGGCCAAGCACGTCGGCGATGAAGATGACGACGGCGATGTTCATTGCCGGGCCAGTCACTCGGAACAATGCTGCCGCCAGCGGAAGCACCGTGTCGGCCGTTTCGATCCTGACCCCGAGCCTACGCGCAGAGACCAGCATGACCGGCAGCGAGCCCGTCGACGACTGGGTCGAAAAGGCGATGGCCTGCGTCGGAGCGAGCGCTCGCGAAAAAGCCGCGATCTGGAACCGGGCGGCGGCGATCGCCACCACATAGGCCAAAGCGAGGATGATCAACCCGACGACGATATAGAGGATGACGAAGTGGAGGACCCCGGCGAACAGGCCGGTGCCCGAGGCAGCCGCGGCAACGAACGCCAGCGCAAACACGCCGACCGGAGCGAGCCACAACACCCAGCCGATAATGATCAGCATCGCGTCGCCGACGGAGCGGAACAGGTCGACAACCGGCTTGCGCCGGCCCGCATCGAGGAAGGTTAGCGCGACCGCGAAAAACAGGGTGAAGACGACGATCTGCAGCATCGCGCCGTTCGAAGCCGCTGCGAACGGGTTCGACGGCACGAAGGAGCGGATGAAATCGCCAAAGGTCGCGACGGAGGTCTGCACCTCCCGCGGGTCCACCGCAGCGAAGCCTGCTCTCATCGCCTGGGCTGCGGAATGCGGCATCGGGAACAGGTCGAGGAGAAGCGGAGTCGCGATCGCTCCGATGAGGGCGGAAATCGCGTACAGGCCGAGGAACCAGGCAACGGCCAGGGTCGCAACCCGGCCCTCGCTGGCGATTTCCGCGCTTCCGACGATGCCCTTGACCAGCAGCGCGACGACAAGCGGCACGACGACCATCTTGAGCGCGTCGAGCCACAGCCCGCCGATCGCTCCGACGAATGAGACGGCCGTTTCCCGATAGGCGGGGTCCAGCGCCGCTGCCCCCGCTCCAGCGAGCAAGCCGACAACCAGCGCCGCTACAATGATCCAGGCGCTGACGCCGAAAGGGCGTCGAGCGAGCTTCGCCTCGGTCGCTTCGCTCAAGCCGGCTTCCTGAACCTGAAGACGAAGCGGTCGGTCTTGCCGCGAATTGCGGCGTCGAAGACGTTGAGCGTGTGATCGTCGGCCGGATTGCGGAGCATGTCGCTTTCCGATTCGAACACGAACCCGGCACGCTGGAAGTCCGCCTTCACCACCGCGGGATCGATCCGATGATATTTCTCGACGGTCGCCCGAGTATCGTCATTAGGGCTTGCGACATGGTCGATGATCCCGACCACCGCGCCCGGCTTCATCGCGGCGTACAGAGCCTTCAGCCACATGTCCGGATCCATCTGCGGGATGTGCCGCTCCGGGTTCTGCCAATAGACGTCGTGATAATCCATGTTCATGATCAGGAAGTCGTAGCGGTTGGTCCCGAGCAGCGGGTTCTCGAATGGGCTCGAGATCAAGGCGACATTCGGTTGATTCGCGGCGAACTGGGAAAACTCGGTCTTCCGCTTGTCGTTCATGAACTGCGTCGGTTGCCAGACGACGACCGATCCCTGCGGCCCGACGACCGGCGCCATGATCTCCGACCAGTAGCGGTTGGCACCGAACATATCGATCGCGTTCATGCCCGGCTTGAGACCGAAGAATTCGAGGACTTCAGCCGGCTTCCGGGACTCGTCCAGTTTCACATTGTCCGCTGTCCGCGAAGCGTTCGCCACCGCGGCAGAGATCGCATTGTCCGGAACCGTGACATTGGCCGTCGCGCCCGGCGGAAGGTCGGCGCCCTGCGGCTGTGCCGTCGCCGCGCCCGGCACAAGCGTAAGAACTGCACAAAGAGATAAAGCCGGCTTCAACATGCGGTCGCTCCTCGCTGGAAACGATGGCTTATCGCGCCAACGTAACGAGCGCCAGCAGGCGCGTCACAATGTCGCTTTCCCGACTTCGCGAATGACGCTAGATCTTCATTCTTAGCCGGGCATTTCGGGGGATTCGCCATGGCCACCGTTGCAGCACCGCCTGTCGACCGCAAGTCAGCCGAGCGTAAATTCTACACGCGAATGGCGCTATTCCTGGTGTTCGTCGCATTCGCCGGCTTCGCGCCCAGCTTCTACCTGCGCGGGATCGTGCCGGCCTATCCGCGACCCAACCCGACGCTTCCACCGGCGGTCATATTCCACGGGCTCGTTTTCACGGCCTGGATGGGCCTCCTAATCGTGCAGACGCAGCTGATCGCCGCCAGGAAACATGCCGTCCACATGATGCTCGGCAAGCTCGGGATGCTCTTCGCGATCTTGATGATCCCCGTCATGTACGTGACCGCTGTCTGGCAGGTCGCCCGTGCGAACCAGCCGCCGTTCACCGATCCGCTGACCTGGACCATCGTTCCGCTCGCAGTGATCTTTCCCTTCGCGATCCTCGTCTGGAGCGGTTGGCAAAAGCGCCGCGACGCGCCCTGGCACAAGAGGCTGATGCTTTGTGCAGCGACCCTCGTCGTGATGGGGCCTGCATTCGGACGATTGCCGATCGCCCCGCCGACGCTCGTCGGCTTCACGGTGCAGGTCCTGGCAAGCTTCGTCTTGTTCGTTCCGCTGATCATCTGGGACCGGCGGAGCCTGGGCCATGTCCACCCGGCAACGAAGTTCGGGATATCCATGGCGGCCTTGTGGGCCGTCGTCCCGCTCGCCGTCTATTGGGTCGGAATCGACTGGGCCGCATTTGCCCGCAATCTCCCGGGAGTTGCGCCCTAGCCGAACAGCGCCTTTCGCCGCTCGAGGCTGTCCGGCGGCCAGACCTGGCTGCTGTCGTAGTAGGCCTCAACCGCGAGCGCGCCTTCCGGCAATCGCACCCATGGCAGCTTCGATCGCGTGTAGATGTGGATGTCGGGTTCGACCGCTCCCGGATTATCGAGGGTTCCGACGCGAACGAAGCGCAGGATATCCGTCGCGCCCCCGTAATTGCTCCAAAGTGCAACTTCGCATTCGGGACAGCGCCAGACCTGCTGGCCCCGGCCGCTTTCCGTTGGCGTCATCACAGGGATCGGTTCGCCTTGGAGGGTCTCGACCTGGTCGCTTTCGATCAGCGCGTTGATCACGAATGCGCTTCCGGTTTCCGTCTGGCAGCAGGTGCAGTGGCAGCAATGGACGAACATCGGATCGCGGTTCAGCCGGTAGCGGACCGCCCCGCATGCGCAGCCGCCTTCCATCGCGCTCATGCCGTCGCCGCTCCCGCCTTCTCGGATGCCATCGAGGCGATGAGCTTCAGCGCCTCATGCGCCGAAAGGGCCGCACCTTCCTGCCACGCGGGCTGGAAGCTGATGTGCTCGCCCGCGAACACGATCGGACCCTCCGGCTTGAAAAGCTCGGCATAATAGGCCGGGCGCGCGCCCTGGCCGCCGATGCCGGGCCAGCCGGGGCTGACGCCTTCGGAGTAAGGCGTTCGGCCCCACCGCACGGTAATCGGCTTCGAAAGAAGCTTAGACTTACCCGGATGGAGCGCCTCGATCGACTCGCGAACGATCCGGAATTGCTCTTCATTGCTCAGGGCAGCGAAGGCGTCGGGATTGTCCGGGTTCGTCCAGCCGGCGACATAGGCGCCGACAAGAACGCCCTTGTCGCGATTGAAACCGTCGGACGGATAGATGACGTTCTCGTTCTTCCGATCGGTCCAGCCAAGACCCCCGAAAATCTGGTCGTCCGTTTCCCAGAAGCGAGGGCTCTCGAACCCGACTTTCACGCTCTTGAAATAAGGCGGCGCACTGGTGATCGCGGCCTTCTTCGCCGCGGAAAAGTCGTTCGGAATCCTCGACAGGAGCGTGAGCGGAAGCGTGCAGACGCAATAATCCGCCTCTTGTGCCCCTGAACCGTGCTCGATCCTGACTCGGTCGCCTGCCCTGCGTATGGCGGCCACCGTGGTGCCCAGCCGGACGAGCGGCTTCACCTGATCGTAGATTGCATGGGCGATGCGATCCATTCCGCCCACCGGCTGCAGCATCGTCGCCTGCATGTCGGGAATGAACTCGAAAACCTGCGGAAGGCCGACGGCCTGATTAGGCAGGGTTTCGCGGAGGCTCAGCGGCGCAAGATCCTTCGGCTGTTGTCCATAAGCTCCGGGCTCGACGGCATAGCCGGATGCTGCGCCGACATTCCGATAAGTTCCGTCGGGCCCAAGTCCGCCGTAGAATTGAAGGAATTGCCGGAATTGCGCGAGCTCAGCTTTCGGCATCGCCTTGTCGAGCGCGTGCTGGTCGATCGCCTTCGCCAGCAGCTCTGCAATATGGCCGTGCAGATCGAGCGCCATCCGGCGGCCGGGCTGGACCTTGCCGGCAAAATCCCAGCGCGCGTTCCGGTTGGTATTGACGAAGGTTTCGAGGGGGACTCCGAAGCGGCGCGCATAGCCGAGGATCGCGCGGTGCGATGAGGGTATCCGGGCGGCGCCCGCATTGAAGTAGAGCCCCTGGTCGAACTCGGCCCGCTGCATCGGCATTCCGAACTGTTCGATCGCGTCGCCGCCGCGGATCGTCCAGACTCGCCCGCCGACGCGGTTCCGCGCCTCCAAAACGGTCACGTCGTAGCCCGCCCGCTGCAATTCGTAGGCGGAGACGAGCCCCGCGATTCCGGCGCCGAGGATGACCACCGATTTGCCGTTTCCGCTGGCGGGCGGAAGCTCGAAATTCTCCGCATTCGCCGGCGTCGGGATTGCGAGCCCGAGGGCCTCCATCGCGAAATAGGCGGCTCCCGCGCCGCCAACCGCGCCGATCCGGTGAAGCAGGTTCCGACGAGTGAGAGTCATGGCCGCTGTCCCCCTTCGGCCAGACTGCATCGAATCCCGTTGTACCGCAATTTTTCTTGGAAAGGCGCATCGCCCTGCGCGCTGGGGCGTTCTTGCACGGAGCCCTTCCCACCAAGGAGAATTTCTATGGACAATGACTCACAGGTATCAGCGCTGAAGACGCTGACGACCACACTTATCGACAGCATCAACGGCTATGACGAGGCAGCCGAGAATACCGAAAACCAGCGCTTCAAGCAGCTCTTCCGCGAGCATGCGCAGGATCGCCGTCAGGTCGCTGACGACCTGAGCTCGGAAATCCGCAGGCTCGGCGGCGACGCTCCCGACGACGGATCGTTCATGGGCAAGACCCACCAGGCCTGGCTCGACCTCAAGGCAGCGGTGACCGGCCAGGACGATGAAAGGGTCATCAACTCGGTCGAGGCCGGAGAGGATTACCTCAAGGAGAAGTTCGAGACCGCGCTCGACAGCGACGAGCTTACCGGCGAAGTGCGCCAGGCGGTCGAACGCGCCTATCAGTCGGTCCGCTCAGGCCATGACCAGATCAGCCGGATCAAGCATCAGATGGACGCGAACGACTGAGGCGTCGGTTAGCCGCCGAAGGCGAGCCGAATGTGCTGGCGGAACAACCTGGTCTGCCTACCCATGAGGCCAGCGTCTTCGAGAGCTTTCGAAAGGATGATGGCGCCCTCGACGATGGCCGTGAGGTTGTCGGCGAGGGCGTCCATGTCCGTTTCCAGCCGCGGTGGGTAAAGCGACGCAATCTCTTGCAGCCACCTCGAAAAGCGGCTGCGCATCCGAAGCAGGTAATCGACGTTCATTCGCCGAACCTCGGAATCGAACAGCCGGTCCTGGTATGTGACGCTCGCGACCATGCAGCCGGGATGGAGCGTCTCCATGTCGTCCATCATCTGCGCGTAGAGGTTGAGGAAGATCAGGAAGCTTTGGAGCGGATCGTCGCTGAGCGCCCTCGCCCTTTTCTCCAGCGTTTCGATGATGGTCTCATCCTCGGTGAGGAAGCGGTCGAACAGCTGCCGCGCGAGATCGTTCTTGTCCTTGAAATGATAGAAAAATCCGCTCTTCGTAATTCCAGCGGCTTCGACCAGCTCCTCGATCGAGGTCGCTGCGAACCCCTTCTGCACGATCGCCTCATAGGCGAAATCGAGGATCCGCTCCCGAGTTCGCTCGCCCTTCGACTGGGCGGAGGATTCCAACTGTACCGAAGGTCCAGTTTTCTCGACGAGCTTCTGGATCATGTCGCTCAGCCCCGATGTTCAGGAGTGCAAAATAGCATGGAAAACCGCGCTTCCTAAGCGGGCGGAGGAAACTGCACCGCGCGCCCGCTAGAGCTGCTATCGTCCAATGCACTAGTTGCGTCCCCCATCGGAAAGACACGGGGACCAGGATGATCGGCCTTTATCACTACGTCGCACTGTCGATGTTCACCGGCTTCGCCTTGCTCGAGCTTCTGTCGCGCGGGCGCAATTTCCCGGAAGTGACTCGATGGCGCCTGAAGGGCAGTGCCTTTACCCTGCTCTATTTTGCGATCGGCACCTACGCCCCTTTGCTCTGGGACGAATGGCTCGGAAGCCATCGTCTCTTCGCTGCGGACACGCTTCCGCTCTGGGCGCAGATCGTCGGCGGTTTCTTCGCTCTCGAGGCAGGGATCTATGCGTGGCACCGGACGATGCACAACACTCCGTTCCTGTGGCGTTGGTTCCACCAGATGCACCACAGCGCAGAACGCGTGGATATCTGGGGAGCTTTATACTTCCACCCCTTCGACAGCATCGGCTGGTCATTGCTCGGAAGCTTTGCCCTGGTGCTTGTCTTCGGTGTCAGCGCCGACGCGGCAATCATCATCAACTTCGCGGCGACGTTCATGGGCATGTTCCAGCACGCCAACATCAAGACTCCGCTCTGGGTCGGCTATTTCATCCAGCGGCCGGAAAGCCATTCGGCGCACCACGAGCGCGGAGTGCACGCCCGCAACTACGGCGACCTGCCGCTGTTCGACATGATATTCGGGACATTCCACAATCCGCAGAGCTTCAACGGCCAGTGCGGATTCTTTGACGGTGGATCCAAACGCGTCGGTGAGATGCTGATCGGGCGAGAGATCGCCTAAGCGTCAGTTAGAGCCGCTGCCGCTGTCGCTCGTTTCATCGTCATCACTCGCGACCGGCGTCGGCGCTCCCAGCGAATCGATCTTGAGCCAGTCCTTGAACGGCCGGTGATAGATCATGTCCATCACTTCGAACTCAAGGCCGCCGGGCTGGTTCGTATTGCTGTTCCAGAGGGCAACGACTCCGCTCTTCTTGATGGGGTCGAACAGGATCAGGGAGCGGTAACCGTCGACTCCGCCACGGTGGCCGACGACGACGTGTCCTCCATAATCGTAGCTTCGCCAGCCATAGCCGTACCAGGCGCTCTCCAGCGGTTCGCTCGGCATGTGCAGCCGACCGCGCTCGTTCGGAGTCCTCGCGAGCCTGGAGTGCAGCGCTTTGAGCACGCGCGGTGAGATCACGTCCGGCATCTCGCCCATCTGGGCGACCATCCACAGCGCCATGTCCTTGATATCGCTGTTCACGCCGCCGGCCGCCGGGACCTTGTAGTAAGCGTCGGAGAGATCGATTTCGCGCCGCCCGGCATTATGCGGACGTGCCCAGCTCTTCGAATTCATGAGGCCGTCGCGCGACACGCTGGCGCTGGTCATTCCGATCGGGTCGAAGAGCCTCCGCTTCAGCGCCTTCTCGTAGGACTTGCCGGTCTCATGCTCGACGATCTCGGAAGCCGCGTCGAACGCGACATTCTCGTAATTCCAGCAGGTCCCAGGCTGACAGACGAGACTGAGAGCGCCGATGTCGTTTCGTATCGTTTGCGGGTCGATCCCGTCCTCGAGGCGCTCATCATAGGCGTTGTGATAGATACCGAGCCGGTGGCTGAGCAGGTCGCTCACGGTCGCGCGCTGCTCGGCGCTGCCCGGAAGCCTCAGCGTCGTCTTGTAGACTGAGATGGGCGCGTCGAGATCGACCTTGCCTTGCTCCGCGAGCTTGGCGACCATCGTCGCCGCCACACCCTTCGAGCACGAGGCCCAGCGGAAAACCGTCTCGGCAGTCACCGGATCGCCGGAGCGGGCGAGCGTTTCCCCATAGCCCTTGAGGAAGGTGATCCGCCCGTTCTCGACGACCCCGATGGCCATGCCGACCATTGTCGGCCGGTCCATCAGGCGGGTCAGCCGAGCGTCGAGCAGCTTGTAATTGACATCGTGGCGGGCCGCCGGCGTAACCTGCGCAAGCCGCGCATGCGCGATCTGGGCCCTTTTTTCCTGCTCGTCAGTCGAACCCGGCCGTGTGGCGACGAGCGCAGATCCGGCGACCAGCGCGACGGTTCCAATTGCGATTTTGTGCGATAATTTCAAACAACCACTCCCCACGCGCCCCTGCGCGGTGTTGCCCCGAGTGAAACGTTGCTCAACACGACAAGCTGCGCTGTGCGACGAACCGACGACTAAGCACGACGAACGCTGCCGAGGCATCGCTCTGGCCAATGGCGCGACGCTCGCTTAAGGCGCTGGTCGCGGGAGGGCGGCCGATGCGGTTCTTGAAGACCCTTTTCTGGATCGTCGTCGCTGCTCTGGTGACGCTGTTCGCAGCGCGCAACTGGCGGGACGTGACCGTAGATCTCTGGGGCAAGCTCCAGGCCGACATAAAATTGCCTGTGCTCCTGCTGCTGGTCTTCCTGATCGGCTTCATCCCCACATGGCTGACTTTCCGTGCCAGGCTGTGGCGCGTGACCAACAGAGTCAGCATGGCCCAGCGTGACCTTGGCCGCCCCTATGAAGAGGAGCTGGAAACGACCGAATGAAGTCCATCTTCGTCGCCATCGACACACCCGACCTGGACCACGCGCGAACCCTCGCCAATGCCGTCAGATCCTCGGCGGGCGGAGTGAAGCTGGGCCTGGAATTCTTTTGCGCGAACGGTCCGGGCGGGGTTCACGAGATCGCTTCGTCGGGGCTTCCGATCTTCCTCGACTTGAAGCTCCACGACATTCCGAACACGGTTGCAAAGGCGGTGCAGGCGCTCCGCCCGCTGGCGCCTGCGGTCCTCACCGTTCACGCCGCAGGTGGCAGGGCGATGCTGGAGGAGGCAAAGGCGGCCGCTCCGGAAAAGACGAAGGTGGTCGCGGTCACGGTGCTGACGAGCCTCGATGAGAACGACCTCAAATCGGCCGGCGTCTCCTCCAAACCGGCCGAGCAGGTTGCGCGGCTGGCATCGCTCGCCCGCGAATCCGGGCTCGACGGAATCGTCTGCTCGGGCGCTGAGGTCAAAGCGGCAAAGCGCGCCTGGCCGGGTGGTTTTTTCGTCGTTCCCGGAGTGAGGCCCGAAGGAAGCGGCGCGGGCGATCAAAAGCGCGTCGTGACTCCGCGCGCCGCGCTCGACGACGGCGCTTCGATCCTCGTGATCGGACGTCCGATCACCGCCGCCGACGATCCGAAGGCCGCTCTGAAGGCCATCGCCGCGACGCTCTAACAGGTGGACAACGCGCGCCGCTTCGGCCTACCGCGCGCGGTCACGAAAGGCCCGAGATACGATGAGCTGGCTGAGCCGAGTTCGAAGCGGAATTCCGTTCCTTCCCAAGCGCCAGTCGCCCGACACCTTGTGGCACAAGTGCGCCAAATGCGGGACGATGGTCTTCCTCAAGGAATGGGAAGACAATCTTCGGGTTTGCCCGCGGTGCGACTTCCACGACCGCATCGGACCGAAGCATCGCTTCGAGTACATCTTCGACGGCGACGAATATGAGTTGCTGCCCGCGCCGGAGGTGCGCGAGGATCCGCTAAAGTTCCGGGACAGCAAGCGCTACACCGACCGCCTGAAGGAAGCGCGGTCAAAGACCGGCGAGCGCGACGCGCTTTTGAACGCAAAGGGGAAGATCGAGGGGCACGACGTGGTGGTCGGGGTCCAGGACTTCGCCTTCATGGGAGGGTCGATGGGCATCGCCGTCGGCACGGCTTTCATCAACGGGATCCGCGCGGCAATCGAGGCCAAGGTCCCGTACGTCATATTTACCGCGTCGGGCGGGGCGCGGATGCAGGAAGCGGTTTTGTCGCTGATGCAGCTTCCGCGAACCACGGTCGCGATTACCCAACTCAGGGAAGCCGGCCTGCCCTACATCGTCATCCTCACCGACCCGACGACCGGCGGAGTGACCGCATCCTATGCGATGCTCGGCGACATCCAGATCGCCGAGCCTGGCGCCCTTATCGGTTTCGCTGGCCAGCGCGTGATCGAGCAAACGATCCGTGAGAAGCTGCCCGAAGGATTCCAACGCGCCGAATATCTCCTCCAGCACGGGATGATCGACATGGTCGTGCCGCGCCAGCAGCTGAAGGAGACGCTGGCGAAAGTCATTGGCTATCTGATGCCGAAAAAGAAGGCGGCGTGAGAAAGCTCCCCCTTCCGCAGGCGGGAGGGGGTTGGGGAGTGGGCCTGTGGAGCGCCCATCATGCCCGCCCCGTCGCCGCCTCGCGGCTCTCCCCCTCTCGCGACCGGGAGCGGGGATAGTGGACTTCGCGCGGTCGGACAGCGTCGCGGTCCAGGCCCAGCTCGACCGGCTCGCCACGCTGTCGCCCGGCGGCGACCGGCTCGGGCTCGACCGGATTTCGCGCCTTCTCGAACGGCTGGGGCGCCCGCAGGACCGACTGCCGCCGGTGCTCCACGTCGCGGGGACCAACGGCAAGGGTTCGACCTGCGCCTTTCTTCGCTCGATCCTCGAAGCAGCGGGGCACAGCGTCCACGCGTTCACGAGCCCTCACCTCGTCCGCTTCAACGAGCGAATCAGGATCGCCGGCAAGCTGATCGACGACGCACTTTTGGCGGCACTCCTGAAGGAAGTGCTCGACGCCAGCCAAGGCATCGACCCGAGCTTCTTCGAGGCGACCACCGCGGTCGCCTTCCTCGCCTTTGCTCAGACCGCCGCCGATGCCTGTATCGTCGAGGTCGGCCTGGGAGGGCGCCTGGACGCGACGAACATCATCGAAAGTCCCCTCGTCTGCGGCATCGCCGGGCTTGGCATCGATCACAGTCAGTGGCTCGGCCGCACGGTGAGCGACATCGCCATGGAAAAAGCTTCGATCGCAAAGCGTGGCGCGCCCTTGGTGACGCAACGCTATGTGTCCGCCGCAGCGCATCAGGTGCAGCGCAAGGCGGAGGAAGCGGGTACCCTCTGGATCGGTCGCGGAGCCTTGTGGGAAATGCGGGTCATTCGCGGGCGTATCCGATACCGCGACCGTGGCGGCGCGCTGGACCTGCCGATGCCACGGCTTGCGGGACGGCATCAGGCGGAAAACGCCGCGCTCGCGGTGGCGATGCTCCGGCACCAGGACAAGCTGGCGATCCCCGACGAAGCGTTCGCGGAAGGGATTGGCAATGCCGACTGGCCCGCGAGGCTGCAGAAGCTCGGACCGGGCCCCCTCGCCAAACGCCTGCCGAGGGCCAGCGAAACATGGGTCGACGGCGGGCATAACGCGTTGGCGGCGCGGCTGATCGCGGATCACGTCCGCGAGCACTTCGCGCCCGACCTGCCCCTCGTCCTGCTGTTCGCAAGCCTGTCGACCAAGCATCCGCGCGCGATGCTGAAGCCGTTCCGCGGCCTCGCGGCGGAAGTTCACACCCTCCCGGTCCCCGATCACGACCATTTTCCTCCGGAGCAGCTGGCCGGCCTCGCGCGCGATCTCGGATTTGAGGCCACAGCCAACTCGACCCTGACCAATGCGCTGGAGCGGGTAAAACAACCCTCACGCGTGCTGATCTTCGGTTCGCTCTACCTCGCCGGCGAGGTACTGAAAGCCAACGAAGAAATCCCCGATTAGGCCCTGGCCGGGACCTCCTCGTCCGGATGCTCGGCGCGGACGTCGCCACTGCCCGCCTTCCCGGCGCTTCCTATCGAGCTGTCGATCATTCCCATGCGCATCATGATCCAGAACAGAACGATTCCCGGGACCGCGGCCACGGTCGTCAGCAGGTAGAAATTCACATAGCCCATGGCCTCGATGAGCGCGCCGGCGGTCGTGCCGGTGAGGAACCGGCCGACAACGCTCGCTGCCGCTGAAATCAGCGCATATTGGGCTGCCGTGAAGCGCAGGTCGCAGAGCGCAGAGAAATAGGCGACAACGGTGACTCCGCCGATGCCGCTCGCGACATTCTCGAAGCCGATCGCACCGGCCATCCCGATATTGCTGTGACCGCTCGCGGCGAGCAAGGCGAAGCTGAAGTTCGAAACGGCCATCAGGATGAGGCTGATCAGTACCGACCGCTTCATGCCGAGCTGAGCGTACAGGATCCCGCCTATGAAGATCCCGATCAGATAGGCCCAGAATCCCAGCCCGACATCGTAGAGCGCGATTTCGTCATTGCTGAAATGCAGGTCGTCGAACAGCAGCCGGAACGTCAAATTGGCGAGCGTGTCGCCGATTTTGTGAAGGAGGATGAACAGCAGGACGAGGAAAGCGCCCTTGCGCGCGAAGAACTCGACGAACGGTTTCCAGATCGCGGCGATGGTCCGCGAAATACCCTTCTTCTCGGCGGGCTCGCGGTGCCGCTTCGGTTCGCCGACCGCAAGCGCGGTAAGCATCGCCGGAAGCGCAAGCGCGGCGCAGGCCAGATAGGCGGCGTGCCAATCCGCGCGCGCTGCTACGACCAAAGCCAGCGCTCCGGCTCCCGCCGAGCCGATGCGCCAGCCATATTGCGACATGCCCGAGCCGACGCCGAGCTGCCGAGGCTCGAGGATTTCGATCCGGAAAGCGTCGATCACGATGTCGAAAGTCGCTCCGGCGATACCGACGAGGATCGCCGCCGTAACCGTCGCTCCGAGGCTCGCAGAAGGATCTACGAGGGCGAGATTGACGACCGCGGCCATGACCAGGACCCCGGCCAGCAGCATCCACGAGACGCGTTGGCCGAGACGGCCGAGGACCGGAATCCGGACCCCGTCGACGACCCACGACCAGAGCGGCTTCAAATTGTAGATGAGGAAGGCGAGCGTGAAGGCGGTGATGGTCGACTTGTCGATGCCGTCCTGCTTCAGCCGGGTCGTCAGCGTCGCGCCGATCATCGCGTAGGGGAAGCCGGAAGAAATGCCGAGGAAGAGCGCCGCGATCGGCGCGACCTCGGTATAAGGTCGGACACCAGCCGGCAGCGCATTCCGCCAGCTCCGATCCGCTTCCGATTGTGCTGCCATGTGCCGCCCCTCGCTTGTTCGCCGTCACTGCTTAACAGCCCGGACGCGGGTGAACAGGGGGTGAGCGCGACCCTCTTGCGGGTCCGCCGAGTTGAGCGCACCACTCACCCATGGACGCACCAGCATCCACCCTTCGGCCGAGCGCCGGACAGCGCGCCCTCGCCGACACGCTGGCTCGCGGCGAAGCGGCTCTCGGAACCGAAGTCCTGGAACTCGACGCGAGCGTCTATACCGATCCAGATCGCTTCGAAGCCGAACGTCGCGAAATATTTGCCAGGTTGCCGCTGGTGGTCGCGCCGTCTGCCCTGCTCCCCGGGCGCAAGCGCGCATTCACTCATGACGGGTTCGGAGTCCCGCTCCTCGTAACCCGCGACGGAGACGGCGAGGTTCACTTCATGGCGAACGTCTGCCGCCATCGCGGAACTCGGCTCGTCGACAGCGATGACGTTGTCCCCGCCAAGGGGATAGCCTGCCCCTACCACGCCTGGACCTACGGGCCCGACGGCGCGCTGAAAGGCCTTCCCCGCGCGGAGTGCTTCCCGGGTCTCAGCAAATCGGAGCACGGCCTTGTCCATTTCGCCTCGGCCGAATCCGGAGGGTTGATCTGGTTCGCTGGCGAAGAGGCGGCCGATTTCTCAACGTGCCGCGACCTGGCGCCGGACTTCGACGCCTTCGCGCTCGGCCGGCAGCATCTCTACAGGCGCCACACGCACGAGGTGGCTGCGAACTGGAAGCTCGTCGTCGACGCTTTCCTCGAAAGCTATCATGTCCAGCGGCTTCACGCCGGGACGATCGCCGACTTCTTCGCCGACGGAATCACAGCCGCCGATCATGTGGGGCCGCACCAGCGGGCGGCGGTCGGTCGCGCGGATTATCTCGCCGCCATCGACCGCGACGATTGGGCGCAGCTCCGTCGAGCCGTCACCTACACTTATTTCCTGTTTCCTTCGGCGATCCTCATCGTCAGCCCGGATTATGTGAACCTGCTCGTCGTCATGCCGCAAGGCGTCCGCTCCTCGCTGGTCGAAGACTTCATGCTCATCCCCGAACCGCCATCGACTCCGGAAGCCGAGGGTCATTGGCGCAAGAGCTGGGAGTTGCTCGACGAAGGCACGTTCGGCGGCGAGGATTTCCGTGCGGCTGGACTATGCCAGCGGGGCCTCAATTCCGGACTCTTGCAAAAAGTCACCCTGGGCACTCTGGAAACCGGCATTGCCGGATTCCACCAGCGCGTCGAAGCGGCGCTTCAGCTTTCGACGCGAGGATAGAGGTCCAGCCCCTTCGGCGATTTCACCTGTTCGCCGGCAAGCACCTTGTCGACTGCCTCGAGAGCGTTCTTCAGCTGCCGCTCGGTGTAGGGCTTTTTCAGACAGCCGACCGCCACTTCCTTCGATTCGTCCGGAAGCTGATGGCCTGTCGCAAAGAGAACGGGAATCCCGCGGTGCTTGGCGGCTCGAGCGAGATCGATTCCGTTCCTCTTGCCGCTGAGTCTCAGGTCGCTGAGGATAAGATCGACGTCCTCGCTGTCGAGGCGCTCGATCGCGTCGGCGTACCTGTCGAGCGTGGCGACGACCTCATAGCCGAGGTCGGCCAGCATCACTTCATTGTCGAAAGCCGTCAGCGGCTCATCCTCCACGATGAGGATGCGCTTGACGATACGCTTACGCTTGCCGAACAGCATCTTGCCCCCACGAGGAACACAACTTGCCACCGCAACGAACGAAGCGCCATCCAGTGCCGCACAAAGGCGGGCGCTCGACAGACTCCAAAGACGGCGGGCCGCAGAGGATCGCGAAGCTCCTCGCCCGAGCGGGTGTCGCCTCCCGCCGCGAAGTGGAACGCATGATTGCCGAAGGCCGGATTGCGGTCGATGGCGAGACGTTGATCACGCCGGCGACCTTGCTGGAGAACCTCGGCGGCGTCACGGTGGACGGAAAGCCCGTCAAGGCGCCGCAGTCCGCGCGCCTGTTCCGCTTCTACAAGCCGCAGCGCGCGATCACGGCCGAGCGCGATCCGAAGGGTCGGCCGACGATCTACGACAATCTGCCCCAGGGGCTACCGAGGCTAATGCCGGTTGGCCGTCTCGACTTCATGACCGAAGGATTGCTGCTGCTCACCAACGACGGCGAGCTGAAGCGCAAGCTGGAGCTTCCGAGCTCCGCCGTCGTCCGCCGCTATCGGGCGCGGGCTTTCGGCGACGTCAGTCAGGCAGACCTCGAGAAGCTCGCCGAAGGGGTGACCATTGAGGGCATGCATTACGGGTCGATCAACGCGAATCTCGAGCGGCGAACGGGTCGCAACTGCTGGATCGAACTCAGCCTCACGGAAGGCAAGAACCGCGAAGTCCGGCGAGTCCTGGCCCATCTTGGACTGCAGGTGTCGAGGCTGATCCGGATCGCCTATGGCCCGTTCGACGTCGCCGGACTGCAGCCCGGCGACGTCGACGAGGTCCCGCGCGGACCGCTCGGCGCCTTCCTGCCGACCCTCAAATGAGGATCATCGCCGGCGAATGGCGCGGCCGGAAGCTCGTGGCTCCCGAGGGCAACGCAACGCGGCCGACCGGCGACCGCGTCCGCGAGACTCTCTTTTCGATGCTTGCGAGCAGGCTGGGGTCGTTCGAGCAGCTTCGCGTTGCCGACCTCTACGCGGGAAGCGGTGCGTTCGGCCTTGAAGCGCTTTCGCGGGGCGCAGCCTTCGCCTGCTTCGTCGAGCAGGACGCACGAGCGCTGGCTGCCATCCGAGCGAATCTCGAATCCGTCGGAGCTTCCGAGCGAAGCCGAATCCTCGCCCGGTCAGCAGACGCGCTCCCAGCCGGGGAGCCCTTCGATCTTGTCTTTGCCGACCCGCCTTATGGGGCGGGTTCAGGAACCGCGGCGCTGGAGCACATAGTGAAAGCCGGCTGGGCTTCGACCGGGACCTGGATCGCGATCGAAACCGAACGCGGAGAAATGGTCCGTTCGAAGGGGTGCACAGCCGATGCGGAACGCGACGTCGGCCGCGCTCGAATTACGCTCCTCCGCGCCTCTTAGCCTGTTTCGCCGCCTCGCGGATTTCGTCCCATTCGGCCGAAAGGCGCGCGGTCATGGCGGTGCCGGCAGCCTTGGCCGCAGTCTTCAGCGCCTGTTTCGACCCGCCCGCGGAACTCTTCGAAAGCCTGTGGTGAGTGAAGGATGCGAGTGCGGCCGCGGCCCCGGCCGCGAGGATGTCGGCAACAAGCGGGCTTTCCAGAAAACCCGTCAGTGCATCGGCAGCGTTCATCGACTCCTTGTTGGCCCGTTGCGGGGTACGCGAAGACGCTCGCTTTGCAGGCTTTGAGGACTTGCGCGCAGGGCTTTTCGCACTGGCGGCAGCAGTCGTCCGTCTCGAAGTCTTTGGCCTCTTTGCCTTCGCGGACCTTTTCGTCACCGTCTTCGCCATTTGGAAGCCTTTCGTTCTGCGGTGACGCTGCTTAGCGCCGATCCGCCTTTTGCGACATTTCCTTCTTTTGCCGGATGTGGGCGAGATACCGGAAGCCCATGCCCAATATTGAAGTCGCCATTCCGGCGATCAGCGCCGGCGGCACCCAGGCAGGATCGCCGGGTTTCGGCCACGCTATCGCGCCCAGCAGGAGCACGCTCACCATGGAGGTGAGATAGCCTGCCGCCTTCCAGTCCATCCCCGCGAAATCTTTGACGTCATCCTTCTTCATAGGCTTCAGGAACATCCGTCAGCACCAATCGGTTTCTGCCGTCGAGGAGGAATTTTCGATGGCCGAAACGAAACCGGACGCGATCGCGCTTCTGAAAAAAGACCATGACGAGGTCGAGGAGCTCTTCGAGCAGTTCACCAAGGCGAGCGGCGATGGCCGCAAGGAAAAGCTTGCCCGGCAGATCTGTCGCGAGCTGACCATCCACGCGATGATCGAGGAAGAAATTTTCTACCCGGCCTGCGACGGGAAGGTCGACGAGGACCTCCTGAAGGAAGGCTATGTCGAGCATGACGCCGCCAAGCTGATGATCGCGGAGATCGAGGCCGGAGAGCCGAGCGATGAATTCTACGACGCCAAGATGAAGGTCCTCTGCGAAGAAATCGAACACCACATCGAGGAAGAAGAGAAAAGGATGGAAGGCCTGTTCGCGCAGGCGAAGAAGGCCGGGCTCGACATGGACGCGCTTGGCGAGCAACTGGCGCAGCGCAAGACCGAGCTCCTGGCGCAGGCGGAAGGCGGCAACTTGCCGAAGCCGGAGCTGACGACGATGGACGAGGCCAGCGCTTAAAGAGACAGGCCTAAAAGGGCGGCGCTACTTTCCCGAAGCGACGCGGGAGTCGCCGCCCGGATCCAGATTGTAGATATCCTTGACGAAGGTCAGCTGCCCATTCTCGGGCTGGGCCGTCAGGTACGTCACATAGATCGGCACGCCGCGCGGCATCTGCTCGGGAAACTCCGCCTCGGAGCTTGCCGCCACCGGCGGATGGCCAAGCAGCCATGTCGCGAGGCGCGGCGCGTCCTCGAGCCTGATGCAGCCGTTGCTACGGGTGCGCTCGGAGTAGCTGAACAGCTTCCGATCCTCGTTGTCGGTATCGTGGAGGTAGATGCCCTCCGGGTTCTCGAACGGCAGCTTGAGCGCGCCCATGAAATTGTCGGGACCGGGATCCTGCCGGATACGAGGATTGAGCTTGCCGGCTTTGACCGCCTTCCAGTCGATCGAGCTCGCCGGCAGGATCGTGGCGTTCTTCGTCCAGTCCGACATGACGTTGTAGCCGCGATATTTGAAATATTTGTCGCCCTCGGCGAGATATCTCGGCGCGATGTTCTTGCGGACTAGGAAGTCCGGCGCGTTCCAGTAAGGGTTGTGGATCACGTAGAACATGACGCTCGTGACCAGCGGCGTCGGCATCCAGCGCGGGATGTACTTGTTATAGTCGCCGACGACGACCTTCATCGACCCCACGGGCACGTTGTTATCGTACATGTAGAGCATCTGGGTCGCCGAATTGACCATCACGAACTTGCCCTTGGCGGGCATTCCGCGCGCCCGCTCCAGGTTGGCGACGACCCGCGGGTCGGCAATCGTCGAGCCGGTCGACTGCATCTGCTGCCATGCGGCGTCGCGGATCCCGACATAGATGGAATTCGGGTTGGCGACCTGCAGGAGATAGGCCTGCAGCGACGGAACGGCCGATGCGAGCCGAAGCACTTCCGCGGCCGATGGCGGCTTCGGCCGCATATATTCGTAGCCGTAGATCATGTTCGGAACCGGCCGCTCCATCGCCTGCGCGTAGAGGACCAGGGCTTCCGACAGGGAATGCTCGGCATAGGAAATGGCTTGCGGATTGCCGCTCGCTGCCTGCTGCAGAGCTGCCTGCAGCTGCGTGGCATATTGCGGGCCTCCGGAGATGCCGTCGAGCGACGACCGCTGGATGATCTGGATGAGCTCGGCGGCCTCGGGCTTGGCAGCGTTCCCGTTGAACCAGATGGGAGCGTATCGCCAGCCGCGGTAAAATGCCTGGACCTCGGCCGAAGTCGGCAAGCCCGCCGACTGGTACTGCCCCTGGAGCAGCGCCATCGGAGCCGGGTCCGCCCCGCTGCTGGCTTCGGCAATGCCGGGTTGAAAGACTAGCGCTGCAAGCGCGGCGGAAAGGATCCCCGTTTTCATAATGTTTGGATAAATGAAGGGGTGGCGCTGAACAACGGATGAGCAACCCGGAGTTTCGGCAAATCCTTGAAACAGTGACATGAAAGACTCACCGCGCCGACAGGCCGTGCTGCCGGCGCGGTAAGTCGTTGGGAGCTTACGCGCTTACGCCCCGATCAGAACCGTCGTTCCCACGTCCGTGGTGGTGTAGAGCTTCTTGGCGAAAGCCGTCGGTAGCCGGATGCAGCCGTGCGATGCGGGATGCCCGGGGTTGGGCCCGGCGTGCAGCGCCACGCCGTAGTCGGTAATGAACTGCGCGAAAGGCATGGGCGCGTTGTCGTATTTTTTCGAATGGTACATCGGCGTCTTCCCGAGCACCTGGAACACACCGGCAGGGCTTTCCTTGCCGTCCATGCCCGTCGAGATCGACGCCGCCGCGATCATCTGGTCGCCGCGATAAAGGAAGGCGAGCTGGTTATCGAGGCTGATGACCACGCGCTGGTCGCCGGCGACCTCATCGGCATCGTCGCGCCACACATAGTCGCCGGGTTCGAGGTAATCTCTTCCGAAAACCATCATCATGTCGGCCAGTGCTGCACGGGAGGCTGCCGAAGCCGTAACTCGGGCTTCGTAGCTTTGGGTTGCATGGGCAGGGAACGCCGGAACAGCGAGCGCGAACGCGCCCGTTACCGCCAGCGCAAAAGCTAGCTGTTTCATTTTCCATCACCTGAACTTTTATATTGACTTTCGCGGAATCAATGCTCCGCCGCCGAGTCGGGTTCCCCAGAGGGGCCTTTTACTTCCCTTAATAGAGGAGGAAAGGCTTGCGCTGCTCGTCCCAAGCGCGCTCGTCCGGGGCTGTCGACGCGTCGAGATCGGAAGCCGGCGCATCGCCGTCGACCCACTCGCGAAGCAGCGGCGAGCCGTTGATCACGTCGATGGGCAGCTTCCCGAACGCATATTCGTAGGGAAAATCGCGCCACAGGTCGTAATCGGGATAGAGCCGGCGGATCGCCTTGAACGCCGCAGACTGCAACCGCCACGGCTTGAACGCCTCGTGGTCGTAGAAGCGGCCCTCGGCGTGGATCATGACGCCGTTGCAGAGCTTGCCGACATGCTTGTGGAAGGTCGGCTCGAAGTGCGTTTCGCGCAATTTGCAGCCGGCCAGCCAGTCGGGCGCGAGCCGCTCCATCTCCTGGATCACTCTGCGGGGCTCGATGTCCGGGGCACCGAACAGCTCTAGAGGGCGCGTCGTGCCCCTGCCCTCGCTCAGCGTCGTGCCTTCCAGCATCACCGTGCCGGCGTAGCACCGCGCCATGTTGAGGTTCGCCGCGTTCGGGCTGGGATTGATCCAGATGCGGTCCTCCGGCCAGCCGTAGCCGGGTCCGTCGTTCGGGGCCCAGCCGTCCATCTCGATCACCCGATAATCGACGTCGAGCTTGAAATGGTCGACGAACCAGTTGCCGAGCTCGCCGAGCGTCAAACCGTGTCTCATCGGGATCGGACCCGCGCCGACGAAGCTTTCCCAGCCTTCGCGGAGCGCCAGCCCCTCGACCGGGCGACCGGCTGGGTTGGGCCGGTCCAGGACCCAGACGCTCTTGCCCGTCTCGGCTGCGGCTTCAAGCACATAGAGGAGCGTGGTGATGAAGGTGTATATTCGGCAGCCCAGGTCCTGCAGGTCGATGAGGACGGTGTCGAAGGTCGACAGCATCTGACCAGTCGGCCGGCGGACTTCTCCGTAGAGGCTGAACACCGGGATCTGGTGGACCCTGTCGGTGAAGTCTTCCGACTCCACCATATTGTCCTGCTTGTCCCCGCGAAGCCCGTGCTGCGGCCCGAAGGCTGCGGTCAGGTTCACGCCAGCGGCGGCGAGCGCGTCGAGGCTGTGGGTGAGGTCGGCGGTCACCGAAGCGGGATGTGCGACCAGGGCAACTCGCTTTCCGTCGAGCGGCTTTCGAAGCTCCGGCTCGGCAAGCAGCCGGTCGATTCCGAATGAAGTCATGAGCGCTGTCTAGGCGAGCTTGGCGGCGAAGCAATCGGCGGCGTGGAAATCGGGCTTGTCGGGATCGCTGTGTGCGAGCGCCCAATAGGATTTGGTGCCGTCCTTTTCTTCGAGGACCGCGCTCAGCCCGAGGTGCCATTCGTTCCCCGCTTCGACCGCGATCGTCGCCCCGACCGCCCACCAGGTGAAATTGTCCTCCATCCTGATGTAGGGCGGATGGTCGACCTGCGCTTTTTGCATATCCTCGCGGTAGCCGGAGAAATCATAGGCGGCCCAATTGCCGGTCGGCGCAAAATTCCATTCGCGGTAGCTGTCTTCGCCGGCGGCTTGCAGGAAAGCCTCGAAGCAGGTCGTCTTCCACAACTCATCCGCCCGCCACGGCTCCGACAGCCCCGGGATGACGAAGCGGTCAGCGGGCGCCCTGACTCCGAACCAGATGTTGGTCGTCGCGACCGCCCCCAGCGCCGAGGCGTGATTGACGGTCGCCCAGACCTCAAATGGCCGCCCAGCGGGCGGCGTGGACGGATGCGGGACGAGGGTTAGCTGCATTTCCCCATTATCGTCATTCCCGCGAAAGCGGGAATCTCGCTTTTTCCGGCAGCTAGCGGGACCCCAGCTTTCGCGGGGGTGACGAGTTGGGCGCGGGTCATTAAGCAGCCGCACCAATGACCGCCTACAAATCCGACCTCCTCAAGCTGCTCGACGAGCGCGGGTACATCCACCAGGTCACCGACGCAGCCGCGCTGGACTCGCTTGCTCAGAAGGGCGTCGTTACCGGATACATCGGGTTCGACGCGACCGCTTCGAGCCTTCACGTCGGCAACCTCGTGTCCATCATGCTGCTGCGCCGCTTGCAGCAGGCTGGCCACCGCCCGATCGTGCTGATGGGCGGCGGAACGACGAAAGTCGGCGACCCGTCGGGCAAGGACGAGAGCCGAAAGCTTCTCACACACGATGACATCGCGGCCAACATCGCGTCGATCCGCAAGAATTTCGAGCCGTTCCTGACGTTCGGCGACGGTCCGACCGACGCAATCATGCTCGACAACAGCGAGTGGCTGGACGGGCTCGAATACCTGGCGTTCCTGCGCGACGTCGGAACGCACTTCACGATCAACCGAATGCTGACCTTCGACAGCGTCCGGCTTCGGCTCGACCGCGAGCAGCCGCTGACCTTCCTCGAATTCAATTACATGATCCTCCAGGCCTATGATTTCCTGGAGTTGTCGAGGCGCGCCGAGTGCAGGTTGCAGCTCGGTGGCTCGGACCAATGGGGAAACATTGTCAACGGCATCGAGCTCGGGCGGCGAATCGACGGCACCGAGTTGTTCGGAGTAACGACGCCGCTCATTACGACGGCCGACGGCGCGAAGATGGGCAAGACCGCGAAGGGCGCCGTGTGGCTTAGCGCGGACCTTTTGAGCCCCTACGACTACTGGCAGTTCTGGCGGAACGCCGACGATTCGGACGTCGGCAAGTTCCTGCGGCTGTTTACCGATATTCCCATCGCCGAGATCGCGCGGCTCGAGACTTTGCCCGGCGCCGAGATCAACCAGGCGAAGATCGCCCTCGCCAATGCCGCGACGGCGATGCTTCATGGCGACGCCGCCGCGCGCGCTGCGGCGGAAACGGCTCGAGCAACCTTCGTTACCGGAGGAGCGGGCGAAGACCTGCCCACCTTGTCCGTCGGCGACGGAATGAACATTGCGCACGCGCTGACCGCGCTCGGCTTCACACCTTCGAACAAGGAGGCGAAACGGAAGATAGCGGAGGGCGCAGTCCGGCTGGACGACGAGCCGGTTACCGATCCGGCGCTGATCGCCGAAGTGTCAGGCGGCCCGGTAAAAATCAGTCTCGGCAAGAAGAGGCACGGACTTCTGGTCCGCTAGCCCTTCCGGACGAGGACGACTCCCGCAATTACGAGCGCGGCGCCGGCGACCCGCCCCAGGCTGATCGGGTCGCGCGGGAGGCCGAGCGCTCCGAAATGGTCGAGGAACAGCGCCACCGCGATTTGGCCGGCGATTCCGACCGTGATCAGCGAGGCGATCCCGATCTTCGGCGCGGCATAAGCTGCAACGGCAACGAACATCGCGCCATAGAGGCCGCCGATCCACGCGTACCAAGGCAGTCCTGCGAACGCGGCCGATGACGGCCGGTTCGGGGTCGCTAGCCAGACGAGGAATAGGGCGGCCGTGCCGACCGTGAACGAAATGAGCGCCGCGAGGATTGGCGAGCCGCCGGCCTTGGCAAGGATGGCGTTAGTCGGCGCCTGGGCCGCAACCATGCCGCCGGCGACGAAGACAAGCAGGATCGGGATGAGAAACGGCACCTTGTTCTCCTTAGCCGGATCGGATCAGCCCGACCGCCTGGTCGCGCTCGAACAGATAGAGGCACACGCGAGCGGCTTGCCCGCGCGGGCCGGACAAGCCCCCGTCACGGTCGAGGAGCAGCTGGGCATCGCTCTGCGCGATCGGGGCCAGTTGTTCGACATCCTCGGGCTTTGCGACCCGGAAGCCTTCTTCGCCGGACTGGCGCGTGCCGAGGATTTCGCCGGGGCCGCGAAGGCGCAAATCCTCCTCCGCGATCCGGAAACCGTCGTTAGTCTCGCGCATCAGCGCCAGCCGTGCGCGGGCGGTGTCGGTGAGGTTCCCGCCGCGGATCAGCAGGCAGGTGCTCTTGCCGGTGCCGCGCCCGACGCGCCCACGAAGCTGGTGGAGCTGCGCTAGGCCGAACCGTTCGGCACCTTCGATCACCATCAAAGTCGAGTTCGGAACGTCGACTCCCACTTCGATCACCGTGGTCGCCACCAGCACCGCCAGACCGCCGCCCGCAAATGCCGCCATGACGGCGTCCTTTTCCGGACCTTTCATCCGTCCGTGCACCAGCCCGACCTTGTCGTCGCCGAAGCGAAGCTTCAGCACCCGCGCACGTTCTTCCGCAGCGGCGGCATCGCTGGTCTCGCTTTCCTCGACCAGAGGGCAGACCCAATAAGCCTGGCCGCCCGCGGCGATATGCCGCCCCAGCCCGTCGATAACGTCCGCCAGCTTTTCGTCGCTGATCACGCGCGTCTCGACCGGCGTTCGTCCGGGAGGCATTTCGTCGATCCGGCTGACGTCCATCTCGCCATATTGGGTAAGCGTCAGGGTCCGCGGGATGGGCGTAGCCGTCATCACCAGCAAGTGCGGCGGGCGTTCGGCTTTCTGAGCCAGGAGCAGCCGCTGCGACACCCCGAAACGGTGCTGCTCGTCGATCACCGCCAGCCCAAGGTTCTTGTAGGCCACCTTCTCCTGGAAGATCGCGTGGGTGCCGACGAGGATGTCGATGGAGCCGCCGGCCAGGCCCATGAGCACGCTCTCGCGGGCCCTTCCCTTCTCGCGGCCGGTGAGGATTCCGATCCGCACTCCCAGCGAATGAAGCTGCTTCGCCAGAGTGTCGAAATGCTGGCGGGCGAGGATTTCGGTCGGCGCCAGCATCGCCGCCTGTGCGCCGCTCTCCACCGCTGCGAGCATCGCCAGCAGCGCGACGAGCGTCTTCCCCGATCCGACATCGCCCTGAAGCAGGCGAAGCATCGGCACGCTCTGCGCCATGTCGCCGCGGATTTCGCGAATCACCCGCCGCTGTGCGTCCGTGAGATCGTACGGAAGCTGGAGCTCGCGCGGCAGTTCGCCAGTCCCGGCGAGCGGGATCGTCCGGTGCCGCCGCTGGGACTCCCGCAGCAGCAGGAGCGCGAGCTGGTTTGCGAAAATCTCGTCATAGGCAAGGCGTTTCCGGGAGTCCGTCGCGTAAGGATCGCGATGCGCGTCGGCGATCGCGGCCCGCCACGCTCTCCATGCCTCCCGGGCTGCAAGGCTGGGCTCGATCCATTCCGGAAGGTCCGGAACACGCTCGACCGCCTGCCGCACAAGCTCGCCGATCCTCTTGTTTGTCAGGCCTTCGGTCAGTGGATAGACGGGCTCGCGGACCGCTGGCTCGGGACCTTTGCCCGGTTCCGAGACTTCCGGGTGGATGATCTGCCACTCGTCGCCATATTGCTCGAGCTTGCCCGACACGATCCGGACCGAATCCATCGGCAGGCTACGCTTCGCCCACCCGGGATTGTTGAAATAGACTAGGCTGATCGTGTTGCCGTCGCTGTCCGCGGCGAAAATCCGCGTTGGGCCGCGCCCTGAACGAGGCTCCCGTATCTGGAACGGCTTCAGCTCGAGGATGACGTTGCGGCCGATCAGCGACGCATCCGCGGCCAGCGCCCTCACCCGGTCGATGACTCCGGTTGGAAGGTGATACAGCAGGTCGATCGCGCGAGTGATGTCCAGCCGCTTGAGAAGCTTCGCGACCTGCGGCCCGACCCCCGGCAAGGCCTCCACTTCGGCGAAAAGCGGATTGAGGATGTCCGGCCGCATAGTTGCAACTCACTGATGGCGACCGGCGGCCGCGTCAAACGAAGGTGAAGTCGACCTTGTCGAACAGTTTCTCGTCGAAGGCGTGCTTCGCATAAGGGCCATTGCGATCGACGAAGAACAGGAAGAGGTGCGCCGACCAGCCGTTGGGGTTCGGCTGCATGCGTCCGTGGGCGTAATGGCTGCCCTGGTAGAGCACCGCATCGCCAACCTGCATTCCGATCGACGCGTGGTCCATCGATCCGAAATCGTCGGACAGCGGATAAAGCGAATCGATCCGCTCCTTGCCGATCTGAAGGTCCCATACCTCGCCGTCGCTGTAATCGAGCGTCATCGACAGCCCATATTGGCTTGACGGGCGGTCGGAATGGACCCGGCAGATGTCGCCCTTCAGATAAATCCTGAAATAGGTGTAGCTCGGCAGAAGGTCGCGGCCGATCAGGCGGCTCATGATCGGAGTCAGACCCCAGAGGAAGAACTCCATCGGCTTGAAAATCTCCGACGAAACGTCGAACGCGGGATGCTTCAGGACTGCCGGGAAGGGCTGCGGCTTACTGAGTGGAATTGGCCGTCCCCCCGTCGCTTCCTTCAGCCTCGCCATGAAGGCGCGCGCGACCTCTTCCGGAACAAGGTTCCGGATGTGCGCATATCCGTCGCTGTGAACATTGCCGACGACTTCCACGCCGCGGTTCCTAGGATATGGAAGTTACAGCGGCAACGGCGGCGGCTTTCCTCCTGGTTGGCGGGGCACTAGATGGCGGCAATGCATGCCGACGCCGAACTGAAGCGCCTTAGCTGGCGAGCGCACCATCGCGGCACGTTCGAGGCTGACCTGCTCGTCGGCGCCTTCTTCGACGCTCATCACAGCGCGTGGGATAGCGCCGCCCGGTCGCTGTTCGGCGAGCTTCTCGACGAGCAGGACGTGGATATCATGGCCTGGGCGTACGGAACCGCCGAGGCGCCGGAGCGCTACCAAGGGCCCATGCTCGAGGCTCTCCAAAAGCTCGATTACATTCCGATCGCCCGATGAGCGAACCGCTTCAGCGAATCCTCGACGCGTCGAAGCCGCTGACGCTCGCCGGCGTCCCTTCGGGATTCCTGCCGTGGCTGGCCGCCGACCTGGCACGCGCCGCTCATGGACGGAGCAAGCCTGTGCGGGCGGTGGTGATTGCTGCCGACGAAGCGGCGATGCGCGCGCTCGCGGAGACGATCCCGTTGTTCGCTCCCGAGGTCGACGTCCTGACGCTGCCGGCCTGGGACTGTCTTCCCTACGACCGCGCCTCACCGGCGCTGAGGGTGATGGCGGAGCGGCTGTCGGCGCTGAACGCGCTCCAGCAACAGCTCAAGAAACCGCAGCTCCTCGTCATGACGGCGAACGGCGCAGTCCAGCGGGTGCTGACACCGTTCCGGTCGCGGCAGTTGACCCGGCGGATCGCGGAAGGCGAACGGATCGACCGCGAAACCCTTGTCGAGCAACTGGTCGCGCTCGGTTACCAGCGCACGGACACGGTCGCTGAGCACGGCGAGTTCGCCGTCCGGGGCTCGCTGATCGACCTGTTCCCGTCGGGCGAGCAGAATGCGCTTCGGCTCGATTTCTTCGGTGACGAGATCGAAAGCCTCCGCCACTTCGACCCGGCCGACCAGCGCTCCACCGGCAAAGCCGATGGGTTCACTCTCATGCCGGCGTCGGAGGCGCTTCTCGACGAGGGCAATATCAAGCGCTTCCGCGAACGGTATCGCGAGACGTTCGGGGCGACTGCGACGGGTGACCCGCTCTACCAGGCGATCTCCGACGGTCGGCGGATGGCCGGGATGGAACATTGGCTCCCGCTCTTCGAAGAGCGCCTCGCGACCCCCTTCGACTATCTCGGCGACGGCGACATCGTCGTTCGCGATTCCGGAGCGGACGGGGCGCTCGACTCGCGCTGGGAGAGCATCGAGGATTATTTCCAGAACCGCACCAGGGCGATGCAGGCGGAGCCAGGCGCCTATCGCCCGCTTCCTCCCGATGCGCTTTACCTGTCCAGGGCAGAATGGGACGAGGCAGTGGCGGCCCAGCCGATCCACCGAAGCTCGCCCTTCCCCGAGCCCGAGGGCGAAACCACGATCGGCTTCGGCGTCGAAGCGGCGCGGGACTTCGCGCCGGAGCGTGCGCGGAACGACAATGTCTATGAAGCGGTGGCCGGCCATGTCCTCAAGCTCCGGCGCGCTGGGAAAAAGGTCGTCCTTGCAAGCTACACAAAGGGCTCACGCGAACGCCTGTCAGGCCTTCTTCACGACCATGGACTCAAGAGCCAGAAGTCCGCGGACAGCTGGCAGGAGGCGCTCGGGAGCAAGACCCAGCCGGCGCTCCTCGTCCTTCCCCTCGACCACGGCTTTTCGACCGCCGACGTCGCCGTGCTTACCGAGCAGGACATGCTCGGCGACCGTCTCGTGCGCCGCCGCAAGCGGCGCAAGAGCGCGGACGCCTTCCTCGCCGAGATCGCCTCGCTGTCGCCCGGCGACCTGGTCGTCCACGCAGAGCACGGGATCGGCAAATATGAGGGCCTGACCTCCATACCGGTCGCCAAGTCGCCGCACGATTGCGTCGCGATCGAATATGCGGGGGGCGACCGGCTCTATCTTCCCGTCGAGAATATCGAGCTTCTCTCCCGCTACGGAAGCGAGAGCGACGGCGTGAACCTGGACCGCCTGGGCGGAGAGGCGTGGCAGCGGCGCAAGTCACGCATGAAGGAGCGGATCCGCGAGATCGCGGGCGAGCTCATTAAGCTTGCGGCGATGCGGGCGACACGCCCTGCCCCGGTTGTGCAGGCTGATTCGGCCTTCCCGCAGTTCGTCGATCGCTTTCCCTACGAGGAAACCGACGACCAGGAGCGCGCGATCGCCGAGGTCCTCGAGGACCTGGAAGCCGGCAAGCCCATGGACCGGCTGGTCTGCGGCGACGTCGGTTTCGGTAAGACGGAGGTCGCGCTTCGGGCCGCCTTCGTCGTCGCAATGTCGGGGATGCAGGTCGCCCTCATCTGCCCGACCACGCTCCTCGCCCGCCAGCATTATGCAAATTTCATGGAGCGCCTTCAGGGGTTCCCCATCGAGGTCGGCCGGCTGTCGCGCCTGGTCCCCGCCGCCGAGGCGAAGCGGACGAAGGAAGGCCTCGAAAAAGGCACCGTCGACATCGTCATCGGGACCCACGCACTTCTCGCCAAAGGCCTGACGTTCAGGAAGCTCGGCCTCGTCATCGTCGACGAGGAGCAACATTTCGGGGTCGCTCACAAGGAACGGCTGAAGGCCCTAAAGGCCGACGTCCACGTGCTGACGCTGACGGCGACTCCGATTCCCCGCACGTTGCAGATGGCGATGAGCGGGCTTCGCGAACTCAGCGTGATCCAGACGCCGCCCGTCGACCGGCTGGCGGTTCGCACCTACGTCACCCCATGGGACGCCGTCGTCATTCGCGAGGCGCTTCTCCGTGAGCATTATCGCGGCGGGCAGAGCTTCTTCGTCGCTCCGAGGATCGCCGACCTTCCCGACCTCGAAGAATGGCTTCAGAAGCAGGTCCCAGAGGTCAAATTCGTCAGCGCTCACGGCCAGATGGCGGCCAGCGAGGTCGAGGAGCGAATGAGCGCCTTCTATGACCGCAAGTATGACGTGCTGCTATCGACCAGCATCGTCGAAAGCGGCCTCGACATCCCGAGCGCGAATACTTTGGTCGTCCACCGCGCCGACCGCTTCGGCCTCGCCCAGCTCTACCAGCTAAGGGGTCGGGTCGGCCGCGCGAAGCTGCGCGCCTACGCCTATCTGACGACGCCCGCGAACCGTAACATCACCGACACCGCGGCAAAGCGGCTCCAAGTGCTTGCCGACCTCGACAGCCTCGGCGCCGGCTTCCAGCTCGCAAGTCACGACCTCGACATACGCGGCGCCGGCAATCTGCTCGGCGACGAGCAGTCGGGTCACATCAAGGAGGTCGGCTTCGAGCTTTACCAGTCGATGCTCGAAGAGGCGATCGTCGAGATCAAGGCCGGCGGAGCGGAGCGGCGTGAGGAATTCTCGCCGCAGATCAGCGTCGACGCGCCGATCCTCATCCCCGAACATTATGTGCCCGACCTCGATTTGCGGATGGGCCTCTATCGCCGCCTCGGCGACCTCGAGGACAAGAGCGCCATCGAGGAGTTTGCGGCAGAATTGATCGACCGCTTCGGGCCGCTTCCCGACGAAACGGCGAACCTCCTCAAGATCGTCGAGACAAAGCTAAACTGCAAAAAGGCGATGATCGCCAAGCTCGACACGGGGCCGCGGGGAGCGGTCGTCACTTTCGCCCGGAGCGGATTCCCCGATCTTCAGGGGCTGCTCGGCTATATCGAGCGCCTGAAAGGCAGTGCGAAGCTGAGGCCCGACAGCAAGCTTGCCGTCTCGCGCGACTGGCGCACGCCGACGGACCGTCTCAACGGCGCTCTGCAGCTCTCGCTCGGGCTTTCACGCGTCGCGGCAGCAGGCGAAGCGGGGAAGAAGGAGCTTCAGCCCGCCTGACTGGGCTTCACGAACTTGTAGGCGAACTGGCTTGTGTGCCCGCGGATCGACTTGTCGAAGACGGGGATGTCGAGCGGGTCGGCCGCGTTGTTGAGGACCTTGCTTTCCCCGGCGAAGCGGAAGCCGGCCGCCTCCACCTGCTTGCGAACGATCGCGGGATCGATCCGGTGCAGTTCCTCCGTATCGGCCATGCCCCGGCCTGGCTTCGCCATGTGGTCGATAATCATATAGGTGCCGCCGGGCTTCAGGATCTTGAATACAGCCCGGTTCAGCGCATCCGGGTCGGCGTCCTTGCCCATATATTCGTCCGGATAGTCGTGGTAATTTTGCGAGGTCCACACGACGTCAAGCGGCTCGGAGGCGGCGAGCACCGCGGTCGGCTGAACCTGAGTCACGATATTTCCATAATATTTATCGGCGGAGAGCTTCTGAAGCTCCTTCACATTGCCCATCGCGAAACGCGCATAGCTTTGCGGCCAGACCGCATAGACCTTGCCTTCGGGACCGACGACCTTGCTGAAAATGCGCGTCCAGTATCCGTTGCCCGGTATCAGGTCCAAGACCTTGTCGCCGGGCTTCACGCCCGCGAGCGCGATCAGCGGCCCCGGCTTGCGCCGTTCGTCGGCGGCATCGCGCTGCGCCTTGCGCTGCGGATCGGCAAGCGCGGAATCGAGCGCCTGCTGTGAGAATTGCCGAGGCGCATCGGACTTCTGGCAGCCTGCAATGAGTGTTGCCGCGAGCACGAAAGCAAAGCCGGAACGGACCATATTCTGCCTCCCATGGATCGATTGGAATGACTGCAGCGTCCTGTCTCCGCAATTTCGATGAACTGCCCGCGAAGCTTCGACCGATTCGCAGCGACGGTCCATTGCGCTTATGCTCGGAAGGGAGGTTGAAATGCCGGGAGCAAGGTTCTGAGCCCCAACGACGCTTCAATGCCATCCGAAGGCGCGAAGGCCGATCTCCGCTCCGCCGGGATCGCGCTGGTCTCTTCGGACAGGGACCTCGCCCAGGCGGCGGAGGCCATGCTTCGCCGCCGGTACGATTGGGCGGAGTTGGAGACCGCCGGAATCCTGGTCGCGCTTGGCGGCGACGGCTTCATGCTCCACACACTTCACCAGATTCTCGAGGGCGAGCTGCCCGAGCTTCCAGTGTTTGGGATGAATCGGGGAACCGTCGGCTTCCTGATGAACGACTGGAGGCTGGACAGGCTGGCCGAACGGATTGCGGGCGCCAAGGAAATCCGAGTCGCCCCGTTGGCGATGACGGCTTGGACAGTCGGCGGCGACGTTTTCACTAACGCAGCCATCAACGAGGTCTCGCTTCTCCGGGAAACCCGCCAGACCGCGAAGATCGAGGTATCGGTCAACGGGCGCACCGCGATTCCGGAGATCGCCTGCGACGGCATCCTTGTCGCGACTCCCGCCGGATCGACCGCCTACAATCTTTCCGCTGGCGGGCCGATCCTTCCGCTCCAGGCGAAGATGCTGGCGCTTACGCCGATCAGCCCTTTCCGGCCGCGGCGCTGGTCGGGCGCGATCCTTCCCGACGACACGAGCATCTGCTTCAAGGTGCTGGAGCCGGAGAACCGCCCCGTGTCCGCCGTCGCCGATCAGTTCGAGGTCCGAGAGGTCGCGCAGGTCGACGTCAAGCTCGACCACCAGCGGTCGCTGACGCTTCTGTTCGATCCCGAGCATGCGCTGGACGAGCGCATCGCGATGGAGCAATTCGCGACCTAATGCAGCCAGCGGGGCGCTTGCCTTTGCGCCAAGCTTCGCTATCTAGCCCGCGCTGCCCTCTTGGGCTGCTCCCCGGTAGCTCAGCGGTAGAGCATCCGACTGTTAATCGGACGGCCGCCTGTTCGAATCAGGCCCGGGGAGCCATTCTTCTCCGCACGGTTGCCAACATCGCATCGAGCGGCGCACGAAGTTGAATTAGGCGGCGCCCCGGCTGTGCCAGCGGGAATCAGTCGGCCACTTCTTCGCGAAGGCCTCGCCCAGACGATCCGGATGCGAAAGCGCCGGACCCGCCGGAAGCGCCATGTCCCCCACTGCGCGCAGGTCGGAGTGAACAGGCACGGTCGCGATCAGCGTCGTTCCCGGGCTGCCCCTGCGGAATGTCAGACGGCCCCCGACCTCGCGGATTCTCTCTTTCATGCTCGAAAGCCCGACGCCTCGGAGGATGTCGACCGGCATTCCTTTGCCATTGTCAGCCACGACGACATGGAGGCTCGCCGCGCGCTGGATGAGGCTGACGGCCGCATCGGTCGCGTGCGCGTGCCGATGGATGTTCGAAAGCGCTTCCTGGACCAGGCGGTAGATCGCAACCTCGGCGCCCGGAGACAGATTGAGCGGGGCCTCGTCGCCCCCGACCGTGATCCGCAGTCCGGTCCGGCGGCCGAACCCTTCTGCCAGCTGGCGAAGAGCGGTCCGTATGCCGACGTCGCTCAGCTGGGGCGGATGGGCGAGGAAGGAGATGGCCCGAAGCTCGCTCTGCGCCTCGCCAAGCAACTGCTCCATCTCCTCAATAATCTCATCGACGGCGCCAAAGCGGCGCGAGCGTTTTAGCTGGCCGATCGAAAGCCCGAGGCCAGCCAGGGACTGCATCGTGGAATCGTGCACTTCCCGAGCGATCCGGCGCCGTTCCAAGTCCTGGCTTTCGATGAGCGAGTGGCTGAAGCCTTCGCGCATGTGGCGAAGCTGGACGAGCTCCGTGACGTCGTAGCGCGTGACCGTCGCGAAGCTGCGCCCGCCCACTTCCATTCGATTTACGCACAGTTGGAACGAGCGGCCCTCCCAGCGATCCTTGCCGTGATAGAGGTAGCGGAACGACGCGTCGCCCGTTTCGTCCATCATGCGCATACCGTCCGCCGCGAGTTTCGCCGGCTTGTGGCCTTCGCGGGCGCGGGCTTCGCAGAATTCGAGATAGTTGGTCCCGACGCTCAGCTGGTCGTAGCCGTAGACCGCCGCCGTTTTCGTCCAGGCTTCATTGACGGCCAGGATCGTCCATTGATCATCGACGAGCGCGATCTGCTCGGAAAGGCTGTCGATGATCAGCTGGAAGATTTCGACGAACGAGGGCTGGGCCTGAGCTTCGTCGGAGTGGAATGCCTGATCCGGACCATATGCAGAATGGGTCGGTTCAGGAGAATCCCCGACGGGCCTCCCAATATGTACGGGTACTTCCGACCCCTGCTCCAATCGACTTCCCCCGGCCTCGCCCAGGAAACACGGACTCGGGCTGCGTTAGCCAACAATATCACAGGTTAGGGGGTGAGGGTAAGTTATCAACATCGGGGGTTGTACCTAGGGGTTTGGCGCTCATGCCGAGCGACCCCTGGCGACGGAGGCGCTCTGCCACGGCTCTTTGCGCCAGGAAGTCCTCCATGCATTCGGCAACTTCGTCTTCGGGCCCAAGCCGTACCCACGAGTGGGAGCCGTACCAGCTGGCCCAGGCCTGACCGCGTTCGCTGCTGAAGACAACCGGAGTCGAGAAACTCGTGTCAGGTCGCCCGGGCCGAAGGGAATTTTCGACGATCCTCCGTACAGCTTCGACGAGTGCAATGAGGATTCCCGCGGATACGATGAAGATGACGAAGCTGATCTCCTCGACCCTGTCGAACACGAACTGGTAGCGCGGCACGACGAACAGGACGCTGGCCACCGCCCACGAACCGAACGCAGCTGCAGCCGCATAAGCCCAGTGGAGAAGGATCGCCGCGACGATGACGAACGGCATGTAGATAAGGAAGGACAGGTGCCCTGCGAGCAGCGAGTCGAGGATGAGACGAATCGCCGTCGGGACGAGGACCAGTACTGCGCCGAAGAGCAGCGCCCGCATTCCCTTGGCAGGCGGCGCAAGCAGCAGCCTGCTGAATTTGTCCATCAATGGCATCACCGGTGTCCGAGCAATCGAGCGAGCCCGTTCAACAGTCTAGCCTTCAATTGGCCGAGTTAACATGCCCAGTTGAAGTCGCACTTAAACGCATCAAGACCGGCGCTCGATCAGCCGTCCAGCGCCGCCATCAACGTCGCGTTACCCCCGGCCGCGGTGGTATCCGTGCAGGTGACGCGCTCTGTCGCGAAACGGGCGACATAGTGCGGCCCGCCGGCTTTCGGGCCGGTCCCGGAAAGTCCCTCGCCGCCGAACGGCTGGCTTTCTACGACCGCGCCGATCTGGTTGCGGTTGACGTAGAGATTGCCGACGCGGGCATGCTCCTCGACATATTCGCGAACGGTGTCGATGCGGCTCTGAAGGCCGAGCGTAAGCCCGTACCCGGTCGTATTGATAGCCTCGACGACCTTGTCGAGCTCGTCTCCGGCAAAACGGATGACGTGAAGAATTGCCCCGAAATTCTCGCGATTCAGTTGGCTTAGCGATTCGATCTCATAGAGAGCTGGAGCAACGAAGCAGCCGTTGGCGGCTTCCTTCGGCGGCTTCAGCCTGCAGATCTTCTTCGCATTCTTGTCGAGCCACTTGAGGTGCTCGTCGAGAACCTTCTTCGCAGCTTCGTCGATGACCGGACCGACGTCAGTCGACAGGTCGGAGGGATCGCCCACCTTCAACGCTTCCATCGCGCCGGCAATCATCCTTATCATGCGGTCGGCGACGTCCTCCTGGACGAAGAGGACCCGCAAGGCCGAGCAGCGTTGGCCGGCGCTCTGGAATGCCGAGGAAATCACGTCGCGCGTCACCTGCTCGGGAAGCGCCGACGAATCGACGATCATCGCATTCTGGCCTCCCGTTTCGGCAACGAACGGGATGATCGGCCCGTCGCGCTCGGCGAGCGTCCGGTTGATCATGCGCGCCGTCTCGGTCGAGCCGGTGAAGACAACGCCCGAAATTAGCGGATGTGCGGTGAGCGTTCCGCCGACGACCCTGCCCGAGCCGGGTGCGAGCTGGACCACGTCCTTTGGAATGCCCGCCTGGTGCATCAGCTCGACGGCCAGCGCCCCGATCAACGGCGTTTGCCCCGCCGGCTTTGCGATCACCGCATTGCCGGCGGCAAGCGGCGCCGACGCCAGGCCGGTGAAGATGGCGAGCGGGAAATTCCACGGCGAAATGCTTGCGATCACGCCCCGTCCATGCAGGCGCAGCTCGTTCTGCTCCCCCGTCGGGCCAGGAAGCGGAAGCGGCTTCGTGAACTGGCGTCGTGCCTCGCTCGCATAAAAGCGGAGAAAATCGACCGCCTCGCGCACTTCGAGCACGGCGTCGATCAAGGTCTTCCCGGCTTCACGAATGCAGAGCGAGAAGAACTCCTCCGCGTGCGCCTCGTAAAGATCGGCGGTGCGTTCGAGCAGTCTCGCCCGAGCCTCGCCGCCGAGCGCATCCCAGCGGACCTGTGCGGCATGCCCGGCACGGACCATCCGATCGACCTCGTCGGCCGTCGCCTCGAACGTCGTACCGACCGTTATCCTATGGTCGTGCGGCGACACGATCGGCCTGGCCTCGCCTTTCCCGAGGCACGGCTTCGCGGTCCAGGTTCGGTCTTCGAGCTTTTTCAGCCGCTCGAGTAGCGGCTCGCGCACCAATGGGTCGCTGAGGTCGACGCCGGCGCTGTTGCGGCGAGCGGACCCGAACAGGTCCGTCGGCAGGGCGATCTTAGGATTACGCTTGGGCGTCAACGCCTCGAGCTCAGCGATCGGATCGCGAACAAGCTCGTCGATCGAGACGTGCTCGTCGGCGATGCGGTTGACGAAGCTCGAATTGGCGCCGTTCTCGAGGAGCCGCCGCACCAGGTAAGCGAGCAGCTCCTTGTGGCTGCCGACGGGTGCGTAGATCCGCACCGGGGTCGGCCTGTCGCCAAGATGGCGCTCAAGCTCCGCCAGTTCCTCGTAAAGCTCCTCGCCCATCCCATGCAGGCGCTGGAACTCGAATTCCCTGCCGCCGGCAAGCGCCTTCACCTGGCCGATGGTATTGGCGTTGTGCGTAGCGAAGGCGGGATACATGACGTCGCTCGCGGCGAGCATTTTCTTCGCGCAGGCGAGATAGGACACGTCGGTCGCGACCTTTCGCGTCCAGACAGGATAATCGGGCAACCCCCCGACCTGGGCGAGCTTGATCTCGGTGTCCCAATAGGCGCCCTTGACCAGCCGGCACATCAGCTTGCGGCCATGCGCCCGAGCGGCCTCGATGACCCAATCGACCAGAGGCGCAGCCCGCTTCTGATAAGCCTGGATCGCGATTCCGAGCCCGCCCCAGCCGTTGGCGAACAGCTCGTCATCGGCGAGCAACGCCTCGAACACGTCCATCTGCAGCTCGAGCCGGTCGGCTTCTTCGGCATCGATCGTGAAGTGGACGTCGGCCTTCGAGGCTTTCAGGGCCAGTTCGCGAACGACGGGGATCACCGCCGCCAGCGCCTCCTCGCGATGCGTGAACTCAAAGCGCGGGTGAAGGGCGGTCAGCTTCACCGAAATGCCCGGCGAAGATCGGAATCCGCCTTTCGCTTCCTTCGAGATGCGATCGAGCGCTCCACGGTAGGACTCAGCATAACGCTCGGCGTCCTCGTAGGTCCTGGCCGCCTCGCCGAGCATGTCGAAGCTATGGCTGAGGCCCTTGCGGCGCTCCGGTTCGGCGCGCTTGAGCGCCTCGCCGATGGTGCGGCCGAAGACGAAATTGCGGCCGAGGATCTTCATCGCCTCGCGGACCGCGGTTCGCACGACGGGCTCGCCGAGGCGGCCGACGGCGCGGCCCAGCGCCGCTTTCCAATTGTCGGAGCGGTCCTGAGCGCCTTCCAGTACCTTGCCCGTGAGAAGCAGCGAGAAGGTGGCAGCGTTGACGAACGCCGAGTCCGAACGTCCGAGTTTCTCGGACCAGTCAGGCCCTGCCAGCTTGTCGGCGATCAGCTCGTCTGCCGTGTGGGCGTCGGGAATCCGAAGGAGTGCCTCGGCGAGGCACATCATCGCGATGCCCTCGTCGGAGCCGAGGTCATAGGCGTGGAGGAAAGCGTCGACCCCCGACGGCTTGTGGGCCCGGACGCCCTTGACAAGCGTCCTCGCGGTCGCGGTCGCCTCGCCCGTTTCCGTTGTCGACAGCCGCGCCTGATCGATCCGATCTCTAGCGGCCTGTTCCTCGTCAGGCCGATAGGCGCGCCTCAGCTCCGTCCGGTCGGTCGGCCGGACCCCCAAAGGGGCTACGCGAGCTGCCCGTGGCAATGCTTATACTTCTTGCCCGAGCCGCATGGGCACGGCGAGTTGCGGCTGATCGTCGTCGCTCCTGCCTCACCCTGATGCTGCGAGGGAAGGTCCGGCCGCGGCATCATCGCCGGCCGATTGGACAGGACCGCTCCGGTAGCCGCGTCAATATCTGCTGTGTCGTCCTCGCCCGAGAACGGATCGATATGCTGGGTGATGAAGTCCGGCAGCGGCGGCGGCGGCGGCGCCTCGATCTGCAGGCTAGCCCGCATCAGGATCCGAGTGACCTCCTCGCGGATCGACACGAGCAGCCGCTCGAACAGCAGGAAGGCTTCCTGCTTATACTCGTCGATCGGCTTCTTCTGCGCATAGCTCCTCAGGTGGATGACCTGCCGGAGCGCGTCCAGCGTAGCGAGGTGGTCCTTCCAGTGATGGTCGAGCGTCTGGATGAGGATGTTCTTCTCGACCTCGGCCCAGCGGTCGGGCTCAACCTCCTCGACCTTCGCGGCCATGTGGAGATCCGCAAGTCCCTGCAGCCGCTCTATCACCAGCTCCTGCTCGACCGCTTCTTCCTGGAGCCAGTCGTCGACCGGTGGCTGGAGGCCGAAAATGGCGTCGATGCTTTCCTTGAGGCCGCTGACGTCCCACTGCTCGGGATAGGTTCCCGCGGGGCAGTGCGCCATGACGATCGAAGCGGTCGTGTCGGCGCGCATCTCGGCGATCACTTCGCTCACGCTGTCCGAATCCATGATGTCCGCGCGCTGCTCGTAGATGACCTTGCGCTGGTCGTTCATCACGTCGTCGAATTCGACGACCTGCTTGCGGATATCGTAGTTGCGCGCCTCGACCTTCTTCTGAGCGGTCTCGATCGCCTTGGATATCCACGGGGAAACGATCGCTTCGCCGTCCTCCAGGTTCTTGTTCATCAGCCGGGCGAACATCGTCTGGGGGCCGAAGATGCGCAGCAGGTCGTCATCGAGGCTTAAGTAGAATTTCGACAGGCCGGGATCGCCCTGGCGGCCCGATCGTCCCCGAAGCTGGTTGTCGATGCGGCGGCTCTCGTGCCGCTCGGTGCCGAGCACGTACAGCCCGCCGGCTTCGAGCACCCGCTGCTTCTCTTCGGCGATCTCGGTGCGGATCTTAGCCGCCTGCGCCTCGAATTCGGGGGTGCCGGCAACCAGGTCCGAAAACTCGTCCAGCATCCGGAACTCGAGGTTGCCGCCGAGCTGGATGTCGGTGCCGCGGCCGGCCATGTTCGTCGCGATCGTCACCGCGCCGATGCGGCCGGCCTGGGCGACGATATGCGCTTCCTGCTCGTGAAAGCGCGCGTTCAGCACCGAATGCTTGATCCCCTCCTTCTGGAGATATTCGGACAGCATTTCCGATTTCTCGATCGAGACGGTGCCGACCAGGGACGGCTGGCCTTTTTGCTGCTTGTCCTTCAGCTCCGTGGCGATCGCCGAGAATTTCTCCGTAATGGTCTTGTAGAATTCGTCGTCCTCGTCCTGTCGCAGCACGGGAACGTTGGTGGGGATGGCCACCACGTTCATCTTGTAGATGTCGAAGAATTCAGGCGCCTCGGTCATCGCCGTTCCGGTCATTCCGGAAAGCTTCGGATACATCCGGAAATAGTTCTGGAACGTGATGGAGGCGAGGGTCTGGTTCTCCGGCTCGATATAGACGCCTTCCTTCGCCTCCACCGCCTGGTGGAGCCCGTCGGACCAGCGCCGCCCTTCCATCATGCGGCCGGTGAACTCGTCGATGATGACGACCTTCCCGTCCTTGACGATATAGTCGATGTCCTTCTTGAACATGACGTTGGCCTTCAACGCCTGGTTCAAGTGGTGGACGGTCTGGGTGTTGACGATGTCGTAGAGGTTGCGGCCCTCGATAAGCCCGGCCTCCTCCAGCATCCGCTCGGCCTTTTCGGTGCCCTCCTCGGTCAGCACCACGGAACGCTGCTTCTCGTCCTTCTCGTAATCCTCCGCACTGAATGTCTTCACGATCTGGTCGACCGAGACGTAGAGCTCAGACTTGTCGTCGGTCGGACCGGAAATGATCAGCGGGGTTCGGGCTTCGTCGATGAGGATGGAGTCGACCTCGTCGACGATGGCGAAGTTGAAGGGCCGCTGCACCATCTGATCGCGCGTGTACTTCATGTTGTCGCGCAGATAGTCGAAGCCGAATTCGTTGTTCGTCCCGTAGGTGATGTCCGAGCCGTAGGCAGCGCGGCGCTCCTCGTCGGTCAGGTTCGGAATGATCACGCCGACCGACATCCCGAGGAAATTGTAGATCTGTCCCATCCAGTCGGCATCGCGGCGGGCGAGATAGTCGTTGACGGTGACGACGTGGACGCCCTTGCCTTCGAGCGCGTTGAGATAGACGGCCAAGGTCGCGACGAGGGTCTTGCCTTCACCCGTCTTCATCTCGGCGATCTCGCCGCGGTGGAGCGCGATCCCGCCGATCAGCTGAACGTCATAGTGCCGCTGTCCAAGAGTGCGTTTCGCTGCTTCGCGAACGGTGGCGAAAGCCTCCGGAAGCAGGTCATCCAGGCTTTGGCCATCGGCCAGCCGCTTGCGAAGGATCTCGGTCTGGTTGCGCAGTTCTTCGTCGGTGAGCGCCTCGATACGCGGCTCGAACGCGTTGACCGCGTCGACATATTTGCCGAGGCTCCGGACATAGCGGTCGTTTGCCGATCCGAAGATGCTTTTGGCCAGTGCGGCGAACATGGAATTCCTTTAGATGCTCATGGCGCGCGACGGAACGGCGACCTGCCTCGCCCGCGCGCGAGCGTTGCGGCGGCGATGTAGGAACGGCGCTAGCCTTAGTCAAACGGAGTCATGGCTGATGGGTATGACCGGCGGATGCATGTGCGGCTCGGTGCGGTACGAGCTGCAAAGCGAACCGTTCGATTGCGGCTGGTGCCACTGCCGAACTTGCCAGCTGAGCAGCGGCGCGCCCGCGCAGGCCTTCGCGAGCGCAAGGCGCGGGGACTGGACGCCAACTTCGGGCGCCGACAGCATCCGGATGGTGAAGTCGAGCAGCTTCGGTCAGCGCTTCTTCTGCGGCGAGTGCGGCACTCCGCTCTACGTCACCGTGGATCACCAGCCGAAAACGCTCGATTTCAGCGTAGTCACTCTCGACGACCCCGACGCGGTTCCGCCGGAGTATCACATCTTCTGGTCGAGCAAGATCGCCTGGTTCAATCCCGCCGACGATTTGCCGCGGCACGAGCGCTTCCGGCCAAACACCGAGGGCCTCAGGGGCACCGAACCGCCGGACAATTCCTCAATGACCGGAGGAGCAGAGGTCTAGAGATTGCCTTCGAGCCACTGCTGGATGTGGCTCCGTGGCGCGGCGCCCACCTTCTGCGCGACCGGCTGCCCATCCTTGAACAGCAGCATAGTAGGGATTCCGCGCACTCCGTAGCGCGCCGGGACGTCCGGATTCTCGTCGATGTTGAGCTTCGCCACGGTCACCTTTTCGCCGAGGTCGTTTGAAATGTCTTCGAGCGCCGGCGCGATCATCCGGCACGGGCCGCACCATTCCGCCCAGAAGTCCACCAGCACAGGACCCGATGCGCCGAGCACGTCGCTTGCAAAACTCTGGTCGGTGACGGTCTTCGTGGCCATGGGCTCTGTCTCCTGAGGGATTCGTTCGGATTCCATATGGGCAGCGAAGGCGCAGTCCTCAACTGCCGAGAGGGAAGATTTGCGCGCTCGACGTGTAAAGAAGCGCCGCCTCGATGTCCCGATCCGGGAAAATCACCGAAAGCGCCCGCCTATACGCGTCCATCTGCAGCCGGTGCGCGACCGGAATGTCCTCCGCTCGACCGGGCGCTCGGCCGGTTTTGTAGTCCACGACGAGCACTCTGTGCGGCTCGACGACCAGGCGGTCGACGGTGCCTGCAATCACCCTCCCGTCCGGAAGAGTCGCCGCAATCGGTGCTTCGGCCAGCGATCCCGGTCCGAACAATGCTTCGAAGCGGTCGTCCGATATGACCTCGCAAACGGTTCGCGCGATTTCTTCGCGGATGTCGGTATGGGCAATCCCGGCTGAGGTCTCGAGCCAACGCAGCGCCGCCTCCTTGCGTTTCTCCACGGCCAGAGGCGGAAGCCGTTCGAGGAGCGCGTGGATCATCGTCCCGCGCTCGGCGGCGGCCCGCATCTCCGGCGACGGCGGAGGAGCGGCCTCGCGGTCCTCCGCGAGGGCCGACGGCGCAAGGGGCCGCGGCGGCCTCGCCTCTGGCGGCGCAGGCTCCTTCACCCAGGCCGGAAGCTCTGCTTTCGGAAGATCCACGGATTTTCGCCGCCGAGCGCTGACGCGTTCGTCGCTTCCATAGACAAGGCTGACGGTCCCGCCCTCCTCGACCGGCGCGGCACCCGCCGCGAAAAGTCCATCCTGGACCGCGCGGTGCCAGCAATTGAGGGGCCGCGGGTCCGATCCGTCCGTTTTCGCCCTGGGCGCGACGCCGCTGACGATGAGCTGGTCGGCGGCCCTTGTCAGCGCGACGTAGAGCAACCGCCAATGTTCCTGCAGGTCCCGAACGTCCTGCTCGGCAAGCATCGTCTCGAACGGCTCGCGCCTCTCCTCCTTCTTCGGTCTCAGCAGCGGCGCCTTGCCGAGTTCCGGGATGTCGAAGTCCAGCGTGACCGGCGTGCGTCCGAGCTTCGCCGGGTCGGCGGTGGCGTCGGCGACAATCACAACCGGCGACTGCAGCCCCTTCGCGCCGTGAACGGTCATCACCCGCACCTCGTTGGCCGGCGCGCCAGGGTCGCGCTGGACATCGACCTCGCCGCGCGAGAACCAGGACAGGAAGCGGTCGAGCGAGGCGACTTCGTTGCGCTCGAACTCGATCGCGCTGTTCATCAGCTCGTCGATCGCATCCCCCGACGCCATTCCGAGCCGGGAGTAGAGCTTGCGCCGTCCCTGCATCGCCCCGGACAGGATTGTTTCCACGAACCGCGATGGAGGCGTGAAGTCCGCGATCCGGAGCAACTCCGCGAGCTCCTCGTGCGCTCGGCGGAAGGGATCGCCCTGCCCGGCTCTGTCCCTCAGCTCGCGCCAGAGCGGCCCTTCTCGCCCGTAGGCGAGATCGCGAAGCCGGTCCTGGTCCCAGCCGACCAGCGGGGAGACCAGCAGGTTGGCAAGGCTGAGGTCGTCGTTCGGCTGGACCGCGAAGCTTACCGCCGCCAGCAAATCCTGCACTGCGAGCGGATCGTGAAGATGCAGCCTGTCGACGCCCGCCACCGGCACTCCCCGCGCGAAAAGCCTCGCCACGACCAGCGAGGCCAGCTCTCCCCGGCTCCGGACCAGCACGAGTATGTCGCCTGGCGTAAGCTTCCGCTGCGTCGAGCCAAGGATCGGAGCCTGTTCGACAAGGTCGGCGATCCGGCCGGCCAGGTGATCGGCATAGAGCCGGTCGCGCACGTCGACCCAGCGCTCCTCGCCTTCGTCCGAATCCTCGTCGCTGACCTCTGCCGCGAACGGTTGCCAAAGCTCGACCTTGCCGGGCCGGCCGGAATGATGCGCGACATGCCGGTCAGGAGAACGCGCGAGCCCCAGCGCTTCATGGCCCAGCTCGCGGATGACGGCATCGACGACGTCCAGGATCGGCTGGGCGGAACGGAAGCTGGCGCCGATCGAGAGGTCGCGGAACTCACGCGGCTCGACCTGCGGCGCGTCCAGGTCCGCCTCGGCGCGCCGGAGACCTTCGGCGAGCGCCTGATACTTCGCCCGCGCGCGTTCGAATTGCTGCGGGTCTGTCCCCTGGAAGCCGTAGATCGCCTGCTTGAAGTCACCGACGGTGAACAGGGTCCGCCACCGCAGATCGGCTTCGCTCGCCCCGGAGAAATATTCCTCGACCAGCTTGTCGATGATCTCCCACTGCGCGGCATTGGTGTCCTGGGCTTCGTCGACGAGGATGTGATCCACTTGCCGGTCGAGCTTGTAGCGCACCCAATCGCCCATTCCGGGTTTCCTCAGGAGGCGACGCGTCCAGTCAATCAGGTCGTTGAAGTCGGCGACCCCGGCACTTCGCTTGGCGACAGTGTAGGCGGCGGCGAAAGCCTGGCCCGCGCGCAATCCCGCGGCCATGTCCGACGCGAGACGAGCGCCGCGCTGGACTGCGAGCAGCTCCGATATTGCACTGGCGAGACGGTCGACATGATTGTCATATGCGGCATCGGCCTTGCGCTGGCCCGCCGAGACTTTTCGAAGCTCGCCCTTCTGGGTGAATACGATCGCCGCAAGATCGGGAAGCGTCGCCGCCCGCTCCGCCGCGGGTAATCCGAGCCAGCGCTCCACGGTCTCGACGGCGTCTTTGCCGGTCGAGGTGCCCCACGCGCGATTGGCCTCGGCAATCGCTCGAAGAAGGTCGCAGTCGAAGCCGTCGTCGGCGCATCTCGAGGCGAGATAGTCTTCGACCGAGCCGTCGGGCAGGCGCATCATCCGCCGGACAAACGGCTCGATCGTCTCGGGAGGACCGAATGCCGCCAGCGCCTCGTGACGGCTGGCGCATTCGCGCAGATATTCAACCGCGCCAGCTTCGCCGAGCCGCAGGCTGAGGCATTGCACGTCGGCGAGCAGCTGTCTGTTCCCGGTTGCCTCCGCGTCCGAGAGCAGGTCCGCGAGAGTCCGGCGGACCAGCTCCTGCTCCGCCCTGCCCTCGACCGGCTGGAACCCTGGCGCGATCCCTGCCTCGTCAGGAAAGGCTGCCAACAAGGACTGCGCGAAGGCGTGGATCGTCTGGATCTTGAGGCCGCCCGGGCAATCGAGCACCCGAGCGAACAGCTGCCGCGCGCGCCGGATTGTCGGCGGATCGTTCATCGCCCGGAGGTTCAGCAGGTCAGTGGCGAGGTCGCTGTTCTTGAGCCGGACCCAGGCGGCCAGCCGGGCGCCGATCCGGTTGGCCATCTCTGCCGCCGCCGCCTTGGTGAACGTCAGGCAGAGGATCGACTCCGGGGCCGCGCCCTGGAGCAGCAGAAGCAACACGCGAGCCGTCAGGACCTCTGTCTTGCCGGTTCCGGCCGATGCCGAAAGCGCCGCATGCGCATGCGGATCCGCCGCACTCGCTTGCGCGCCTTCCAGCCGCGGCAATGGCCGAAATCGCCCGCTCATGCTTCCAAACCCGGCTCGAAGCCCATAGAGAAAGCGGAATGACCGAGCGAGACGAAGACGACAGAGCGAGCGAGGAGCGCCGCGCCAAATTCGTGAAGGCCGGGGTCGCGGTGGGCATCGGTTCGGCGGCGATCGTCGCCGCTCTGCTGTACGCCTCCAAGGCCAAGAAGAAGCCCCGCACCTAGGCTCATTTGCGGCCGTACCATTCCTGCAGCCGCATAAGCTGGTCGTAATCGCCATAGGGAGCGTAGGCCGGATTGAGCTTTGCAGTGAACGGCCCATTGCCGGTCAGCCACTTCGCCGCTGCTTCAGCGAAATTACGGTAGGCGTGGTCAAGGAACTCCTCGGGCCCCATGTCCTTGTCCGCTCGGACGCATTTGCCGAAGCCGTCGCGATCGCGGACGAGCGACCAATATTCGAAGGCCTCCGGATTGCCTTTGGCATTGGCGAATCCGCCGTCCCTTGCGAGCAGCCCGAGCAGCCCGAGCTGCAGCGCAAAGCCTGCTTCTATCGCCTTCTTTGCCGGCGGCTTGCCCGTCTTGTAATCGATGATTGCGAGGCCGCCGCCCGGAAGGCGGTCGATTCGGTCGGCCCGGCCGTGGACGAGGATTCCCGCGAGCGGCACTTCACCTTTTGCTTCGGCCGCGAGCGGCTTCCTGCCGGACGCGCGGTTGTCCCGTTCCAGCCCGGCCATCCAGTCGATGGCCTCCAACAAGCGTGGCGCCCAGAGCACCCGAAGCATTGGATGAATGGTCTCGTCGGCAAGCAAGGCCTCGGCGCGCGGCCTCAGCTTTTCAGGGTCGCAACCATCATCTCGAAGCCAGCGCTCGAAAACCTTGTGAACGGCATCGCCTTTCCAGCGCGCACTATGGTCGGCGTCGACTGCATCCAGCTCGCGAAGATTTAGGATTTGCTGCGCGTAAAAGGCAAAGGGGTCGGCTTTCAAACGGTCGACGGCCGTAACCGAGATCCGCTTGGGCCTCTGGTCCGCCGGCGGGCACGGCTCCGGACGGCCCACGGGGTCAGGCGGGCCGGGATCGTCGAGCGCGGCCATCATTCGCTCCAGCCGAAAATCGCGCGGCAACCCGCCCGCAATCGCATCCAGCCGCAGCCAGAAACGCGACGCCACTGTCGGCGACCGCCCGTCGCGCTTCGCCCGAGTGATCAGCACCTCGCGGGCCCCCAGCGCGCTCGCGAAATCGTGCGCCGCGAGCCCGATCCGATATTCGAGTCCCGGCAGGCCCAGGTTTGCCCGGATCTTCGGCGCGAGCCACGGGTCGGGCGTCGGCAAGCCGGGCCATACACCTTCATTGAGACCGCCCAGGATCATCAGGTCGGCTTGCTGTAACCGTGCCTCCAGAAGGCCCCAGATGAAAACGCGCGGGTGGCCGCCATAAGCCGGGCGAACGCTCCGGCTGGCCAGAAGCTCGCGCAACAATGCGACGGCGTCTTCGGCGCTTACCGGTAGCGCCAGCGCCTGTTCCGCCGACTGAAGCTCCGCAAGAAGCTCCGCGGCCATCCGCCCATCCTGCCCGCGCCAGCCGCTGTCGCCGGCCAGCCCTTCGGCGCACGCAACCAGTCGCTCGGCAAGCGCCGCGAGCGAAATCGCACCGTCCAGCTGGCCGTCGAGCGCCTCGACGAATGGCCGGACCCGCTTCCAGGCCACGAGGCAACCCCGGCAGCCCCGCTCCTTTTCCTGCTCCTCGAAATGACGCTGCAGCCCCGCAAGTCCTGGAGCCGGCCTCGGCCCACGCAAGGCGCGGTCGAGCAGCCGGACGTCGCCGAGCCACTGAAGTCTCTCGTCGCCGGCGCCTCCGACCAGTGGGTGCTTGAGCAGCGCGAGAAGCGGAACAGGGGCCAGCTCTTCGGCCATGGCCGATGCAATCGAAAGGAGCAGGGTCCCAGGCGGGAGCTCGGACAGCGGCTTTCCGGCGCTGTCGTCCGCGTCGATGTCCCAACGGCGAAGGAGCGCCGTCACACGCCTCGCGAGCGTCCGGTCCGGGGTCACGAGCGCAGCGGTCTTTGCGGGAGTCTCCAGCGCTTCGCGGATGGCCAGCGCAATGGCCTGCGCCTCGGCCGCCGAGTCCGGAAGAACCGCTGCACGGATACCCGTCAGCCGCCGCTCGGCCGGCTTCAGGACGCTCCATTTGTCGGAGAATTCCGCGGAAGCGAACGCGTTCGCGACTGCTCGAGCTCGAAGCGGCGTCGAAGCCGCCAACCCAACCCGCGGCCACAGCCTCACTTCCTCACGAGCTACGCCCATCCGGTCGAGCAACAGCCTGAGATGAAATTGCGGATGAGTCGCCCCGCCTCGCCCGCTTTCATCGGCTGCCAGCGCCTCCCACTCCGCGTTCGGGAGGATCGAAGCCAGTGCGAGGCCCGGGAGCACCACCATCCCGTCCGGCATCGCGGATACGCGGGCGAGCAGGCCGGCGACCGCCGGAGCCGCCGTCGTAATTCCGGCTGCGACCGTAAAGCCCGGCGGAGGCTCGACTGCCCAGCGCATCGAAAGACGGTGCAGAATCAGGTTGCGTCTCTGGGCGAGGTCGATGCGCCCAAACAGGCCGAGCCGCTTGGGCCAGAGACCGATGATCGTCTCCAGTCGGTCGAGTGAGACCTGCCAGTGCCGCGCGAGCTCGGGTGCGTCCGCCGCAGCCTCGGCCAGCTCATGCGGGTCCACCTCCTCGATCAGGAGCGCATCGAGCGTCCGCCCAAGCTCGGTCGCCATGCGCAGCGCCTCGACGGCCGTCTCGCCGTCGCCCCGGACGAGCTCCGCAAGCGCCAGCAGGCGGTGCAGAGGCTCGACGGCGGGCGGCGCGGGATCCTGAAGGTCCGCCGGATCGAGCGCTCCTCCAATCCTCTCCTCCAATTCGGGGTCGCCGACCGGAATCAGCCGCGGGAGCACCAGTCCCGAACCGCTCGCACGAACGAAAGCCTCGGTGACGCTTCGAACCGCGCGGTTGTTCGGAAGCAGGATTCTTCCGTTTGCCAGCGACAGCGGGTCGCGGCCGTATTTCGCGATCAGGCCTGCAACGAGGGAGTCCGCGAACGAGCGGTTGGTCGGGATCGTGAATACGGCGCGGCTACGCAGGGATTCGGTTTCGCCCTCAGGCATCCTCTAGGGTCAGCTCCGTTGCCTTGATCGACTGAGGAGTGCCGACGTCGAACCACAACCCCTGATGCACCGCGCCAAAGCAGCGGCCCTCCTCGATGGCCCGGTCCCAGAGGAGGTTCGTCGAGAAGGGTCCGTCGGGCGCCTCCTCCAGCAGCCGCTTCGAGACCATCTGGATGCCGGTGTAGACGAAGGGAGCCACTCGGGAGCGCTCCCTGCGGCGCAAGCGCCCCGTCCGTCCCATGTGGAAATCGCCCATGCCGCGGTGGTTCTCCGCGCGCGCGTGCGGGACGAGGAGCAGCAGCGCGTCCATCCGCTCGCCATCCCAGTGCGACGCCAACAGCTTCAGCGTGTCGGCCGGGCCGTCGACCCACAGATTGTCGCTGTTGACGACGAGGAATGGGTCGGAATCGATCAGCGGCGCCGCCTTCACCATGCCGCCGCCGGTTTCGAGCAGCAGCGACCGCTCGTCGGAAATCGCAATGTCGAGCCCGTGCGAATTCTTCGCCAGGTGAGCCTCCACCGCGTCGGCCAGATAATGGACGTTCACAACCACCTTCTCGACTCCCGCAGCGCGGAGACGCTCCAACAGGTGATCGAGCAGGGATTGGCCCGCAACTTCAATCAGCGGCTTCGGCCGGCTGGCGGTCAGCGGCCGCATCCTCTTACCGAGGCCCGCGGCCAGCACCATCGCGGTCTTCGGAACGTCGCACGCGATCTCGGCTTTCAGCCGGAGCGCCTTCTTCGTCGTCCTCATGCCGCTTCCGCCCAGGGTGCAGCGCGGTGTTCCGGCGTGATGTTGAGGTCGAACCAGCGGCGGACCGGCTCGAGCCCGGCCTGCGCCAGGTCGCGCTCGAGAAGCCCCCACATGCGCGGCTGGAAGGCCGTGTAATGCGGTTTGTTGTCGCGCTTCCACAGCCGGGTGAAGACGCCGAGTATCCTTGTATTTCTCTGCGCCGCCAGCGCCCAATAGGCGCGCTCGAAAGCCTCCCGATTCCCGGTAGCCGCGACATAACGCTCGATCATTGTCCGCTCGATTTCGGGCGGCACGTCGCGGCGAGCGTCCTCGAGGACCGACGCGAGATCGTAGGCAGGATGGCCGGACAAGGCGTCCTGGAAATCGAGAAGCCCGAAGTGCCGGACTCCTTCGCGGCCGCGCACCAGCATCACATTCTCGGCGTGATAGTCGCGAAGCACCGTCACCGGCCCGAGCCCGTCCTTCGCTACCGGCTCCAGCACCTGCATCCACGCAGACCGGAAGCCATCGACATCGACCGACAGGCCGAGCGCGGGGCAATACCAGTCCGTGAAGAGCGACAGTTCCTCGAGCCACTGGTCCATGCCGTGGACCGGGAGCCCCTCCATCGGCGGATGCCGGTGCAGGTGGACGAGAACGTCGGTCGCAAGCTCGTACAGCTCAACCTCGCGCGATGGATCGCTGTCGAGGAATTCGCGCAAACGCCAGTCGCCGAAGTCCCCGAGAAGCAGCAAGCCATGCTCGATATCGCGAGCGAGGATCTCAGGAGCGCTCAAGCCGACCGAGTGAAGCCATTCGGCCACGGCGACGAACGGTCGAACGTCCTCGTGAGCGGGCGGCGCGTCCATCAGCACTGCCGTCCGCGGCCCATCCACGACCCTGAAATAGCGGCGGAACGACGCATCGCCGGCAAGCGGATCGACGCGCGCTCCCGGCCAGCCGCATCGGGCAAGGAATTCATGGACTTCTGGAGCTGGAGTCATCGCGGAGGCCATCGATCCTGCCATGCCGGAGGGACGTCAGCTGTCAAGCGCCGAGCGGCGCTTTGCGCGAATTCGAGCGTAAGCCGAAGCGCTTCCGGCCAGGCACTCGCGCCCGCTCGTTCCGCCCACTCGACCAGCAGCACTGCATCGGACGCCGAGTCCAGCCCGAGCTCGTCGATCTCACCCGCTTCCTCGATCCGGTAAAGGTCGACGTGCCACACCGGCAGCTCCAGCTCGTCGTACGGCTGAACGATCGCAAAGGTCGGGCTCGGGACCTCGCCTTTATGCCCCAGGGAGCCGAGGATCGCCCTCGCAAGCGCGGTCTTGCCGACTCCGAGGGGCCCGGAAAGCGCGATCACGTCGCCCCGGCGAAGCAAGGGAGCGAGCTTCTCGCCCAACGCCACTGTCGCCCGCTCGTCGGCAAGGATCATTGCGGTGCGCGCGGGATCGTCAGGGTGACGGTCGTGCCCTTGCCCTTTGTCGAGACGAGGTCGACCTTTCCGCCGTGCGCCTCCGCGAACTGGCGGGCGAGCGGGAGACCGAGGCCGAGGGCCGCCTCGCCCTGCGACGGGTCCTGTTTCACTCGGTCAAAGCGGTTGAAGACCCGCGGCAAGTCCTTCTTCGCGATCCCCGGGCCGTTGTCACTGATCTGCACGAAAGCCTGGTCGTCATCGCCCCACGCCTTCACCGCGATCTTCCCGCCGCGCTCGGTATATGCAGCCGCATTCTCCAGGAGATGCTCGATGGATTCCCGAAGCCGCCTGGCGTCCCCGACAACCGTTCCGGTTGTCTCCGAAATCTCGCTTGAGAGCTTCTGCCCTTTTTCTTTCGTCCGCGCTTCGAACTTGTCGACCGCTGTCCGGCACAGCCCTTCCATGTCGACCCGCTCGCGCTCGAGAATGATGCCGACCGAGTCGCCCTGGGTCAGGTCGAGGACGTTGTTGATCAGCTTCGACAGGCGCTCCACCGACTCCAGGATCGCTTGAACATAATCCGAAGCGGCTGGGCTGAGCGCGCCGGCGTAACCCTGCGAAAGCATTTCCGCGAAGCCGCCGATCGAGGTGAGCGGAGTGCGTAGCTCGTAGCTCATGTTGGCGACGAAGTCGGTCTTAACGCGGTCGGCCTGCTCGAGCGCGGTGGCACGTTCACGCAATGCGGCCTCAATTCGGGTCGAGTCGGTCACATCGACCAAGGTGAAGAGCGCGTTACCGTCGGGGAGGGGCACAGCGGCGAACTCGAAATGGCGTCCGTCCGTCACCGTGATCCGCCCATTGGCGGGCTCGCGGTCGCTGGTCGTCTTGCGGACCATCTCGCGAATCTGCGCCGCTGCGGTCGGATTGACGAGCTTGCGGGCGAGCGCAGGAACCATCTCGTCGACCCGCGGATGCTCGGCCAGCCATTCCTCGTCGAGTCCCCAGACCTGGCTGAATCGGCGGTTCCAAAGATAGAGCCGCCCATCGCTCGCGAACACGCCGATCGCTTCGAACAGATTGTCGAACGTCGCAGAGCGAACCCGAAGCAATGTGTCGCGCGCCGAGGCGAGACGCGCCTGCTCGGTCCGGTCCTCAAGAAACAGCCGAAGGCCGCCGTCGGGAAGCGTCTGGGCGACCACCCGCCAATGCTCGCCGCCGGGCAGCATCCAATCCTCTTCGATGACCTCTTCCGGGCTCGTGAACCAGTCGCGGCGCTCGGCCTTCCAGGTCGGGAAATCGCGGGTCTCCGGGACTCGGTTCTGCTCGCGCATCCGCTCGATCACCCGGTCGAATTCGGGCTTCTCGTTCAGCCAGTCCGGATCGAGCTGCCCCATCGCCGCGAACGGGCGATTGAAGAAGCTCAGCGACCGGTCGGCGTCGAATTGCGCCGCGCCCGCGCTCATGCGGTCGACTAGGTCGCGCTGCGACTGGACCTGCCGCGCAAGTTCTGCCCGAGTGTCCTCGAGATCCTGGACGTCGATCGCGAATCCGGCGACCGCGCCGGTGGGGAGCGGCACGTTCACGATGTTCAGCATGCGCCGCTCGCCGCGGACGATCGCTGCCTGGCTGCGAGCAGTCGGCTTGCCGCTGTCGAGAGCGGTCATCGCCGCGGCCTTCGCCTCCTCCGTGTCACCGACCAGCTCGCTCGACCGGGCGATGACGTCGGCCGCATCCCGGCCCTCGACGGCATCGACGAAGGCGCTGTTGACGAGGCCGAGGTTGAGGTCGGGACCCCGGTACCACATCGGAAAGGGCGCGGCTTCGATCAGCCGAGTGAGGGCGTCGAGCGCCGCTTCGGTCTGGTTGAGGCGAAGCGACAACTTTGAGCGCTCGGCCTCGGCAGTGCTGGAATCGAGCAGCCACAGGAGCATCGTGCCGGGAAGTTCGGGGGCAGGAGCCGGCGCACCGCGGACGTCGAAGACCCGGCCCGAGCCGGCGACCCGGACCTGGCACTGCAGCTGGCTGCCGGACATCGATGCTTCGCGAAGCTGCGCTGCGAGCGTTTCCACGTCTACCGCGACGAGGCCTCTGTCGGTTCCGGCAAGGGCCTTCAGGTCTCGCGGAAGCTTGTCGATCCCGATCTCGCGGAGCAGCCGCGCATCTGTCTCGATCGAACCGTCGGCGCGGACCACGAGCGGCCGTCCCGGCGAAAGATCGAGCAATGTCTGCAAGGAGCGCGCGGCCGACAGAACGCCGCTAGCTGCGCGAAGCCGTCGCGCCGCCATGATCGAAAGGATCGCGGCAATGAGGATCCATAACGCCGCGAGCGCGGCGGCGAGGACGCCCGTAGTCGCAAGCCCGGCCACGCCTTGTTTATCCCCCGCTACGCATGCCCGGAGAGATTAGACCCTCCGGCAGCGTTGCAAAGTGCGAAAAAAAGGGCCGCCTCCCGTAGGAAGCGCCCCAAAGGTCGATTTTACTCAGGCGATCAGAACTTTGCCGTCACCGAGGCGAAAATCCGACGGCCGAGATAGTCGTACTGGCTGCCGTTGATCGGCGCCCTTCCGATCACGCCTCCGGCCTGGCTTCCAATCGCGGAAACTCGCGCCGGCTTCGTGTCGAAGATGTTGCGCATGCCGACCGTGAAGTCGAAGCGCGGGCCGACGTTCACCGTGACCGAAGCCGAGTGATAGAATTTCGGCTCGCCCCGGAAGTCCGGGCAAAGGGTCTTGGCGGGGTTCAAGGCGCTCGGGAAGCAGACGTCTCCGTTGTTTACCAACTCGACGTCGCGGCGGTCGGATGTGCCTCCGACCACGTCGAGACCGTAGACGACGGTGAACGGCTGGTAATCCCAGGTGGCGTCGAACTCGCCGACCCACTTCGGATCGCCCATTTCGCCATTGTCGTCCGTTGCGGTTCCACCGAACAGCTCGAACTTGTCCTTCAGCTGCCACGTCATCTGGGCGAGAAGCGCGAGCTTCCCGTGGCGCCCCATGTCCTGGTTGAACCGGCCGGTAACATCGATGCCCCGATTTTGCTGGCTATTGATGTTCAGGAACGGGTCCGAGACGGTGATAATTTGATCATCTCGGGTGGCGCCCGGATCTGTTTCGCGAACGAAGAGATCGCAAAGCGGGTCATCCGGGAAGAATTCCGAGTTGTAGCAACCCGATAGGATGTTCGCCGGCCCGAGAGTCGCAATCTCGCCCTTCACCTTGATGTCGAAATAATCGACGGCAACGCTGAACCGCCCGCCGTCCCAGAACCACCTGTCCGGAGTGAGGATCACGCTCACTGTCTTCGCGGTTGAGGTTTCCGGGTCGAGAAGACCTATGCCGCCGCCGCTGCTGACAAGAGCGGAGCTTGTTCCGCCACCGCTGTAGCCGGCAGGTACGCCGTCGGCCTGGCAATTCGCCTGCAGCCGCGGGTCATTTGACCTCTCCCAGTGGATGCACGGGTCGATCGCTATCTGGCTGGCAAAGCTCGTTTCGTCGTTCAGGAACGACTCGAACAGGGCCGGAGCGCGGAAGGATGTGCCGATTGTACCGCGGAAACGCAGCCAGTTGTTGACCTGCCAGTTGCCGCCGATCTTGTAGGTCCAGTTTCCCTTGTCGGAATCGTGTACCCCGTCAGCCCGCTCGGAATAGACGTTGGTGAGGCGAGCCGCAGCCGACAGATCGAGCGATTGTGCGAAGGGCATATCGTGGAGAAGCGGAATTTCCGTTTCGCCGAAAATCTCGCTCGTGGTCTGGTGACCGGCCGTAACGCCGGCTGCAGTCAGGCCCCAAGAATTTCCGGCTTGTGTAGCCGGTCCGGGAACGTCGTTGATCTCGTCTCGCCGCCACTGCACGCCGAGCGCCAGCTGGACCGGGCCTGCCGGTAGCTCGAACAGGTTGCCCGACGCGGAGGCCTCTCCCGTCAACTGCTTGTAAAGGGTGTTGCCCTTGTCCTCGCCGAGCAGGAACGCAGCCTCCTCCGGAGTGAAGTCGCCCCGCAGGACGCGCGGGTCGGTGAAGTCTATGTCGACGCAGGGCACGCCGCGGATCGACGTGGTCGTTCCCTCGCAGGACTGGGTCCTCAGGTTGAACGTGTCGAACGCGTCCTGGAAGACGATGTCGAACGTATAGTCGCCATCCGAACGGCTGTACTGGCCCCAGGTGTTCCACTCCCAGCTTGGCAGCAGGTTTCCGAAATCGCCCTGGGCGCCGACGACTCCACGCCAATAGTCGACGTTCGTCCTGGTACCGAAGTGGTCGGTTACGGCCACAGGGATAAGGATGACCTCGCCGCTGAACTCCTGGTTGAACGGGTCGCCCGAGAACAGGTCACCGCTGTAGCCGAACAGGTACGGGAGAACCGAACTTCCGGTGAACTGTTGCGGGAAAATTTGGCGGCTGCCGTCCGACTTGGTCTTGCGCTTGTTGTACAGGAATTCGGCGAACAGCTCGGCGTGCGGGCTCAGCTCGATGCCGCCATTCGCATAAACCGTGAAACGGTCCGTCTTGGGGATGATGCTGTCACCGAGCGGAACCGTGAAATTCGTGATTCCGGTAGAAACCTCGTCGAAGTTGACGGGCAGGACATTGGCTGGTGCGCAGAACTGGATGAAGTTCGTGCAGGGCCGCAATGGCGGGACAAACGGAGCCGACGGATTGTTCGGATCATTGAACTGAATCGCGGCGACGTCGAACGGAGCACCCGGAAAAGCGCACAGGTTCGAATTGAAAAACCCGGGCTGCACCAGGCAAGGGTTGTCGAAATCGACGGGAATGCCGAAAGCGTCTGCAACGTCGTTCTGGAAATCCGCCAATGCGATCACCGGGCCGAAGATGTCGCCTTCGCACGCAGGCTCCCCAGTGCGCGGATCGATGAGGTCGTTGCGATTGCCCTGCTCGTCGAACGTATAGTCTTCGGTGCAGCCAAGGAAGTCGCGGTCGCCGCGCTCGAGCTCGTTCCGGTGGAAATAGCTTCCGCTGACCAAAACGTGAGCGTTGCCCCAGTCCTTGCCCCAGGTGACGCTAGTGTCATAGGTCTCGCCGCCGCTCTGGATCGGCGGAGACGCGAAGAGCCGAAGCTCAACGCCGTCCGTGCTTCGGCGAGTGATCACGTTGACGACGCCTGCGATCGCGTCCGAACCGTAAATCGAAGAGGCGCCGGTCTTCAGCACTTCCACCGATTCGACGATCGAAGACGGAAGGACGTTGAGGTCGAACGACGCTATCGAGCCACGCGTACCGGCCGGACCGGCGCGCTTCCCGTTCAGGAGCACGAGGGTGCGCTCGGCGCCGAGCCCGCGCAGCGAAATCGTCTCTGCGCCCGGTCCGCCGTTGGTCACGAAGTTGGACGAAAGAAACGAGGTGATCTGCGTCGATCCCGCAGCGACGATCGACTGCTGGAGGATTTCCGCGGTGTCGGCACTGCCCTGCTTGAGCGACAGCTGGGGATCGATGACCGTGATCGGGTCGGGGCTCGTGAATGCGTTCTTCCGGAGCCGGGAGCCGGTGACGACGATCGCCTGGTCGGGTGTCTTTTCAGCCTGCTTTTCCGCGACCTCGGGCGGCGGCATGGTGGCCAGCTCGCCTGCTTCGTTGGCGCTCCCTTCCGCTCCGGCCTGCCCCTGGATGCAGAGATCGCGGTCCGTTGGATTTGCCAGTTTCGCGCAATCCTGCACTTCGGTGGCGGTCACAGGCGCGGCGGGCGGCTCGTTCTGCGCGAAGGCCGGCGCGCTGAATGCCAGTGCGGCGACGGATGCGCTGCATAGCAGCAGGCGCGACGAATCGATCATTGAACTCTCCCCAAAATCAGCCCTCACCGAAAGTTAGGCAGGGGAATTGGCGGAACGGAAGCCGTTTGAGTTCGACCGGTTCGGAATCTGAAACTTTGTAGCATTAATGCAACATTCAGGTTCTGTCGGTTTCCCGACAGTTTCGAGGAGTCGGGAGCGCATTTTCGGTCGCCCCTTTTTTAAACGGTGCCAGCTGGTTACTGGCCCACCCGCGATGACCGGCACCAAGTCCAAAACATACCCCAGGCTCGAAGCCGCGGAAGACATGCTGCGCAGCGGTCTCGGTGAAGAGGCTGCTGCCCAAGTGATCGAGCATCTGCGCGACGAAGGAGACGAACCGCAGGGCTTCGTTCTGCTGGGCGAGATCGCCTCAAAGGCCGGCGCTTACGTCCAGGCGGAGCAATTCCTTCGCCGCGCGATCGTTCTCGGCGCGGCCACCTACGCGGTGCATCGCGACCTTGCCCTCGTGGTCCTGAAGCAGGATCGCCTCGAGGAAGCGCTCGGTGCTTTCACTGCTCTCCAACGGCACGTCGACGATCTGGGCCTCAAGGCGACGCGGGCGATGATCCTCGATCGGCTGGGGCGGACGGACGAAGCGCTGGCCGAGCATGAGCGAGTGATCGCCGAATCCCGCGCCGAACCTCAACATTGGATCGCGTACGGCCATAGCCTGCGCTTTGCAGGCCGGACGGACGAAGCAGTCGCGGCCTACCGTCGCGCACTTTCGCAGGCTCCGGACTGCGGCGAAGCCTGGTGGAGCCTTGCCGACGTCAAATCGCAAGGCCTCGCCGACGAAGACCTCGCTGAAATGCAGCGCCAGCTCGGACTGGTTGCCGGCTCGCCAGAGGCCGCTGCGATTCACATGGCGCTTGGGCGGGGCTGGAACGACCGCGGCGATTTTGCCCGGGCGATGGACGATTACCGTGAGGGAAATCGCATACGGGCCGAACGCGCCAATTACGACCCCAACGACCTCACCCGGGAAATCGACCAGTTCATCCACGAAACGGGACCAGGCGAGTTCGGGCCGCCAGCCGAAAGCGATGTCCCAACGCCGATTTTCCTGGTGAGCCTGCCGCGCTCCGGCTCGACTTTGCTCGAACAAATGCTGGCTCGGCACCCGGACATCGAGGCCGTCGGAGAACTTCCCTACGTCCGCGCCCTGATGCGCGCGTCAATGGAAGTGCACATGCGGCGGCGCGTACTGGACGTTCCCGAATATGTTGCTCAGCTAGGCGGCGAAGAAAGAAGCGCTCTCGGGCAGGAATATCTGAGGCGCGCGGCTCAGCATCGCCGAACGGACGCCCGCTATTTCATCGACAAGATGCCGTCCAACTGGACCGACATCCCTTTCATCCGCGCGATCCTTCCGCAGGCGCGGTTCATCGAGATACGCCGCGACCCGATGGATTGCTGCTTTTCCAACTACACTCACCATTTCGGCTCCGCGCTGGCGGCGTCGTTCGACCTCGTCCATCAGGCGCGAGCCTGCGTCGACTACACGCGGCTGATGGATCACCTGCAGCACATCGCGCCCGGTATGGTCTGCACGATCCGCTACGAACAGCTGGTCGAGACTCCCGAGAGTGAGCTTAGGAAAGCGCTCGATCACCTCGGACTCGAGTGGACGGATGAACTGTTGCGGTTTCACGAATCGGGCGGTTCGGTCCGGACGCCGAGCACCGAGCAAGTTCGCCAGCCCTTGAACCGGTCGGGCATTGGCCGCTGGAAGGATTACGCCGAGTGGCTTCAGCCGCTGCGCGACACGCTCGGGCCGCTAGCCCACCCTCAGTAGCGGTAATGTTCCGGCTTGAACGGGCCGTCCTGCGACACGCCGATATAGGCCGCCTGTTTCTCGTTCAACTTCGTCAGGTGCACCCCAAGCTTCTCGAGGTGAAGCCGCGCGACCTTCTCGTCGAGGTGCTTGGGCAATACATAGACGTCGTTCTTGTATTGGTCGGACTTCGTCCAGAGCTCGATCTGGGCGAGCACCTGGTTGGTGAAGCTGGAGCTCATCACGAAGCTGGGGTGCCCCGTCGCGCAGCCCAGGTTCACCAGGCGGCCTTTGGCTAGCACGATGATCTTCTTGCCGTCGGGGAACTCGACCTCGTCGACCTGCGGCTTGATCTCCGTCCACTTCATGTTGGCCAGCGCGCCGATCTGAATTTCTGAATCGAAGTGACCGATGTTCGAGACGATGGCCATGTTCTTCATCGCCCGCATGTGGTCGAGCGTGATGACGTCCATGTTGCCGGTCGCGGTGACGAAGATGTCGGCGCGCTTCACCGCCTCCTCCATCGTCACCACCTCATAGCCTTCCATCGCCGCCTGCAGAGCGCAGATCGGGTCGACTTCGGTGACCAGCACGCGAGCGCCGCCGTTGCGGAGCGATGCCGCCGAGCCCTTGCCGACGTCACCGTAGCCGGCGACGCAGGCGACCTTGCCGGCCAGCATCACGTCGGTCGCGCGGCGGATGGCGTCGACCAGCGACTCCTTGCAGCCGTAGAGGTTGTCGAACTTCGACTTGGTGACGCTGTCGTTGACGTTGATCGCCGGGAACGGGAGCTTGCCCTGCTTGGCGAGGTCGTATAGCCGATGGACGCCCGTCGTCGTCTCCTCGGAAACGCCCTTGATGGCCTCGACCGTCTTCGTGAGATAGCCCGGACGCTCCTTCAGGAAGCGGTTCAGGGTCGCGGCGAAGATCTCCTCTTCCTCGTTCGAAGGCACGAACAGGCTCTCGCCCTTCTCGACCCGATAGCCCCACAGCGCGAACATCGTCGCGTCGCCGCCGTCGTCGAGGATCATGTTGCAGGTCTGGTCCTGGCCCCAGTCGAAGATTCGGACGACATAGTTCCAATAGTCTTCGAGCGTCTCACCCTTGATCGCGAACACCGGCGTGCCGCCGGCCGCGATCGCCGCCGCCGCATGGTCCTGAGTGGAGAAGATGTTGCAGCTTGCCCAGCGGACCTCGGCGCCTAGAGCGATCAACGTCTCGATCAGAACAGCGGTCTGAATCGTCATGTGCAGCGAGCCGGTGATCCGCGCACCCGTGAGCGGCTTTGCCGCGCCATATTCCTCGCGCAGCGCCATCAGGCCCGGCATCTCCGTCTCGGCGATCTCGATTTCCTTGCGGCCGAAATCGGCGAGGGAAATGTCCTTCACGACATAGTCGTTGAAACGCGTCTCAGCCTGGGTCGCCACGAAAGTCTCCGCAAAAATGTGTTTGCCAAATGGATTTGGGATGCGCGCGCCCTAGCGATGTAAGGCGTCCAAAGCAAATATAAAGAATTCTTTATATGTTGGAAGGGCTGCTCGCTGAGCCGGGACCCAGAGCACGTTGCATATAGACAGTGTCGAGCCATCGGTCCTTCTTCCACCCGACTGAGGACAGACGTCCAACAGTCTCGAAGTCGCAGCTCTCGTGAAGCTTCACCGACGTCGGCTCCGCACCTCCTATGACGGCAATCATTTGTCGGAAGCCGTACGCTTCGGCTCGACGGCACAATTCTTGAAGGAGCGCTTTCCCGATCCCGCGACCCAGGCTGTCCGCTCGAACGTAGATGCTGTTCTCGCACGTGAAGCGATACGCCGGGCGGTCGCGGAGCTGCTCGGCATAGGAGTAGCCGACCAGCTGATTGCCTTCGCAGGCAACCAGGAAGGGCCAGGCGCGCGCCGTGATCCTCTCGATCTTGGCTCGAGTGAACGTCACTGACGGCGGTTCGATTTCGTACGATGCCGTGCCGTTGAGCACGTGGTGCGCATAGATCCCGGCGATCGCCACCGCGTCCTCATTTCGAACGTCCCGTATTTCGATCACGGCCGCTGCAAAGCGCCAATCTGCCCGCTCAGCGCAAGGTGAAGATTTGGCCCGCTAAGCGGCTCCAGTCTCGCTCGATAACAGCCGCGGGTCGACTCCGGCGGCCTTGAATGCTGCCGCCCATCGCTCGTCGGTCGGCGTGTCGAACAGGATCGAGTCGCTTCCGTCCGCGGCGAACCACCCGTGGCGGGTCATTTCGCTGTCGAGCTGTCCTTCCTCCCAGCCCGCATAGCCGAGCGCCGCTATCCAGCGCGAGGGGCCGCGCCCTTCCGCTATCGCTCGAAGGACGTCGATCGTTCCTGTCATGGCGAACAGCTTTCCGCCCGGCCCTGCCACCTGCAGGGTGTCCTGCCCGCCCCAGTCGGCCGAGTGGAGAACGAAGCCGCGCCCCGGCTCGACTGGTCCGCCATGGTGGACGGCACAGTCCGGCGCCTCGCCCGGATCGATCTCCAGCTGCCTCAAAAGCGCCCGAAAGCGAAGGCCTGCTCGTTTCTGGCCAATGCCAATGCCGACCGCGCCATTCTCGTCATGGACGCAAATCGCGATCACCGCCCGCTCGAACCTCGGGTCGGACATGCCCGGCATCGCAAGTAGCAGCTTGCCCGAAAGGAACGGTGCATCGTCCATCGGGGCATGATGAAACGGCCGCACCAATGCGGCAAGGCCGCTTCGCCGCGGATTCGCGTCTTGAGAGCGCGAACGGCCGACCCTATGTCGCGCCCTCAACGGCCCAGCAGGAGACAAGAGACATGACCATCGAAGTCGGACAGAAGGTTCCCGACGTCCCGATCACGCTTGCCACTTCGGATGGGCCGAAGCCGACGACGACCGGCGAATATTTCAGCGGCAAGAAGGTCGCTTTATTCGCGGTCCCCGGCGCCTTCACCCCGACATGCTCGGCGCGGCATTTGCCCTCCTATGTCGACAAGGCCGGGGATCTGAAGGGCAAAGGAGTTGACGAGATCGCCTGCATCTCCGTGAACGATCCGTTCGTCATGGCCGCGTGGAGCGAACGCGACGGTTCACAGGACATCACCATGCTCGCCGACGGCAACGGGCAGTTCGCCGACGCGATCGGCCTGGCCATGGACGGCTCGAAGTTCGGCATGGGCAAGCGCAGCCAACGCTACTCGATGATCGTCGATGACGGCACGGTCGAACAGCTCAATGTCGAGGCTCCCGGCGAGTATAGGGCATCGAGCGCCGAGCATATGCTCGAGCAGCTTTAACCGCCCGTTCCGGTCACCCGTCGCTTGGACGCCTCTCCTCGCCGAAGTGCCGCAACGGCGCGCTTCCCGGATCGTTGAATCTCCATTGAACTCAAAGGAGAATTCTTGATGGCGAGGAACAATCAGCGCGGTGGCCGGAACAACAACCCGAGCGGCCGCAACCAGTATAGCAGCGACTGGATGGACAGCGTCCGCGAGCGTCCGATCGCGAGCGCCGCCGCTGCCGCCGCGGCCGTCGGCGCCGGCGTCTTCCTGTGGTCGAAACGCAACCAGATCAGTGAGCAGATCGGGCGGCTGAGCGACCAGATCAGCGACTGGAGCGAGCAGCGCGGCTGGAGCAGCGGTTCTGACAGCGAGTTGGCGATGGTTGACGATTCCAACGCGACCGGATCGTCGGCCACCGGTTCGCGTTCAGGAAGCTCGAGTGGCCGCTCGGCCAAGTCGCGCACCTCGGCCGGACGCGCAATGCCGCAAAGCACGACGATGTGATCAACCGGTCCTGGGACCAACAGGGGCGCTTCTCCCGGCGCCCCTTCTTTTACTGCCCCGCTGAGGCGGTGCAGCACCGGACCGTCATGCCGCCGGCATGACGGCTGCAGTCGCTACCACCCGCACTGCCTGCCCTTGTTCTGCTCCTCCAGCCAAGCCTGCAGCGGAGCGAAATATTCGAGCATCGGCTTGCCCGACATCTCCCGGCTGCCGGTGAAAGCCTCGAGGGCGTCGGGCCAGGGGTGCGATGCACCCATCGTCAGCATCTGGTTCAGCCGCTGTCCAACCTCTTTGTTTCCGTAGAAGCTGCAGCGGTGGAGCGGCCCCTTCCAGCCGGCCATGTCGCACGCCGCTTTGTAGAACTGGAACTGCAGGATCCGCGCCAGGAAGTAGCGCGCATAAGGCGTGTTCGCCGGCACGTGATATTTCGCACCCGGGTCGAAGTCCGCCTCCGTCCGCTCGACGGGAGGGACGATGCCCTGATACTGGAGCCGAAGGTCGTTCCAGCCCTTCTCGTACCCGGTGCTCGGGATCGACCCGTCGAAGACTCCCCAGCGCCACTTGTCGACCATCAGCCCGAACGGAAGGAAGCCGACCTTGTCCATCGCCTGCCGCAGGAGCAGGCCCACGTCCTTGTCGGCGCTCGGGACCTTGCTCCGATCGAGTAGCCCGATCTGCACCAGATATTCAGGGGTCACGGACAGAGCGATGAAGTCGCCGATGGCCTCGTGGAAACCGTCGTTGGCGCCATTCTTGTAGAGATAGGACTGCTGATTATAGGCGCGCTGATAGAAATTGTGGCCGAGCTCGTGGTGGATGGTCACGAAATCGTCGGCGTTGACGTGCGTGCACATCTTGATTCTGAGGTCGTTCTGGCTGTCGACGTCCCAGGCCGAGGCGTGACAAATGACTTCGCGATCGCGCGGCCTGGTGATCTGCGATTTCTCCCAGAAGCTTTCGGGAAGCGCGGGGAAGCCTAGCGACGTGTAGAAGCGCTCTCCCGTCTTCACCATTTGGATCGGCGAATAGCCCTTCTTCTCCAGCAGGCTGGTGAGATCGTAGCCGATGTCGCCCGCGCCTTTTGGAGCGACCACGTCGTAGATATTGCCCCACTCCTGCGCCCACATGTTGCCGAGCAGGTCGGCGCGGATCGGCCCGGTCGCGGGCTGGACTTCGTCGCCGTACTTCTGGTTGAGTTTGGCCCGCGTATAGCAATGCAATTGGTCGTAGAGCAGCTTCATCTCGTTCCAAAGCCGGTCGTACATCGCCGAGAATTCTTCCGGGCTCATGTCATATTGCGACCGCCACATGGCGCCGGTGTCAGGATAGCCGAGTTCCTTCGCGCCGGCGTTGGCGATCTCGACCATGTGCGCATAGTCGGGGCGCATCGGTCGACCGACATTGTTGTTCCAGCTCGTCCAGACCTCCTTCAGCTTTGCCGGATCCCGCAGCGTCCCCATCTTCTCTTCGGCGACGTCGCCCGTGATGGTCTTGCCGTCGAGCGTCGCTCGGCCCTTGCCGTAGGTCGACTGGAGCCGAGTTGCGATCTCGTTCAATTCGGCGGCCGCTCCGGGGGTAGTCGGCGCTGCGAGAACGAGCGCCCCGCGAAGGATGTTCAGCTTGCGCGCGGTGTCGGGATCGAGCCCCTGGACCTCCGCATAGCGGGCCGCCTGCGACGCATATTTGACGCCCTTTTCGGTGCCGATCGTGCCGAAATAGGCTGCGAGCGCGTCGGTATCGTCAGTGATGTAGGTCGCATTCACCCATGCCGCCTTGCTGCCGATGATTCCGAAATCGTCCAGATCCTTTTCCGCCGCAGCAATGAACTGCTGGGCGCCTTCGGGCGTCAGCGGATAAGGCAGCGCGTCGGCGGAAGCGACCTCTGCAGGCGCTCCCGCGGAAGCCACGGGCATTTCGGCCTGCGACGGCGGGCTGGTCGCGCACCCAGCAATCGCGAGTGCTGCAAGCGAGACGGACGCGGCAAATCTCATTGGTTTCCCCTCTTCCAACGATTTCGTGAGCCTTAGAAGTGAAAGCTGCGCGCCGCTGAGTCAACGCGATGCGAGGAACCGGGCGATCGCCTTGCCCAGCTCCGGCTCGGTGACCGAGCTCATGTGCGTGCCCGGCACTTCCTCGAATTTCGCGTCCGGTAACGCTTCGGCCAGCTTTTCGCCCGAGCCGTTGTCATGGTCCTCGCTGCCGCACACGACCAGCGTCGGCATCTTGAAAGCGTCGAGCCACTGGTCCTGTGCATCGACGAAGCTGCTGAGCAAATGCTTCGCAGCGACGAGATCGACCTTCATCGTTTTCATGAACTGGATCGCCAGCCAGTGCGGGTTGCCGCGCGCAGCGGTGTCGAACTCGTCGATCGCGTCGAGGAAGAATTGCTTGCGGCGGAGCCAGCCCTTCAAGCCTTCGAGGCCCATTCCGCCAAGCACGCACTTGCCGGGCCTCATCCCTTCGCCAACCGCTTCCACCGTCGTTCGCGCGCCCAGCGAGAATCCGCCAAGGTCGAAGCTTTCGAGCTGGAGGTGGGCGACGAGTTCGCGAAGGTCGCGGGCCAGCACTCCGGCGGGATAGCAGGCGGGATCGTGCGGTTTTCCCGATTCCCCATGCGCTCGAAGGTCCGGCATGATCACCCGGAAACCGTCGCCGGCAATGCGGTCCGCGTGACCGAACTTGATCCAGTTCATCTGCGCGTCGGAAAACAGTCCGTGGACGAGGATCGCCGGCCTGCCCTCGCCTACCTCGTGAAAGGCGAGCTCGACCCCGTCGGATGCCGTCCAGAAGTGGGTCGACGGTTCAGCCATGTTTTTCGCCCTGCCACAGTACCGGGCCTTCAGGACAGCGGTTTCGTAATGCGTTGAATGGCTACGCGCGGCCGCCGCCTTTGGCTTTATTGCTTTTTTTTAACTGGCGTGGTCCGTTAGCTTGGGGTCACTCTTCCAATCCCATGTGCCCAGTAGCATTCGGAGGGCTAGTGCCATCGTTCACCAAGTTGTCGACGAAATATGTCGGCCACATCGCCGACGACTATGAACGCGTGCGCACGGGCAAGAAGTGGGATTCGGAAAACGAGGGCATTTCACAGCTCCTCAACTATGTCGAGCAGGGATCCAAAACTCTGGATATTCCGGTCGGAACCGGGCGTCTCTTTTCCTATTTCGACGAGCGATCGTTCGACATTTACGGACTCGACATTTCGACGGACATGATGGCGCAGGCGAAAGCCCACGCGGAGAAGATCGGCGCCAATGCCCGAATCGAAAAGGCCGACATCCGCTCCATCCCCTATCCTGACGGTTTCTTCGACCTGGTGGTATGCATCCGCTTCTTGAACATGATCGATGACCGGGGCGTGGATCAGGTGATCCGCGAGCTGGCCCGGGCCAGCAGCGACAAGCTCCTGATCGGCGTCCGCTACGTCACGCCCCTCTCCGATCTCCGGGCTCGGCCATCCGATTGGCCGCGGTTGCTTGCCCGCCCTGTTCGAGTGCTTCGCCGCTTCGCACACTTGTTCGTTGGCCGCCGCTGGGACGGGATGGCGCACGAAAAGGCCTTCCTCACGCAATTGTTCGCGGACGTCGGCCTTCAGGTCCTTCAAACGCGGTACGTCGAACGGCGGTGGGACAATACCGATTACGTCTTATGGCTGCTGGGCAAGGAAACTGCCGCCGACTAGGCGCTCGCGGTCTTGCCTTCCGTTTTCGAGAGGTCCGGAATTCGGTCTTCCGCTGCTCCGGCGAGCTGCTCAGCTTTCGGAAGCTCGATGACCGCGGAGAGGCCGGGATCCGCATTTTTCAGCACCAGCCGCCCGTCGTGCAGCTTCGCGACCGCGCGCACGAGATTGAGTCCGAGTCCGTAGCCGGGCGTGCTTCGGCTTGTTTCCAGCCTGGAAAATCGCTTCGGCATGCTCCCCAGCTCCCGCGCGGGAACGCCGGGACCGTCGTCCGTGACCTGGACGAAAGCTGTGGTCGCCGACGAGGTCAGAGTCAGCCGGATAGAGCTTCCGCGAGGCGTGTGACGCTGCGCATTCTCGACGAGGTTTATGACCGCCTGGGCCAACAGCTCACGGTCGCCCTCGACCGCGACCGCCGTCTCCATCGATGACTGCAAGGTCCGTCCGCCGTCCTCGATGGCGGGAGCATAGCTTTCCGCGAGTTCCGTCAGCAGGTCGCTGAGGTCGACCGCCTTGAAGTAGCGGCGCGTCTGCCCGGCCTCGACCTCGGCGATCCTGAGGATTGCCGCGAAGAGCGAGAGGACTTCGTCGACGTTGCCGATCGATTCCTCGATGACCGCAGCGGTCGATTCGCCATTGGCTGCTTTCAGGGCGCCTTCCTCGAGACGCGTGCGCAGCCGCGCGAGCGGAGTCCTCAAGTCATGCGCGACGTCGCTCGACACTTGCCGCAAATTCTCGAGCAGCCCCTCGATCCTGTCCAGCATCCGGTTCAGGGTCAAAGCGAGATTGTCGAATTCGTCGCGCCGGTCGCCGATCGGCATCCGCATTCGAACATTGCCGCCGATGATCGCCTCGGCCGCGCGGCTGATCGATTGGAGCCGCCGCCTCAGATATCGGGCGAGAAACAACGCCCCTGCCAGCCCGAGTGCGCAGGCGGAGCCGAACGCGATTGCAAAATAGGCGATAACCGTCCGGTCGATACGCTCTATCCAGTCGGCGTCGGCGGCGACGAGAAGCCGCTCGTCCGGCGACAGGTCGACAGCGACTCCGCGCGCGCTGTCTGCGCCCTCGCGAGGATCGACGAACATGATCGAATGAACGCCGAGTTCGGGCCGGGGCGTGTTCAGGCCGCCGGCGATCCGGCGACCGCCCGGAGCAAACACGGCATAAAGCATCCGTGAGCGTGATGAGCCGCTCTGGCGTTCCGCGATCGTCCGGCGAAGCTCTCGCTCGCCGCCCGACCGATACTCGTTGGCGAGGTCTTCGGCTTCCTCCGTCAACATCGCGTCGAGCTGGGACGTGAAGGATATGTGCATCGCCTTGAAGATGACCGTTCCAAGCACCGCGAGGCCGAGCGCGAACGCCGTGAAATTGACGAGCGCTATCCGGTACGCCGCGCTGGAACGCCAGCTAGGCATGGTCCGCCATTCGATAGCCGATGCCGCGAACGGTCTCGATTGCGTCGGCCTTGCCGCCTTCATTGAGCTTGGAGCGAAGCCTGCTCATCTGGGTCTCGACGATGTTTGTCTGCGGGTCGAAATGATAGTTCCAGACCCGCTCCAGGAGCATCGTCCGGGTAACGATCTTGCCTTCCTCGCGGACCAGCTCCTCCAGAATCCGGAACTCCCTTGGCTGCAACTGCACCGGGTCTCCGTCGCGAACCACCTTTCGCTTCAACAGGTCCAGCACGATTCGTCCGTGCTGGAGCCGGGTTGAATCCTCCTGGAGAGCCTTGCGGCGGCCAAGCGCGTTCACCCGCGCAGCCAGTTCCGGGAAGGCGAACGGCTTGACGAGATAATCGTCCGCGCCCGCTTCGAGACCGTCGACGCGGTCCTCGATTCGGCCGAGAGCAGTAAGGAAAAGGACCGGCGCCTCGACTCCGGCCGCACGGACCCTGCGGACCACGGAGATTCCGTCGAGCTTGGGAAGCATCCGATCGATGATGGCGACGTCTATCGGCTCGCCCGAAAGGACGTGGAGTGCATCGGCTCCGTTGCGCGACACCAGGATTTCGTGCCCGAGCTCGCGAAGCCCGCGCCGGATGAACTCGGCGGTTTCACGGTCATCCTCTGCGACGAGTATCCTCATTCGCCCCCTAGTGCGCTTCGCTCGTGACCCTCACTGTCCTCCGCCTCGCGTTCACTTGCAATGCCCGGCCTTCTCAGGCCGGCATCTTTCCCGTCGCCTCGACCCATTTGTCGACCAGCTTCTGATATTGGTCAGTGCGGTACTCGGGCAGGCCTTCGGTATTGATCCAGGCCCGGTGAATGCTTTCGGCACCGAAGTGATGGCGCGGAGTGAACGGGCTCGGATCGTCGAACGAGGCGACGGTAAGATCCATCCTTTCGGCGTCCTTCTTGAAAACGAAGCCGAGCGAGGTGCCGCACTCGCGGCAATAGGGCCGCCGGGCGATCGGGGAGCTGTCGTACCAGTCGGGCTCGCCGTCCCAGGCTATGCCGTCGATTGGGAAGGTAACAAAGGCAATGGACACCGAGCCGGTCGCCCGCTGACACATCCGGCAATGGCACAGATAGGCTTCGTCGGGCTCCGCACTGGTGGTGAATCGAACCCGCCCGCAGGCGCAACCGCCCGTCATCTTCTCGGCCATTTCCTCGCTCCCTTTGAGCAAGAGCTATTGCGCGGTTAAGGGACCGCATGTCCAGCGCCCCGACCGCCGCCGAGATCGTGAGGGACGCGACATGGCTCGTGCAGGCGCTCGACGCGCCGAAACGGCTGGCACGTCTCGTCCGCATGGACGCGGAAGCTTACCGAGATGCAAGCTTCCTCGATGACCGGATGCTGCAGCAGGGCCGCGAGGCGCATGTCGTACCCTGGCCGATGGTGAGCGGAGCGCTCGCGGCGGAGGCGAGGTGCGATGCGCGGTGGATCTTCCATATCGGCCATGTCGGTTCGACACTGGTCGCGCGGCTTCTCGGCGAGCTGGAAGGCGTCCTTTCAGTCCGCGAACCGCGCTTCCTTCGCGACGTGGCGATGCTCGACAAGGCGGACCGCGACGACTTCGCTGGTCCTGCGCAGGCGCTTTTTTCGCGAACCTTCTGCGAGCGCCAAACCGCGCTCGTGAAAGCGACGAGCTTCGTAAGCGAAATCGCCGACGAGCTGGTGCCGAAAGGCCAACGCGCGCTCTTCATGCACGCGAAGCCCCGCAACTATATCGCGTCGATCCTGGCCGGCGAGAATTCGCTCAAGGAGCTTTCCGCACTCGCACCATCACGCTCGCAGCGCCTGTCGGGCCGGGCGCTCCTGCCCGAACCTAGGACCACCGCCGAATTCGCGGCCGCAGCCTGGGCGTGCGAGATGACGGGCGTGGAATCCGCAGCGGGGCGAATGGGCGGCCGGCAGATCGCGTGGGCCGACTTCGACGCGATGCTCGCGGACATGCCGGCGGAGCTCGATCGCGTCGCCAGCTTCTTCGGCTTTGCGACGGCGAATGTGACGGCAATCGCGACGGGGCCGCTAATGGGCCGCTATTCGAAGGCGGTGGAATATGAGTACACGCCCGGGCTCCGCCGCGACCTCATCCAAGAGGCGGCCTCGGCCAATCGCGCGGACATCGACAGCGCGATTGCGATGCTCCAATCTGCCGCCGAAAACTCGCCCCTCCTGGAGAGGGCGCTCCGGAGAGCCGAATGTACCGAATCCTCGAACTCCTGAACCCGCAGGAAATCGACGAGTGCAGAAAGATCGCGGCCGCCGCGCCGTTCGTCCACGGCCGCATCACAAACCCGCACAACACGGCCAAGGACAACGAGCAGCTGCACGAGCAGCAGGCCTACCAAAAGAGCTCGCAGATGCTCCTCCAGGCGTTCGGCCGCTCACCCGACTTCGCCGAATTCGCCTTCCCGGTGTTGATCGCTCCGCCGCTGATCACGCGCTACAAGCCGGGGATGAAATATGGGGCGCACGCCGACGCGGCGTTCCTTCAGTTGCCCGGCCAGACGATCCGAAGCGACCTCAGCTGCACCATCTTCCTGAACGAGCCGGAGAGCTACGAAGGGGGCGCGCTCCACGTCCGGATCGGCGACGGCGATCTGCACTTCAAGCTCAAGCCGGGCGAGGCCGTCATCTACCCGTCGGACACGCTCCACGAGGTCGAGCCGGTGACCAAGGGTGAGCGCCTGGTCGCGATCACCTTCATCCAGAGCCGCGTGCCCGACCCCTTCCGCCGCAACCTTTTGTTCGATTTGAATGAGGTGGCCGCGCTCGAGGGTAACAATATGGACTCGCAGAATTTCAGCCGGCTCCAGCTGGTCCAGCAGAACCTGCTCAGATACTGGGCGGACAAGCCTTAGCAAGTTCCCCTGCGAAGGCAGGGGTCCAGCCGATATGCGAAAGTCCGGGCTCCAGCCTTCGCGGGAGGACAATCCGCGCTATGCCGCCTTCTGCAGGTGCTTGCGGCCCAATAGCTCGGCGATCTGCACCGCGTTCAGAGCGGCGCCCTTGCGCAAATTGTCGCTGACGACCCAGAGAGAGAGCCCGTTGTCGACTGTCGGATCGTCGCGGACTCGGCTGACGTAGGTGGCATATTCGCCCACGCATTCGACCGGCGTCACGTACCCGCCGTCCTCGCGCTTATCGACCAGCATCACGCCCGGCGCCTCTCGAAGAATCTTCTGTGCCTGCTCGGCCGGCAGCTCGTTCTCGAACTCCACGTTTACCGCTTCGCTATGGCCGACGAAGACGGGCACGCGGACGGCTGTCGCGCTGACCTTGATTTTCGGATCGAGGATTTTCTTGGTCTCGACCATCAGCTTCCACTCTTCGGTGGTCGAGCCGTCGTCCATGAAGTCGCCCGCCTGCGGGATAACGTTGAAGGCGATCTGCTTGGGATAGACAGCGGGCTCGTTGGAATCGCCGACGAAGATGTTGCGCGACTGGTTGAACAATTCGTCCATCGCGGCTTTGCCGGTTCCGGAAACCGACTGGTAAGTCGCCACTACGACCCGCTTGATCGTCGCCGCATCGTGGAGCGGCTTCAATGCCACCACCAGCTGCGCGGTCGAGCAGTTCGGGTTGGCGATGATGTTCTTCTTGCGATAGCCGGACAGCGCCTCGGCATTAACTTCCGGGACGATCAGCGGGACGTCCGGGTCCATCCGGTAGAGTGAGCTGTTGTCGATCACCGTGCAGCCGGCCTGGGCCGCGATCGGCACATAGGCTTTGGACGCTTCCGAGCCCGCCGCGAACAGGGCCATGTCCCAGCCGGCGAAGTCGAAATGCTCGAGGTTCTTGACCCGCAGCTCCCGGCCGCTGTCGCCGAAGTCGATCACGTCGCCGGTCGAGCGGGCCGACGCGACCGCCGCGATCTCGTCGAGCGGGAATTGCCGCTCGGCAAGGATGTTGAGGATTTCCCGGCCGACGTTGCCGGTGGCGCCGACGACGGCCACGCGATAGCCCATTACAGTCTCCAGCTCGTGCAGGCGCGCCCTATCGCACGCGCGGTTCGAAATCGATATGGCTACGGCGGGTTCGTGGGCCAAGGGGGAAGGATTGCGTCCGCTACTGCTGCTTTGCGCGTTGCTCGTCGCGCTTCTCGGCGCACTTGCCGCGACGCCGCTCCTGATCCAGCCGCCCGCGGTTCGTGCTGCACCTGAAGCTGGTCAGTTTGACGCAGCGCGCGCGAAAGGCCGCCTCGGCTTCGTCATACGTGACTATGAAGGCACCGCCGAACGCCCGCATCCTTCCGACACCCTTGCCAACGATCGAGTGCGAGAGCGCCTGATCGTCCTCCTTCGAGGAATGGGTCTGACGCCGATCGTCCGCGACCAGTTCGCCTGCAACACCATCTACAAGCAGCGCGGAGTGACCTGCGCGCGCGTTCGCAACGTCATCGTCGCGCTCGGGTCGGCCAGCGGGAAGGCTCTGCTGCTCAACGCCCATTATGACAGCACAATGGTGGGGCCGGCGGCGGCCGACGACGGCATCGGTGTAGCGACCCTTCTCGAAGTCGCGTCGATCCTGAAGACCGAGCGGCTTCATCGGCCCGTGCTCCTCCTGTTCAACGAAGGCGAGGAGCTTGGCCTTGTCGGCGCTCGCGCCTTCATGGCCGACCCGCTCAGTGGGCACGTCGACAGCCTGATCAACCTCGAAGCGCGAGGGACGACCGGGCCGGTGACGATGTTCGAGACGAGCGTGCCGAACGCTGCGGCGGTTCGGGCTTTCGCCAATTCCGTCGACCGCCCGTTCGCAAATTCGCTCGCCACCGATGTCTATCGGCAGCTTCCCAACTACACCGACGTCAACAGCTTCTCGGAGCGCGGCTGGCTGACGCTCAACTTCGCGATGATCGGGAACGAGACCCGCTATCACAGCCCCGGCGACACCGTCGCTGCACTCGACCTCAGAAGCCTCCAGCATATGGGGGACCAGACTCTGGCGGCTTCGCGCGAGCTTTCCGCCGGGAAGCCCAGCGGGGCCGGAAACCTGCTTTTCGCCGACATCGCGGGGCATCAGATTTTCGTCATTCCACAGGCGATCGGCATTGCGCTGCTGGGCCTTCTCGTCGTCGCGTTCGGAATCATCGCCTTTCGGCGAGGCGGCATGTGGCGGGCGCTTGGCCTGGTTCTCGGAGCGATCGCCGTTTCGGCTGCGCTTGCCTGGATCTGCATGTTCCTGATGGGGCTGTTCCGGCCGGGCAGCTTCTGGCGTGCATTTCCGGTCTGGACCCACCTGGCCGTTTACGCCTGCGGCTTGCTGGCCGGAGTTGCTTCGCTGGCGGTCATCGGCAGGCGGCTCGCGATGGCACAGCTTCGTGCCAGCTATTGGCTGGCCTTTCTCCTGCTCGGCGTAGCCGTGTTCTTCGTGGCACCGGGAGGAATCATCTACTTCCTTCTGCCGCCGCTTGCCGCCCTCATCGGAATCATCACGAAGCGCGAACGGATCGGCGCAATAGTCGCCGCGCTGTTGCTTTGGCTCACGCTTGGCGAAGTGCTCGCCATGCTCGGCGAGTTGATGAACAACGGCCCGTTCTTCATCTTCGCGCCGCTCGCCATGCTGATTGCAATGCCGTGGATTATCGAAGCGAAGGCGTTGGTCGATGACAGCAGCCCTGGCCCATCGATTGCGGCTGCCGGGGCCCTGACTCTGATCAGCTGGGCGGCGGTCGCGGCGGCGCCCGCTTACTCCGCCGACCGGCAGCAACGGTTCGCCATCCAGCATGCGACGAATATCGTCACCGGAGCTGCTTACTGGGCAATCATCAACGACCGCGCCCCCCTCCCGCGCGACTATGGCGGCATAGCCGCGTGGAAGTGGCGCGAGCTTCCCTATTTCGAGCGCAAGCAATGG
>JBKPOU010000030.1:0-5423 GCA_046733255.1 Pseudomonadota bacterium
GAGTGAGATCGGGAAAATCCAGACACAGCTTCTGGACGAGCTCAGAACGAATCATGGCGAGTTCCTGTCGTGTTCGGCACGTCCTCTCCCCCGAAAGGACTGGGCTCACGCTGTCAGGAAAGTCCCGACTCCGCAAGCCCGGCCGTAGTTACTTCTTCTTCGTAGTTTTCGCGGGCTTGTCGGCCTTCTCGGCCTTCTCGGTCTTGTCGGCCTTCTCGGTCTTGTCGGCCTTCTCGGTCTTGGCGGCCGCCTTGGTCGTCTTCTTGGTTTCGGCTTCCTTCAAAGCCTGGCCGAGTATGTCGCCGAGCGAGGCGCCGCTGTCGGACGAACCATATTGCGCGACCGCCTGCTTCTCCTCGGCGATCTGGAGCGCCTTTACCGAGAAGTTCGGCTTCTTGGACCGGTCGAAGCCGGTCACCATCGCATCGAACTTCTGCCCGACCTGGAAGCGCTCCGGACGCTGCTCGTCCCGATCGCGGCCAAGGTCGGTCCGCTTGACGAAGCCGGCAGCGCCGCCCTCGGCAACCTGGACCTCGAGACCGCCGTCCTTCACGTCCATGACCTCGACGGTGACGACGTCGCCCTTCTTGACGCCTCCAGCGCCGCCGGTGGCAGCGGTTCCACCGCCGACTCCGCCGCGCTCGAGCTGCTTCATGCCGAGGCTGATACGCTCCTTCTCGACGTCGACGTCCAGGACGACGGCCTTGACGGACTCGCCCTTGTGGTGAAGCGCCAGCGCCTCCTCGCCCGAAACCCCCCAGGCGATGTCGGACATATGAACCATTCCGTCGACGTCGCCGGGCAGGCCGACGAACAAGCCGAACTCGGTCGAATTCTTGACCTCGCCTTCAACCTGCGTTCCGACCGGATGCTTCTCGGCGAACTCGGCCCACGGGTTGGCCTGAGCCTGCTTGAGGCCGAGCGAAATTCGGCGCTTTTCCTCGTCGACCTCGAGAATCTTCACGTCCACTTCCTGGCTCGTCGAGACGATCTTGCCGGGGTGAACGTTCTTCTTGGTCCAGCTCATCTCGGAGACGTGGACAAGGCCTTCGATTCCAGCCTCCAGCTCGACGAACGCGCCATATTCGGTGATGTTCGTGACGCGGCCGCGGAACGTGCCGTCGATCGGATATTTGGCCGCCGCGCCCTCCCACGGATCCGCCTCGAGCTGTTTCATTCCAAGGCTGATGCGCTGGGTCTCGCGGTTGATGCGGATGATCTGCACCTTCACCGTGTCGCCGATGTTCAGCACCTCGGACGGGTGATTGACTCGCTTGTAGCTGATGTCGGTGACGTGCAGCAGGCCGTCGATCCCGCCGAGATCGACGAAGGCGCCATAGTCGGTGATGTTCTTGACAACGCCGTCGAGAACCTGGCCCTCGGCGAGCGACTGGATGAGGCCGCTGCGCTGCTCGGCGCGGGTCTCTTCGAGGATCGCCCGACGCGAGACGACGATGTTGCCGCGACGGCGGTCCATTTTCAGGATCTGGAACGGCTGCGGCATGTCCATCAGCGGGCCGACGTCGCGGACGGGGCGGATGTCGACCTGCGAGCCGGGCAGGAAGGCAACTGCGCCGCCGAGGTCGACGGTGAAGCCGCCCTTCACGCGTCCGAAGATCACTCCGTCGACGCGGTTGCCGGCATCATATTCCTTCTCGAGCTTGTCCCAAGCGGCTTCGCGGCGCGCGCGGTCGCGCGACAGCATCGCTTCTCCGTTGGCATTTTCGACGCGGTCGACGAACACTTCAACCTCGTCGCCAACGCTGATCTCGGCCTTCTGGCCCGGGGCAGCGAATTCCCGCAGCGGGACGCGCCCTTCGGACTTCAGGCCAACGTCGATCACCGCCATGTCGTTTTCAATTCCGGTGACGGTACCCTTGACGACCTTGCCCTCGAAACTTTCGTCCTCGCCGCCGAGGCTCTCGTTCAGAAGGGCCGCGAATTCGTCGCGGGTCGGAAATGCCGTTGTGGCCATAAGAAATTCTATCTCTCGAAATTCAAATTCGCTTGCCGCGAGCCGGCCACCGCGGCCGGCCTGCAAATCATGCGGACCTGGTCAAACACACTGCCGCGGCGGGCCCATCCCGAAGCGGCGCCTGGCGGATCGTGGACAACCGCCTCATGCGAAAAAGCGCGTCACGGTGCCGGTTCATCCGGTTCACCGCACGCGCTCGCCAAAGGACGGGCTGTCCGCGGAGCCTCCGCCGGACGCCGCGCGCTATATGCGAGAGGGGCCAAGAGGGCAAGAAGCGGGCGGAAGTAGGAAATTTCCTATTGCAACGTAGGAACAAATAGGGAACAGTGCGCTCCGGAGTCGCTCATGCTTGTCCTCGATCCCGCAATGCTCGTTGCCATCGCAGCTTTGATCAGCAGCCTGTCGGCATTCGTTTGGGCGATGCGGCGCAAGCCCTAGCCCGCGCCGCTTCCGCTGCCTGGCTCAGACCGGGTATTCCTCATGTCCGTAGACGAGAACCGTGATGACCCCGCGCCGCGAGTCCGCTGTCCCGCCCGCGCTTGCTTCGAACCGCTCTGAGCGGACTTCGTCGCAACTATAGGGCGACTTCATCTTGCCTGACTCGCTGACGACCTCGCAGCTGCTGACTGCACCTTTATCGTTGATCGCGATTGCCATGACCTGCCCGCCAAGCAGAGTGTCGCCAGTCTCCAGGCTGACCGGATCAGGAGCCACGCCGGGGCTGAACCGCCGTTCGATGGTGATCTTCGTGTAGGTCCCGGTCGATCCGCTCGCCTCGTGCTTCATCGAAGTCGATTGGTCCTCATCGTCGCCGCAGCCTTCCGCTCCAGCGATCGAAGCGCTCGATCTGTATTGGCAGGACTGCTGCGTACCGTCGTCGGTCATGGTGAAGGTGAACTTCTCCCACCAGGGCGACGCGGACGACAGGCCGGGGGCGGTGTTTGCGGTTGCTGCTGCAAGGATAAGCGCGGCGAGGCCGAGCACGATCGTGTCTCCTTCCGTGCCCGCTCCGACAGCCCAAGTGCAGCCGCCTTCACGCTCTAACGCGCGAATCCTGATTTGGTCCCGCCGGTTGAATTGCGATGTCCGAAAGGGCGGGGAGGAGAGCCGCAAATGAAATGGGGGCCGGCATTGCTGCCAGCCCCCACTGCGCCGAGCGAAGGATCTGCCAAATCTCAAAATCAGGTCCCAGGGGAACCCAATCCTGAATTCCGGCTCACCAGCTCAGGCGTCGCTTTCCACCGATCACTCCCTCCAGGGGAGGAGCCCGACGACCTCTACTTCAGTGCGCCAGCCGAAGCCTCGCTTCTGTTTCGTGCCGCCCGGCCTGACCCGAAAGTCAAAGCCGACCGATGTTCCGCGGCCCTTCTTGGAATGATCCTCTCTTGCGTCCCGCTTTGCCCCCCTCGACCGAAATCGTTGGAAGCCGCGTCGCGCATTCGAAAGATCATCTCTTCCGGCGCCTCGTCCCGGCTGACCCCGCTTCAGCTCCCGAAAGAGCATCGGCATTGTCCGCCGCGGAGATCGGATCTTTGGTCACCCGCCGCACCGTCTTTCCGTTTCCGGCTGCCTGGTGAGGCCTGGGACCGCCGCCCCGATCACGAAGTCACCATGCACTTCTCTTCCGAGTCGCAAAAGCGAAAAATGCGGGGGGAAGCCTGTGGATAACGTGGATATCGGGAACAACCGAAGGAACCTTTCCGGAATCACCCGAATCGCCCTCAACCAAGGTTAGCAGCCGTCGCCAATCGGTTGCCGTTCCGTTCTCCCGGCCCTACCTCCCCAGGGTGCCTGAATCGCCGCAAATCGACGCTGATCCTCCCTATCTGCAGGGCCTAAACCCGCCTCAGCGCGAGGCGGTGCTGACCACGGAAGGACCGGTGCTCGTCCTCGCCGGGGCCGGGACAGGGAAGACCGCAGCGCTCACCGCGCGCCTCGCGCACCTGATCGCCAGCCGACTCGCCTGGCCGAGCCAGATCCTTGCGGTCACCTTCACCAACAAGGCGGCTCGCGAGATGCGCGAGCGGGTGGGAGCGCTTTCCGGCGGTGCGCTCGAAGGCATGCCGTGGCTGGGCACGTTCCACTCGGTCGCCGCGCGGATGCTTAGGGTCAACGCCGAGCTGGTCGGGCTCAAGAGCAACTTCACAATCCTCGACACGGACGACCAGCTCCGCGTGATGAAGCAGCTCATCAGCGCGTCCGGCCTGGACGATAAACGCTGGCCGGCGCGCCAGCTCGCCGGCCTGATCGACCGCTGGAAAAACCGCGGCTGGACTCCCGGCCAGGTCGACGCCGGTGAGGCGGAAAGCTTCGGACCCGGGCGCGGCCGCGAGCTTTACGCCGCGTACCAGGAGCGGCTGAAGACGCTTAATGCCTGCGACTTCGGCGATCTTCTCCTGCACATGCTGGTGATCTTGAGGACCCACGCCGACGTGCTCGACAGCTATCGGGATCGCTTCAAATATCTCCTCGTCGACGAATATCAGGACACGAACAGCGCCCAGTACGAATGGCTGAAGCTGCTTGCCGAGCCTCGCCGCAACCTGTGCTGCGTCGGCGACGACGACCAGTCCATCTATTCGTGGCGCGGTGCGGAGGTCGCAAATATCCTGAAGTTCGGACAAGATTTCCCCGGCGCGAAGATCATCCGTCTCGAGCAGAACTACCGCTCGACGAGCCACATCCTTTCCGCCGCTGACGGAGTGATCGCCAACAACGCCGGCCGGCTCGGCAAGACCTTGTGGACCGACGCAGGGGAGGGCGAGAAGGTCCGCGTGATCGGGGTCTGGGACGGTCCCGAGGAAGCGCGCCGCGTCGGCGACGAGATCGAGGGGATGCAGGCGCGGGGAAAGCGTCTCTCCGACGTGGCCATCCTCGTCCGCGCCCAGTTCCAGACCCGCGAGTTCGAGGAGCGCTTCATCGCGATCGGCCTGTCCTACCAGATCATCGGCGGTTTCCGATTTTACGAGCGAGCAGAAATCCGCGACGCGCTCGCTTACCTTCGCCTGATCCACCAACCCGCCGACGACCTCGCGTTCGAGCGGATCGTCAACCAGCCCAAGCGCGGGCTCGGCGACAAGGCGCTCGCGACGATTCATTCGCACGCGCGTGCGAGTCAGCAGCCGCTTTTGTTCGCCGCAGCCTCCCTTCTCGACAGCGACGAGCTTCAATCCCGCGCCCGCAATTCACTCGGCAGCTTCATCGCCGACGTCGCGCGCTGGCGCGGAATGGCCGACCAGATGCCTCACTCGGAGCTGGCGCGAACCGTCCTCGACGAAAGCGGCTACACCTCGATGCTTCAGGCCGAACGAAGCGCCGAGTCCGCGGGCCGACTCGAGAACCTCGCCGAGCTCGTCCGGGCGATGGAGGAGTACGAAAACCTCGCCGGCTTCCTCGAGCATGTCAGCCTGGTGATGGACAATGACGAGGACCGCGACCGGGACAAGGT
>JBKPOU010000031.1:0-13460 GCA_046733255.1 Pseudomonadota bacterium
AACGCCGGAATGTCCTCGCGGGCGACGAGGTGGACCGTGATGTCCTCATGCTCGTTCCCGCCGCCCTTCCCAACCTTCCGCACGCCGTGAGCGCGCACAAGCGTGAAGCTTTCCGCGACCATTCCCGGCGAGCTGTGGAACTCTCCCAGGCGCTCGATCCGTTCGGCGGAGAAGCCGGTTTCCTCTTCCAGCTCGTTTACAGCAGTCCCTTCGACCGTCGCATGCTCGTCCTCGTCACCGACGAGGCCTGCCGGGAGCTCCAGGCAACGCGCCCCGACCGGAACGCGATATTGTTCGATCAGGATCACCTTCCCGTCGTGCTCGGCGAGGATGACCACCGCATTGATGCTTCCGGTGCGCGACACATATTCCCAGCGGCCCCGTTTCAAGACACTGATGTACTTGCCCGCCCACATCGTCTGGACGGGCGCATCGCTGTCATCGGTCATAGCTCGATCAGCTTGTCCGGGATCTCGTTGGGATTGCCGCTGCTTTTCGGGAAATGCTCGGCAAGCACGATCCCGATCTGCTGGATTGCGGCGCATATTCCGTCGCCCGGCCGCCCGTCACGCACATCGGCGAGCAGGCTCGCCATCGCCTCGCCCCAGGTCTCCGGAGTCGTCACTTTCGTGATGGCCTCGTCGGCGACGATCTCGGCGCGGCGCTCGCCGGTCGAGAGATAGATCAGTATTCCCACGCGGTCCTGCGTCCGCCGCTCGGCCGCGGCCTTGAAGATGGCGACCGCGCGCCTTCGCACCCGGCGATGCTTCGTCGCCGATGGAGTCAGCGCGAGGCGAAGCGGCATCCATTTGAGGATCAGCAGGACGACGGTGAACTTCAGGACGGCGAGGACCATCAGGAACGTCAAAAGCTCGCTCAACGTCGGCTCGGGTCGCCAGCCGCCGAAGAAGAGGTCGAACCACCATTGCAGCCAGTCCGGCCGCCATGCAGCCCAGGCGAGGACAAGGATCAGCATCGCGACCGCCCAGTGCAGGCCGACGTCATGATAGGGATCGCTCAGCGGCGTGGTTACCGCTACGATCTCGCCGTCCGTCGTCGCTTCGGCCGCGGCTATGGCCTTGCTGACCTTCTCGTGGTCAGCCTCGGTCAGCTTCATCACCATGAACCGGACGCTCCGCCGCCGCCGAACGAACCTCCGCCGCCTGAGAAACCGCCGAAGCCGCCTCCGCCGCCCCAGCCGCCTCCGCCACCGAATGAGCCGCCGGCCCAGCCGCCTCGGCGCGACGCGCTTGCCGCTTCATTGAGGCCCCAGAGGACGATCCAAGGGCTGATTCCGCCGCGCCGCGTGCGATAGCGCCGGCCGCCCGCGCGCCTTGCCATCGAGAGCAGGACAAACCCGAAAATCATCACCCAGAAGATCGCTGGCAATGCTCCTCCGCCGGAGCGCCGGCGCGCCTGCTGCGCCTGCTCGGCCTCAGCCGCCTTCGCCTTGGCCTGGTCAGGCGGCAGGCTCATCTGCTTGATGATCTCGTTGGCCCCCGCTTCGATCCCTGCGCCGTAATCGCCCTTGCGGAACTGGGGCAGGATCGAGTTGCGGATGATGATGCTGGAAACCGCGTCCGTCAGGAACACGCGCGCACCGTAGCCGGTCTCGATGCGGACCTTTCGCTCCTTTGGCGCGACGAGGAGGATCACCCCATTGTCCTCGCCCTTCTGGCCGATGCCCCAGGCCCGGCCGAGACGATAGCCGTAATCCTCGATCGGCCGGCCCTCGAGGCTGTTGACGGTGGCGACGACGAACTGCCGTCCTGTCTGCGCCTCGAGAGCGTCGCTCTTCGACGAAAGGTCGAGCTCCTGCTCCGGAGTGAGGATATTCGCCTGGTCGACGACCCGGCCGGTGAGCTTCGGGAAGTTCTGGGCGAAAGCGGGCGTTGCCACGAGCACCGCCAGCAACAGGAGCGCGATCCACGTCGCCCCGGCGAAGGCCGGGGCCTCAGTACGAAAGAGCCGAAGGCGCATGTGCATCACTTCCCTGAGATCCCGGCCTGTGCCGGGATGACGGATTATCCAGTCGTATTGAAGTCCACGGTCGGCGCGTCCTGCGAGCCCGCGGCGGCCTCGAACGGCACCTTCGGCTTGGCGCCATAGAATATCTTCGCTCCGATCGCGTCGGGGAAGGTGCGGATACGCGTGTTATAGGCCTGGACGGCCTCGTTATAATCCTTGCGGGCCACAAGGATTGAATTCTCCGTCCCCTCGATCTGGCTTTGAAGCGTCAGGAAGTTCTCGTTGGACTTGAGCTCGGGATAGGCTTCCTGGAGCCTCTGGAGGGGAATGATTGCGTTCGTCAGCCGCGCCTGAGCCGCGTTGAACGCCTGGACCTTGGCCGGATCGTCGAGGTCGTCGGCGTTGAGCTGAACTCGCGTCGCGTTCGCCCGCGCGTTCGTCACCTCTTCAAGGACCGTGCGTTCCTGCGCGGCATAGCCCTTCACAGTCGCGACGAGGTTCGGGATGAGATCTGCCCGGCGCTGATATTCCGCCTGAACCTGTCCCCACTTCGCATTCACATTCTCTTCGGCGGTCGGAACGCTGTTGAGCCCGCAACCGGCCAGGGAAAGAGCGACAAGCGGAGCGAACAGCCCAAGTCGGCGAAGTCTGGTCATTTCATTTCCCCTGAATAACGAAGTCGATGATAGGTAGAGACCCGGTGATACGCATTCAACGCTGCTGGCGTTGATTTCGGAGGTGCCTATGCTGAAAGAGTTCAAGGCTTTCATCGCGCGGGGCAACGTCCTCGATCTCGCAGTGGCCGTCATCATAGGCGCCGCCTTCGCGAAGATCGCGACGAGCCTCACCAGCGACATCATCATGCCGATCATCGGCGCAATTTTCGGCGGGCTCGACTTCTCGAGCCATTTCACCCTGCTGGGGCCGGTGCCGGCGGATTACCGCGGAAGCATGACGGATTATGCGGCCCTCAAGGCGGCCGGAGCGCCGGCGCTCGGGTGGGGCCAGTTCATAACGGTCGTCATCGACTTCCTTATCCTCGCCTTCATCATCTTCCTTCTGATCCGTGCAGCGACCAAGGCGATGCGCAGGCAGGAGGAAGCCGGAGGGTCGACCGAAGTGCAGCTGCTGACCGAAATCCGGGACGAACTCAGGAAGCGATAGCGTTGCCGGGCGACGCTTCGGTCTCAGCCGCCCCCGCGTTGGTGAAGCCGACCCTCTCTTCGGCGGCGGCAACGAGCTTCTCGAAGCGGTCGTCGTCGCGTAGCGGATCGAGATCGGTATCGAGGCGCAGATATTTGACCATTGCCGGAGGAGCTCGGTCGACGAAGGTCTTGAGCAGCTCGATGGCGCCGTCCACGTCCTGAAGATGACGCGACAAAGCGCACGTCAGGTTCCAGCGCATCGTGAAATTGTCGGGATCCATCAATAGGGCGCGCTTGATCCATTCCTTGGCGCGTTCGCCGTCACGGAGGATCGCAAGGGCATGGGCGCCGAAGCCCAAGGCGGAGCCGTTCGCTGGATCCTGTGTCAGCGCTCGCTCGGCTCGCTCTACGGTCATCCGGGCGGTGCGCTGCAGTTCCTTCTCGTCCCCAACAGCGGCGTAGCAGGTGCCGAGCATTCCGGTGGATTGAAAGTCAGATTCAGCCAGCAAGGCGGCCTTCTCGTAATAGGGAATGGCTTCGCGCATCTTGCCGCCGCGACTGAGCAGGCGCGCCGCTTCCTTGTTCACCTCCCAGGATTCCGGATCGATGCGCAGGGCCAGCTGGATCAGGCGGTCGGCCTCCTCCGGCTTGCCGTCCTTCTCCGCGAGATACCGTGCCTTGACGCACAGTGCCTCGGGCAGGTTCGGGTCCAGTTCGAGCGCCCGTTCGGCCGCCGGCAAGGCATTCACGTCCTTGTCCTGGGTGAAGTGCAATTCGCACTGCGCCAGCGCCATCAATGCCCACGATTTCGCGTAGTCCGGGTCGATATCCGTGGCCTGAGTGGCGAGACGGATGACGATTTCGTCCCGGCGGATGTCGCCGTCGTTGCCGCTGATCCAGTGCTGGCGAGCCATCAAATAGAGGTTGTAGGCCTCGACGCTCGACGTGCCCCGCTGCTCGATCGCCTTCTTTTCCTTCGGCAACAGCTTCACTCTAAGGGCCGAGACGATCGCCTTCGAGATCTCGTCCTGGATGGCGAAGATATCGGTGAGGTCGCGGTCGTACCGGTCCGCCCACACATGATCGCCCGCTTCGGCGTCGATGAGCTGTGCATTGACCCGAACGCGGTCTCCCGACTTGCGGATGCTGCCTTCGAGGATGTGCGTGACCTTGAGTTGGCCTGCAAGCTGGGCCGCATCGATGGTCTGCCCCTTGAACGTGAAGGCGGTGTTGCGCGCGACCACGGAGAGCGCCGACACCTTGGACAAATCGGTGATGATGTCGTCGGTGATCCCGTCGCTGAAATATTCCTGCTCCGCGTCGCCGCTGAGGTTGATGAACGGAAGGACGAGTATCGAGACGCGCCTCGGCGGAGCGGCCTTGGGCTCGGCGGGCGCTTCACCCTCTGCCGCAGTCCCGACGAGGAGCGAGACGCTGCTCTCGACCTTGCGCCAGCCGGCGGACGTAGAGTCGCCGCTCCAGCCATTGAGGTCGGCGCACTGGATCTGGTTGAAAGGCAGCGGCGGGATCGTTCCGTCGATCGTCACCTGGACGAGAGTCCCTGCCTCGCGGGCAATATCCGCTTCCGCCCTGACCCACTGCGAGCGCGCGGCTTCCGCGGACCACAGGACGACCACCGCCTTTGCCGAGCGAAGCCGTTCTTCGATCACGTCGCCGTAGGATCGATGTGCGGGCAGCTCGTCATCCCGCCAGACGCTGTAACCTGCTGCCCGGAGAGCATCGACGACCTGCTTGGCCTGCGATTCCGTCGATCTGCCGTAGGATACGAAAATGTCGGCCATTCGAATGCGGCCCCCGAACGGAATCGCGCTTCGTTAGAGCAATTCAGTTGCGAGCGAAAGGCAGTCGAAGTCGGGGGGCCGGACTCCTACTTGGGCTTTCCGCCGAAGCCCGCGGCCTCGCGCAAGGCATCGCCGTCCATCAGCACGCCGTCGCTCATGACCTGGTCGACATGCCGAAGGTCGCCGATGGTCTTTTCCGGGTCTCCGTCGACCAGCAGCAGATCGGCTTCCTTGCCCACCGCGATCGAACCTGTGCGCTTGTCGGCCTTCACGTTGCGCGCCGGGATGAAGGTCGCCGTCGCCAGTGCCTCTGCGGGGGTCAGCCCGCCCTTCACGTACAGCTCCAGCTCACGCACGATCTCCATTCCATAGCCGTCGGTTCCGGCGACGATGGGAACGCCGGCGCGGTACAGCCTGGCGACATATTCTCCCATATGGTCGACGCTGGCCTGGGCATCGGCTCTCGTCATCCCCGGCAGGTACGGGATAGGTCCGGCTTTGAACCCACGTTCAGTGGCCGCCGGGAGCGTCCCGACATAGGGCGCATAGGCAGGCGCGACCGTGCCCGCATTGGCCAGCAGCACGCCTTCGACGACGACCAAAGTCGGATCGAGCGTGATCTGCTTCTCCGCCATCGTCTTGATGACGGTCTTCATCGGCTCCGCGTCGAGGTCCACGTCCTTGAAATATTTGCCGGGTCCGAGCATCCGCATCGTCGTGTTAGCCTTGGCGACCACCTCGTCCGGCATCGCCTGCATCGTCGCGAAATAGATATGCGTGATCTCGTCGTAGCCGGCGTTGATCGCGTCCAGCGTCCGCATTCCGGCCGGGATATGCCCGTGGACGTGAAGGCCCAGCTCGTGCGCCAACTTGGCGCCGGGCGCTATCCATTCGGGCTTCATCGAGGTGTAGAATTTCACCGCCGTCAGGTTGTTCGCCTTGATCTTACGCACCGCGGCGAGGGTCTCGTCCAGGCTCGACACCGCGAGGCTGCCTTGGGCGACCAGCGGGCCCTTCTGGTCGACGATGACAGAATCCCAGCATTCGGGCGCAAGCAGCTTGCCCGAGTTGCGCCTCTCGCGCTGCGATACCTCGAGCTCGATCGGTCCGCCGGGGTTGCGGCAGTTGGTGACTCCAAGGGCCAGCTCGCTGACCGCCGTGAAATCGTCCGCGACATGCATATGGCTGTCCCACAGGCCCGGAACGAGAGTCTTGCCGCTGCCGTCGATCGTGCGCGTGCCCGCGGGAAGCTTCGAGGGGGCGGCGGTGCCGACGCTGACGATCTTGCCGTCCTCGGTCAGGACGTATCGGCCAGCGAGGAACTGCCGCTTCTCCGCGTCGTACATCTTGACGTTGCTGAACAACACGGGCCGCTTTGCATCCGCCGTGAGGAACCTGGCCGCAGTCGCCGGAGCGAGCGCTGCGATCGCCGCATCCTGCGCCGCCTGCAGCTTATCAAGATTGCCCTCGTATCCCGCGGGCAGCAGGCCCAGCCCCGCGAGAACTCCGAAGAACTTGCCATTCTCCACCCAAACCGGCTGCGGCGACTGGGCGGTGCCTTTGACGAGAACCAAATCGACGGTCTTCTTTCCTTGCGCGCCGTCCACCTCGAGCGAAGTCACCTTGTCGAAGGTCGCCTTGCCCGACGGCAGGAGCGCCAGCCCGGCGCGGCCGGCGGCCATGAGCCCATCGACCTGGGGCGCGACACTGAGAAACGGACCGCCTTGGGCCAGGTAGAAGGATTCGGGAGCATAGGCCGCGCTGCCCTTGTCGACCGGGCTGGTCCAGCTCGCCTGGCCCTTTGAAATGCTGAAGCTTTCGGCTGCGTCGCCGCTCGGGGTGACCCCGCGGATGACGATTTCGGACGGCATTCCGTCCGGACCCACCCGCATCGTCTCGTCGGTTTCGAACGTCAGGCCGCGAAGAAGAATGGATTCACGGAAGGCAAGGCGCCCGTCCGGCATCGTCCAGACATAATCGTCTCCATGCTTTCCGGCAGTGGAAACGACGACATAATGCGCTGCGTCGCTTGGCGGCACGAGCAACTGCTCTTTGGGTGTCGGCTCGGCAATTGCGGCAGTCGCGCAGGTGGCAAGAAGTGCTGCTGCAAAAACACGGCGCATGATGGTCCCCTCCCGATTGAGCGTTGCAGCCTGACGGGAGCGGATGCGCTTTGCAATTGCGATTCAGCGGGAGGTGGGAGGCTTCTGTTGCCCGGCGCCTCCCGTGCCGCTGGAATCCCCTTCTGTTGCCCGGTGGGGTCCGACCGCGCTTAAGCTTTGTAACGTCAGTCCGTTAGGACCTCAGTTACGCGGCAATCGCGAGTGCCTCGTTGTCGTTGGCACTTGTGTGAATGAGCCGTCACGGTGGCCCGGTCCGATCGGCAATCGCGTCTTTATTGCACTCGTCGATCCTATTTCGCCCCCATCAGAAACGGCGGAGATCCGCGGCTTCTGGTGGAGGCGCCGGGGTACTGCCCCCCGGGTCCGAAATGCCTATTCCACACGACAGTCTACCGACATAGCCGGGTTGCCCCAGCGTCTCCAAAGTAGGGATTCGAGCCCGGAATCGCAAGGATTCCGCTGGTCGATGCAGTCCCACTGGAATTTGCCGGGAGGATATTGTTATCTGGCCCGGAAGCCCTTCCGAGACGAGGAAAGCAAATGACGAAAGCCAGTTTTGCCGTAATCGCGTTCGCAGCTCTTGCGCTTGCGGCCTGTAATCGCGGCAACCAGGACCAGCTGACCGGCAACGACCTCAACGCGACCCAGAGTCTCGACGAGCTGTCGAACGATGCCGCCAACCTGGCCTCGGAATCGCAGGAGCTGCAGAACAAGGCGGAGCAGCTCAACCAGGAAGCGCAGACGGACAACGCGCAGGGCCCGCAAACCCCCGCGGACGAGAATATCCAGGGGATGTAAGCTTCGGCGGCCTTTTTCTTGAGGCCGCCTTCGCCTAACCGCGGGCGATGGAGAGCAGTCCGGCAATCCCGGCAGCGACGCTTGTGCTCGTTCGCGAGCGCGACACGGGACCGCCCGAGATTTTGATGGTCGAACGCTCCGAGGGCATGGCTTTCGCCGGCGGAGCTCTAGTCTTTCCCGGGGGGCGGATCGATCCGGGCGACAGAGCGCTGGCGTCCGATGAAGAGTCCGCTGCCGCGGTGGCCGCGATCCGCGAGACGGTCGAGGAAACCGCAATTCCGATAGCGCTCGCCCCTTTGCCCTCGCCCGAGCTTGCGCTTGAGCTCCAAAGGGAGCTGCTGGCTGAGCTGAGCTTCGCGACGCTTCTTGAGCAGCACGGCCTGTCGCTTGACCGGGATGGGCTCGTTCCCTTCGCTCGCTGGGTCCCGAAATTCCACGCGACGCGCCGTTTCGACACCTTGTTCTTCGTGGCCCGCGCTCCCGGCCCCGACTGGGAACCGAATGTGGTTGAAGGTGAGTGCAACGCCGCGCTGTGGATAAGGGCCGCCGACGCGCTCGAGCGGGACAGGACGGGCGAAGCGCGCCTCATCTTCCCCACCCGCCGCAATCTCGAGCGGCTTGCGCTTCACCAAAGCTTCGATGCGATTGCCGCCGACGCACGCTCCTATCCGATCGAGCCGATCAGCCCCTGGGTCGAGGAAATCGCCGGCGAGAATTTCATCACGATTCCGGAGGGGATTGGTTATCCGGTCACTCGCGAGAGGCTCGACGGCCTCTGGCGAGGCTGAACCGCGACCGAGTCGCTGCAGCGCACAAAAAGAAAAGGGACCCGCGGAAGCCCGCGAGTCCCTCTCTGCCCCAGTGGGTCCGGAGCTTATTTCAGGTGGTTGGAGAGATGCTTGTTCATCTCGAACATGCTGACCCGGTCCTTGCCCCCGAAGACCTTCTTCAGCTTGTCGTCGGCCATAATTTCCCGTTTGTTTTGCGGGTTTTGCAGGTTGTTCTTACGAATGTGGTCCCACACCTTCGAAACGACCTGGCTGCGCGGAAGCGGCGCGTTGCCGGTAATCGCCGCGAGATCCGCTGAAGGCTGAACCGGACGGGCCAACCCGCCCCCTGCTTTACGACCAGTCCCTTGTGCCATTTGGCCCTCCTGTTGTTCTGGAGTCGATAGAGCGCAAAGCGACCCTCTTTGCAATGCCGATTCCACTGTGAATCACTCTGGAAAGCGGCCGAAAGGCACGACCTTGTTGGCGCTGTCGTGCCCAATGTCGGCTGGCCGACCAAATTCGATGCCTGCCTGCTCGCACCAATGGGCGACGATGGACTCCTCGTCGTGGTGGAATTGCGGATCGTTTTCAGGGATGTCCGATGCCCTTCCGAGGCGGATTCTCGCCGCCTTGCGAACATTCGGATTGGACGTGATGTGGAACATCAGCCGATCGATCCGGTAATGCTGTTCGCTCACCTCCTCGATCAGCAGCTCCACACCGGCGAAATCCGGCTCCAGAACGGTCCCGAGAAGCTTCGAAAGCACCGTCAGGTTGAAGGCCATCGCCGGCTGCCGGAGAACTGGCTCGACGGCTGACGGCTCGCGGCGGATCAACCAGTCGAGCGCCCGGTGCACGGCCGCTTCCCCGCCATTGCGGAGGACATCCTGGGCCATTGGTCCATGAGCGACCTCTAGCCCGGCCTTGTGGAAGGCGGCCAGAAGGAAGCCCGTGTCGCTATAGCCCATGAAGACCTTCGACCGCGCGGCATCCGGAAGGCCCTGCACGGCAGCTTCCGCGATCCGGTTGGAGCCGTAGCCGCCGCGGCCGAACCAGACCGCGCCGACTTCGCCGTCGGCCATCACCTCGCGCAGGGCGGAAAGTCTCTGCTCGTCCGTTCCGGCAAAATGGCCGTGTGCCAGGAAGCATTGCGGGTGGAAGGCGATTTCGCAGTCGCCGCGGTCGCGCACCATCGCCTCGACGCGCGAGGCGGCGTCGCGGCTGAGTGGATTGCTTGGAGCAACGACCGCGATCCGCATGGCTTCCCCATTAGCTTTGCACCGGACCGCCGGATAGTGCAGCTTGGCCGCGCAAGGGGAGAGGGCACAAGTGAAGAAAACAGCATTCGCAATCTCGTTCGTCGGGCTCCTGCTGAGCTCCGCCGCTCCGGCGGCCGACTATGACGTCCTGATCCGGGGAGGGACGATTTACGACGGCTCCGGGAGCGCGCCGTTCGTCGGCGACGTCGCAATCCGCGACGACAAGATCGCCTATGTCGGACCTCACGCTACAGGTGACGCAGAGAAGGTTGTCGACGCTTCCGGGCAAGCCGTTTCGCCGGGCTTCATCAACATGCTCAGCTGGGCCGTCGAGACCCTGATCCAGGACGGGCGCGGCCTCAGCGACACCCGCCAGGGCGTCACGCTCGAGGTGTTCGGCGAAGGCGACTCGATGGGGCCGCTGACCCCGGAGATGAAAGCCAAGGACCGCAAGCGCCAGGGCGACATCAAGTACCCGATCAAGTGGACCACGCTGGGCCAGTATCTCGACTACATGCAGCACAAGGGCATCACCCCGAATGTCGCGTCGTTCGTGGGTGCGACGACCGTCCGGGTGCACGAGCTTGGCGAAAAGGACGTCGATCCGACGCCTGAGCAGCTGGACCACATGCGCGCGCTGGTTCGGTCCGCGATGAAGGACGGCGCGCTCGGCGTCGGCTCGTCGCTCATCTATGCCCCGGCCACTTATGCAGAAACTCCCGAACTCGTCGCGCTGACGACGGAAGCCGCCAAGTGCGGCGGAATGTACATCAGCCACATGCGCTCGGAGGGGAACAAGCTCATCGAAGCGATTGACGAGCTTATCCAAATCAGCCGTGAATCCGGCGCTCCTGCGGAGATTTATCATTTCAAGCAGGCCGGCAAGAGCAACTGGGCGAAGCTCGACGATGCGATCGCGAAGGTGAACGCGGCGCGCGCCGCGGGCCTGCGGATCACCGCCGACATGTACACGTACACGGCGGGCGCGACCGGGCTCGACGCGGCGATGCCGCCCTGGGTGCAGAGCGGCGGCCTCGAAGCCTGGATCGAGCGTATGAAGGATCCGAAGGTGCGCGCCAAAGTCATCGAGGAGATGCGCACGCCCACGAATGAGTGGGAAAATCTGATGATCCTGGCTGGCGGTCCCGATAACGTCCAGCTCGGCGCCTTCAAGAATCCGAAGCTCAAGCCACTGACCGGCAAGTCGCTCGCCGAAGTCGCCAAGATGCGCGGCAAGAGCCCAGAGGAAACCGCGATCGACCTTGTGAGCGAGGACAACAGCCGCGTTGGAACCGTCTATTTCCTGATGAGCGAGGACAATGTGAAGCGCGAGGTCGCCCTTCCCTGGATGAGCTTCGGATCGGACGAGGGTTCGGAAGCCCCGGAGGGCGTCTTCCTCAAGTCCAACGCCCACCCGCGCGCCTATGGCAACTTCGTCCGGGTGCTCGGCCAATATGCGCGCGACGACAAGGTCGTGACGTTGCAGGATGCCGTGCATCGGCTCAGCTGGCTCCCGGCTTCGAACCTCGGCATCCGCGGCCGCGGGGCGCTTCGCGAAGGCTATTATGCCGATGTCGTCATCTTCGACCCGGCCAAGGTGCAGGACCATTCAACCTATGCGAAGCCGCACCAGCTCGCGACGGGGGTGAACGACGTGTTCGTCAACGGCGTCCAGGTGTTGAAGAACGGTGAGCATACGGGCGCGAAGCCGGGGCGGGTCGTGCACGGTCCCGGCTGGACCGGCTGGCCCGACGGCGGGGCGTGCCGTTAGGGGCCTAGCTTTCGTTGCAACCGCCCAATAGGGCCCGGCGAATGGACTCAACCTGCTATTTCTTCTGCGGGATCGGGGGCAGCGGGATGCTCCCGCTCGCCTCGATCCTTCGCTCGTCCGGAGCGAAGGTGTCCGGGTCGGACCGCTCGCTCGATGCCGGCCGGACGGCGCCCAAGTTCGATTATCTGCGCTCGCTCGGGATCGAGCTGTTTTCGCAGGACGGCTCCGGCCTGCAGCCGGGCATGACCCTCGTCACATCCGCCGCCGTCGAGGACACGGTGCCTGACGTCGTCCGCGCCAACGAGCTCGGCCTCGCTCACCTGCGGCGCCCGGAGCTTCTCGCCAGGCTCCTCAATGCTGCCGACCACAGCGTCGCGGTCGGCGGGACCAGCGGGAAATCGACGGTGACGGGGATGATCGGCTGGATCCTGCAGGCGAACGAGCGCCAGCCGACCGTGATGAACGGCGCGGTGATGAAGAATTTCGTCACCCCGTCCGCTCCCTTCGCGAGCGCGCTGGTCGGCGACCCGGAAATGTTCGTCAGCGAGGTCGATGAGAGCGACGGCTCGATCGCGCTCTACAAGCCAGAGATTGCGGTCCTCACCAACATCAGCCTCGATCACAAGGAGATGGCCGAGCTTCGCAGCCTGTTCGCCGCCTTCCTGCTGCGGGCGCGAAAGGCCGTGCTCAACCTCGACGACCCCGAAACGCGCGCGCTCGGCGACGTGGTCACCCCGGAGTCGTGCGTCGGATACGGCTTCGACAGCCCAGGTGCGGATTTCGCAGGGCGAAATCTCGAGCTTCTTCCCTCCGGAGTCCGCTTCGATGTCGATCACTCCAACCAGCGGCAGGAAGTCCGGCTGAAGGTGCCGGGCCGCCATAACGCCTCCAACGGACTGGCCGCGATTGCAGTGGCCCGCCAGCTCGGAGTGAGCGTAAGCGATTCCGCGGCGGCACTGCAACGCTTCGAAGGCTTGCGTCGGCGGCTGGAGATCGTCGGCGAGGCAGGCGGCGTGACGGTGATCGACGACTTCGCGCACAATCCCGACAAGATCGATGCGACTCTGGCGACCCTTCGAGCGCAGCCGGGCCGGGTCCTGATCCTCTTCCAGCCGCATGGCTACGGGCCGATCGCCAAGATGGGCGAAGAGCTGGCGGAAAGCTTCGCCAGGGGATTGAGCGGCGACGACCGCCTCTATCTGTCGGACCCGGTCTATCAGGGCGGCACCGTCGATCGCAGCCGCGGCTCTGACTGGCTGGCGGAGCAAATCCGAGCGAAGGGCGCCAAGGCGGAGCACGTCGCCGATCGCACCGGAATCGGAGAAAAGCTGCTCCAGGAGGCCCGTCCGGGTGACCGCATCCTGATCATGGGCGCCCGCGACGACACGCTCGCCGAATTCGCCCGCGAGCTCGTAGAGCAGCTCGGACGCTGAAACCCGCGGCGTCCGCGGCGGTTAATCCCGGCATGAACGGATATGTCACGGGCTGGAAGGTTCCGAGCGACGGCGAGCGCGAACGGCTGCTCGAACGCTTTCCGCCCAAATACGACCGGGCCATCGCCGATCATGTGACGCTGCAGTCCGGGGCATCGGAGGACACACCCCTGCCCCGCGAGGTCGATGCCGAGATCGTTGGCTATGCGGACGACGGAGACAGCCTGGAGTGCCTCGTCGTCGCGGTCGACAGGAGCACCGACAGGCCTGACGGCTCCACCTATCATATCACCTGGTCGCTGGGCTCCGGCCGGAAAGCGAAAGAGAGCAACGACCTTCTTCGCGACCGCGGCTGGCAGTATCTCGACCGCCCCATCCCGATCCGGATCGA
>JBKPOU010000032.1:0-35966 GCA_046733255.1 Pseudomonadota bacterium
CATTCTGACGCTTTTCGCGAAGCGCCGCCTTGTGCCACTCAGGGCCATATTCGCCGCCGCCGCGCAGGTTGGCGAGAACGAAGGCATTGCCGTCCTCAACCCAGAACAGCCCGAGGGGCTCCGATCGATAGGGCTGCTCAGTCAGGTAAGTCGGGGTCTGCGCAACCCGGAAGCCGCCATAAGCGTGGACGAGAGTCCCGGTCGGCCCGGTCACTCCCTTCTTCCGCACGAGGAAATAGGGAACGCGGGTTCCGTCCTTCGACGTCGCAAACCTTTGCTCGACGGTAAATTTTGACGCGTCGAATTCGGCGGGAAGCACCTGCACGGTCCGGACATCTTCAGGCCCGACGGCAAGGAGCCTGGTCGGGTCGAGCATGCCCTCGACGGTCGCGAAGGCGAAATCGTTCTTGTCGCTGGTCTCGACAATGTGGATCGTGCTGTTCGACGCCATCGGAACCTCGCGTTGCGACCAGCTGCCGTCCGGCTGTCGCGATAACGCGAACAATTTCCCCGAGACGTCGTCGAGCGCCTTCACCCAGAGGATATTTTCGCTCGAGGCGACCTCTTCGATCGACTGCGATTTTGTCGGCGCCATGACCAGAGTCGGCGAAGGCGTCTTGCCGGCCAGCATCGCCGGCAGGTCGAACGCGACGAGCGATCCGGGCTGGAGCTCGCCGAGCGCGTCGATCAGCCGGACGATCACCTGGCCATTGATTATCGTCTCGAACTCCGCGGTTTCGGGAACCGGCAGCTCGACGAGGCGGCCGTCGGGCATGAGTATCGAGCGCTTGTCCGCATAGAAGCCGATCCCGCGGTCGATTCCGACATAGCGCGTGTCGCCGTCCATCACCGCGAAAGGTCCGACGGAAATGTCGCTCTCGATACCCTCGGCGATAGTCCTGGCGGAGCTCCACGGAGTGACCCGCTTCCACGACTTCACGGTACGCGGATAGCCGGACCGTGTGGCAGTCGCCTCGCTCTCGACACGGGCGACGAGCAAGGTGTCGCCATCGACCCAGGTCGCGTTGTTCTTCCCCTCGGGCACAGTGAAGCCGCCCTCGACGAACTTCCCGCTCGGGATGTCAAACTCGCGGATTACGTCGGCATCGCCGCCGCCGGGGCTGAGCGAGACGAGGCACCGGCGATATTCCGGCGGAAGGCAGTTCGCACCATGCCAGACCCAGCTCTTGCCCTCCGCCTTGCCGAGCGCATCGACGTCAATCAGCGTCCGCCATTCGGGTTTTCCGGCGAGATAGGCGGCCAGCGGCGAGACTCGCCATAGCCCGCGCTTGTGATCGGCATCGATCCAATGATTGGCGACGACATCCCCCATCACCGAGTCGGGCGTCGCGATCTGCCTGGGGTTGTTGAGAATGGCGAGAGCGCGCTGGCGATGCTCCTCGTAGCGAGGCCTCTTCGCAAGCTCAGCCTCGGTTTCGGCGTTCCACGCCTTCACCTGCTGAAGCGCCTTCTCCCCGGTGACATTTTCGAGCCAGAGATAGGGATCGTTCGTCTGAGCGACCGCGGCAGTGGCAATCAATGCGGCGGCGGCGGCAAAAGCGGGTTTGCGCAAACTCCATCTCCCCAGGTTTGAAGCCATCGTGGGAGGGCGGCGGCAAAGCGTCAACGCCTCCTTCGACGAGCGGCCGAACGCCAGCCGCCGTCGTGAGAAACCCCGGTTGCCCACGGCATCGCCTCAAATTAAGGAACCGACTCTGAGTTGCGTCCGTCTGCCGTTTCAGCGGCATTCAAAGTGGGGCTCATGATCTTCAGCTCTGTCAGCAAGGCATGACGATTAGCGGATTCCGACCCGGATTCGCTTGGCGACTTGGCGCCGCCGCCATGGGCGCTGTTCCCCTGTCTTCCTGCAATCGCGGAATCCTCGATCCCGTCGGCCCCGTCGCAGCCGCTGAGAAGACGATCCTCATCAACTCGACGGCGATCATGCTCGCCATCATCATTCCGACGATGATTGCGACGGTCGCTTTCGCCTGGTGGTTCCGGCGCGGCAACAGCAAGGCAAAATACCGTCCGGACTGGGAGTATTCCGGGGCAATCGAGATGGTCGTGTGGGCAATCCCGGCGCTGACCATCATGCTGCTTGGCGGAATCGCCTGGATCGGCAGCCACGATCTGGATCCGAGCAAACCGCTGAAGTCGGGTAACCCACCGCTCAAGGTGGAAGTCGTTTCGATGGATTGGAAATGGCTGTTCATTTACCCGGATCAGGGCGTGGCCACGGTCAACCAGCTGGTGGTTCCGGCCGGCACCCCCGTCAGCTTCCGCCTCACCTCGGCGACGGTCTGGAACGCCTTCTTCGTCCCCCAGATGGGGACGATGATCTACACGATGCCGCGGATGACGACGCGGCTGAACCTGCAGGCGGACAGGCCGGGCGCCTATAGCGGCCTTTCGTCGCATTTCAGCGGCGATGGCTTCCCCGGAATGGAATTCCAGGTCCAGGCGCTGCCGCCCGACCAGTTCGCGATGTGGGCGCAGGGCGCCCGCGGCCAGGGACCGGCCCTCGACGGCCGCGGCTATGCCGAACTCTCCAGGCCGAGCAGCTACGTGAAGCCGATGACGTACGGCGCGGTCGCACCGGGCCTCTTCGATGCCATCGTCGCTGACCGCGTTCCGCCAAGCCCGGTGCCGCCCCCGCAGCACAACCCCCCGACGGAGAAAAAAGCGGCATGACCCTGTTCGGTCGACTCACCTGGGACGCAATCCCCTTCGATGAGCCGATCCCGCTGATCACGTCTTTCGTGGTGATCGCAGCGGTCGCCGCGATTGCCATCTGGGTCTGGCGCAGGGGGTGGTGGCCCTATCTTTGGGACGAATACATCACGTCCACCGACCACAAGCGCATCGGCGTCATGTACATTGTCCTCGCGCTGCTGATGCTGGTGCGCGGCTTCGCCGATGCGATCATGATGCGTGCGCAGCAGTCGCTCGCGATCGGGGCGTCGCAAGGCTATCTCCCGCCGGAGCACTATAACCAGATCTTCTCCGCGCACGGCACGATCATGATCTTCTTCGTGGCGATGCCGTTCGTGATAGGGTTCATGAACTTCGTGGTCCCGCTTCAGCTCGGGGTGCGCGACGTCGCCTTCCCGACTATGAACAACGTTAGCTTCTGGCTGAACGCTTCCGGCGCCCTGCTCGTCAATCTCAGCCTCGTCCTCGGCGAATTCGCGCGCACGGGCTGGCTCGCTTTTCCGCCGTTGAGCGAAACCCAGTTCTCGCCCGGGGTCGGGGTCGATTATTATCTCGTGGCGCTACAGATATCTGGCGTCGGGACGGTCCTGACCGCGGTCAATTTCGTCACGACCATCCTCAAGACCCGAGCGCCGGGGATGAGCTATTTGAGGATGCCGGTGTTCTGCTGGACGGCGCTGGCTTCCAACCTGATCATGCTCGCCGCCTTCCCAGTGCTGACCGTCGCTCTGGCCCAGCTGATGCTCGACCGGTACCTCGGCTTCCATTTCTTCACGAACGACGGCGGCGGCAACTCGATGCTCTACATGAACCTCATCTGGGTCTGGGGGCATCCGGAGGTATACATCCTCGTGCTCCCGGCGTTCGGAATCTATTCCGAAGTCGCCTCGACCTTTTCAGGTAAGCCGCTCTTCGGCTATCGCTCGATGGTCTTCGCGACGCTCGCTATCTGCATCGTCTCGTACATGGTGTGGTTGCACCATTTCTTCACGATGGGGGCCGGCGCGGACATCAACGCCGTGTTCGGGATCGCCAGCATGATCATCGGCATCCCGACGGGCGTGAAGATCTACAACTGGCTGTTCACCATGTACGGCGGCCGGGTCCGCTTCAACGTTCCGGTCTATTGGCTGATCGGCTTCATGCTGACCTTCGTCATCGGTGGCCTCACCGGCGTCCTGCTGGCGATCCCGCCGGTCGATTTCGTCGTGCACAACAGCCTGTTCCTGGTTGCCCATTTCCACCAGGTGATCATCGGCGGCGTCGTCTTCGCGCTGATGGCCGGCTACACCTACTGGTTCCCGAAAGCCTTCGGCTTCACGCTGGACGAGCGCCTCGGCAAGGCGGTCTTCTGGTGCTGGTTCATCGGCTTCCACCTCGCCTTCATGCCGCTCTACGTGCTCGGCTTCTGGGGAGCGACGCGGCGCATGCAGCACATCAACGATCCCACCTGGGCGCCGTGGCTGAACGTGGCTTTCGTCGGCGCCGTGATCATCGGCCTCGGGATCGTCCTGACCGTCGTCCAGCTGCTGTATTCGATCAAGACACGGGACCAGCGCCGCGACATTTCAGGCGACCCGTGGGACGGCCGGACGCTCGAGTGGCTGACGCTGTCCCCTCCGCCGCACTACAATTTCGCGGTGCTTCCGGACGTCCATGGCGAAGAAGCCTATTGGACTCGCAAGCAGACCGCGATCAAGGAAGAGAAGCTGATCGACGAACCGGACTACAAGCCGATCGAAATGCCAATCAACACGCCGACCGGGGTCATCGTCGCTTTTTTCGCCTCGGTCTGCGGATTTGCCATCATCTGGCACATCTGGTGGCTCGCGATCATCGGCCTGATCGGCGCGTTCGCGATCTTCGTCTGGTACGCGTGGCGTGACGAGCATGAGCACATCATTCCCGTCGAAGAGGTCAGGGCGAATGCGCGCGAGCGGCGCCGCATTCGAATGGAGCATCTTCACACGGTGAGCCAGTCGACATGACTGCAGGAACCGAAGCTCCGGCGGTCGGACTGACCCACCGCGCCTCGGAAGACACCGGGCTCGGCCATCGCGGGCCCGAATCCAAGAGTATCGTCGTCCCCTACGGTTTCTGGCTGTTCGTCCTCTCGGACATGGTGCTCTTCTCGGCGCTGTTCGCCAGCTACGCGACGCTGGTCCACGCGACCGACGGCGGACCCGCCACAAACCAGCTTTTCGACCGCAACCTGGTGGCGATAGAGACCCTCGCGCTGCTGGTCTCTAGCTTCATCTGCGGCCTGGCAATGATCACGGCGAAGCGCGCGAACATGGTCTGGACGCAGGGCTGGCTGCTCCTGACCGGCCTCCTAGGCGCAGTCTTCCTTTTCATCGAGCTTTATGAGTTCGCTTCGATGATCTCCGAAGGCGCGGGTCCGCAGCGCAGCGCCTTCCTCTCGGCCTTCTTTACGCTCGTCGGCTGCCACGGCGCGCACGTCACCTGCGGCCTTCTGTGGATCGGCACGATGATGGCGCAGATCTGGGCCAAGGGCTTCCAGCCGCACATCATGCGGCGGCTCCTTTGCCTTAGCGTCTTCTGGCACGCCCTCGACATCATCTGGGTGGCCATCTTCACCATCGTCTATCTCATCGGGACCTTGCCATGACCGAACATGACCCAGAACGGCGGAACGTCGCGCCCGGTACGCCGCACGACAGCATGCTGAGCGAGACGATCAGCTATGTGATCGGGCTTGCGCTCGCACTGATCCTGACAGGGATTTCCTTCTGGGTGGCGTCGACCTCGGTGCTGTGGGGCCCCGGCGTGGCGACCGGCCTTGTGGTCCTGGCCATCGCGCAGATGGGCGTTCACCTCGTCTTCTTCCTCCACATCACCAGCGGACCGGACAATACGAACAACGTGCTGGCGCTCGCCTTCGGCGTGCTCATCGTGTTCCTGGTGATGGTCGGGACCATCTGGATCATGACGCACATGAATGCGAACATGATGCCTGATCCATCGCTGATGAACCTGCAGATGCAGCACTAGCGGCTGGTCCGCCGCTATCAGTCGCCGCTGATGGCGGGGTCGATGTCTTCGGGCGGGACTCCGCCGTCTTTGTCCTCGACGATGGGCATGCCGACGTCGCCCTTGCCGACGGTGCCGCCCGCCATTTCAAGCATCCGCTCGAGCGGCTTTCTGGCGGCGTCCATCAGGTCGGGCGCAAGCTCGATCCGGGGCTCCAGGTCGCGAAGAGCGACATAGAGCTTCTCGAGCGTGTTCAGCGCCATGTAGGGGCACATGTTGCAGTTGCAGTTGCCGTCGCCGCCCGGGACCCCGATGAACGTCTTGCCCGGCGCCGCTTTCTCCATCTGGTGGATGATGTGCGGCTCGGTCGCGACCAGGACGGTGTCCGCGTCTGACTCCAGCGCGAACGCGAGGATCGAGCTGGTCGAGCCGACATGATCGGCATGCTCAATGATGTGCGGCGGGCATTCGGGATGCGCCGCGACTGGAGCGCCAGGATGCTCGGCCTTCAGTTTCAGCAATTCGGTCTCGCTGAATGCCTGGTGGACGATGCAGATTCCCGGCCACAGCAGCATGTCGCGCCCCGTCTTTCGGGCCAGATAGCCGCCGAGATGGCGGTCGGGCCCGAAGATGATCTTCTGATCCTTCGGGATCTGGTCGAGGATGGTCTGAGCGCTCGATGAGGTGACGATGATGTCGGAGAGCGCTTTCACGGCCGCCGAGCAATTGATGTAGGTCAGCGCGATATGGTCCGGATGGGCCTCGCGGAACGCCTTGAACTGGTCGGGCGGGCAGCTGTCCTCCAGGCTGCAGCCGGCGTCCATGTCGGGCAAAATGACCGTCTTCTCGGGCGACAGGATCTTGGCGGTCTCGGCCATGAACCGGACTCCGCAGAATGCGATCACGTCCGCATCCGTCGCCGCAGCCTTGCGCGAAAGATCGAGGCTGTCCCCGACGAAATCGGCCAGGTCCTGGATTTCCGGCTTCTGGTAATAATGCGCGAGGATCACGGCGTTGCGCTCGCGCTTCAGCCGTTCGATCTCGGCCAGGAGGTCGACGCCTTTGAGGCTTTGCAGCTGTGCTGTCACTTCTGTCCTTCGGCGGAGCGCCGGCGCTCCGCTTCCTTCATCGCCTCATTATATGATGTCGAGACATCCCACACGCTAGTATCGCCGCCTTCTTCCGCAAAGCGTGCGACGACCTTGGCATTGGAAAATCCCGCGGCCTTGAGCGGCATAGCGAAGCTCCGCTCGACGGCCTGCCTGGCGGCCTCTCGTGCGAGATGCATCGGCACCTCACCCTTCGCCTGGTTGCGCAAATCGGCAATGGCCTTGGCGCGGTTCGCCTGGTCGAGGCCCTCTTCCGCGTTTGTCAGCGTGGCGAGCACCCCGCCCGACCCATATTCGCGTGCACGGGCGAGATCGACGTCAGGGCCCGCGATCTCCACGTCCGGAAGTCGAACCGAAAGCGTGTTGGAACCGCCGTTCCACTTCACGTCGTCCTGGCTCAGCTTTGACAGGTCGAGCTCGTAACGGACGTCGCCGGGAAGGATCAGGGTCCGCTGGGTCGAGAAGCCGAGGCGGCTGGTCTGGGCGCTTGTCACAGAGACGTATCGGGCCACGAAGACCACCAGCCGGTTCTGCGCCCGCATCGATTCGAGGCTGGAGGTGGCGATCACCTTCGGATCCGGCCCGCCGAACAGCTTTCCGACCAGCCCTGCCCCGCCGAGCACAAGCCCGAGCAGAAGCGCGATCACCACGGCCCCTATCAGGAGCGGGAGTCGGATACGGTCCCTGTCCATGTCTCTCCGTCCTGAACAACCATGCCGCGCCGTTCAAGGTCCAGGAGGTGCGCATAAACCGATCCTCCGGCCGCCGTGACCAGCCGCGGGTCGAGCCCGGGATAGGCATTGGCGACGATATCGGGGATCTCGCGAGGCCTCTCCGAGACGAGCCGCAAGATCTGCCGCTCGCGCTGCATTCTGTGGCCGATGAGTGAGCGGACATATTGATTCGGCTTCGTCACCGGTGGGCCGTGCGCCGGAAAATAGATCCGGTCGCCGCGCTGCCTCAGCTTGTCGAGGCTGGCCACGTAGGCCGCCATGTCCCCGTCAGGCGGAACGACGACGGTCGTCGACCAACCCATGACATGATCGCCAGTGAAGAGGGCGTCCCCATAAGCGAAGCACAGATGGTTCGACGTGTGGCCCGGTGTCGCAACGGCCGTCAGCGGCCGCCCATCAATTTCGATGATTTCCCCATCCCCGAGGACGCGATCCGGCGCATAGTCGCCGTCGAACGCCGCATCCGCACGCGGGCCGACCGTCTCCAGGGCTAGCGGCGCGCAGCCGATGATGGGCGCGCCCGTCCGTTTCGCGAGGGAATCAGCGGCGGGGCTGTGGTCCCGGTGAGTATGGGTGCAGGCTATCGCAACGAGATTGCGGCTGCCGACCGCTTCGACGATGGCATCGACATGCTGTGGATCGTCCGGGCCGGGATCGACGACCGCCACTTCGTCCGTGCCGACGAGATAGGTCTGCGTCCCATAGTAAGTGAATGCCGACGGATTGTGAGCGAGAAGGCGTCCGATCCCCCGCTCGATCTCCTCCAGCAGCTCGTAAGGAGGATCCACGTCGGTCAGCAACGAAGGAGGTACGGCCCTTCCCGGCCGACCGCACGTCCGTTGCGCAGGATGGCGATATCCACCTCGCTGGTGACTACGCCCGAGCAGACCTGGCGCGGAAAGTCGAAGCGTACCGACTGTCCCTTGCGCATCGAACCGAGGGCGACCTCGGCGCGCTGCTCACCCTTCCGGACGAACTGAAGCGCTACTCCGGCGGGAAGCGCCTCGCCGGATTTGACCGTGAGAACCGTATCCCGGGTCAGGGTCACGCATGGGCCGCCGCCGGGATACTCGGCGCTCATGCAGGAGAAGGAAAGCTTCGGCTTCGGAAGGAGCGGCAAAGCCTGAGCCTTCGGAAGGATAGGACCGGAAGGCCTGGCAGCGATTGCCGAGGTGCCGCCCTCAAGGAGCGAGCCGGCGGACGGCGCCGCGACCTTCGGAGTCTGCACCGACGGGGCGGGAAGCGGCGGAAGCACCGTATAGTCGTTCGACAGGGGCCCGGGGGACGTAGCCGGCCTCGCTTCGGGCAGCACACTCGTCGAAGCTGTCGTCGCCAGCCCGGCTTTCAGGCGCTCGATCTCCGCCTTGACGGCAGTCACGACCTGAGCGCGCGTCGACTCGGCGACCTCCGTGTTCGCTTCCAGCTTGTCGATCGCATCCTGCAGCGTAACGATCCAGTCGGCGTCGCTTTGACCCTCGGTGCCGCACATCTTCACCTTCGAGCGGTGCGGCTTCCCGTCCACGACAGATTCGACGGTTGTTTCGAACTTGTGCGCGTCGCAGTTCTGAAGGAGCGACTGGAGCTTGGCCGGCGGAGCGTCCGAGGGAGCTTCGGGTGGAGCGCTCTGCTCCTGCGCCGCCGCCGGAGCGCCGAGAACCAGCACAATCGAAATCAACGCAAATCGAGTCATGAAAAAGTCCTATCAGAGCCTGGCGCGGATGTCGGCCCGTCAGTGTGCACGAATGATGAACCGCTCAGGCGGCGGTGCTCCGGGCCACGGTTGCGGTGCCGATATCCTGGACGGCGGCCTGCCTCGCCTCCAGCGCCGCGGGATAAAGGTCTCCGAAGAGAATCTGGAGAGAGCTCTCCCAGCCGAACTGGCTTCCAACGACATGGGACCGCGCCGCGAGCCCCATGCGGCCGCGGTCCGACCGCCAGACGGCTAGGATATTCTCCGCCATGGAATCGGAATCGTCGACAGGACCGAGCCGCCCGGTCTCTCCGTCGACTCGGTCGAGCATTGCGCCCGCCGCCACCCCGACCACTGGAAGGCCGGAAGCCTGAGCTTCGATCACGGAGACGCCGAACGTCTCGTCCGCCATCGCCGAGACATAGATGTCGGCGCTCGCAAGCCAGCGAGCCAGTTCGCCGCGATCGCTGAGATAGCCCGGCGCGACGATTCGCTCGTCGCCGGATCGAAGGATCGTGTCGCGAACCGGCCCGTCCCCGATCAGCGCAAGCCGCGCGCCGAGCGACCGCGGAAGCTTCGAGAAGGCGTCGACCACGATTTGCGCGCGGCGCTCCCGGTCAAGCCGCCCAACGTAGATCAGGAGCGGCTCATTATCGCAGACGCCCAGCGATTTGCGGATTTCGGGATCGCGATTTTCGGGAGTAAACTCGGAAAGTTCGACCCCCAGCGGCACGATGGCCACCTTGCCGACTCCCAGCTGCCGAAGCCTTGCCGCGCCTCCGCTTTCGCTGAGCGCCCAGACGGCGTCGAATCGCCGGTAGAGGACGCCGCAATAGCGATAGGCGAGCGAGCGAAGCTGCCCCGCGATCGTGTCGCCGACGATGGCTTTCAGCGGGCGATGAACATAGGCGGTTGGGAAATCGGTCATATAGACCGCGGTCACGGCAACCTCGGGATGGCGCTTGCGATAGGCGAAGGCGGCCCACGGGAGATTATAAGCGTCCTGGCATTCGACCAGGTCGGGTTGGAAACGCTCCAGCGCGTCCCGCACTGCGCCGTTGCGCAGGAGCAGACGGTATTTCGGGCTCGTCGGAACTCGCGGCGAAGCGATCGTGACCGTGATCGAACGGCCGTCCTCCACGACCGAATCGTCCTTGCCCGGGACGATCAAAAGGTGGCGGTGCGGTGTATGCGACAGGATATATTCGCGCTTGCGCCGCAAATAGGTGCCGACCCCGCCGCCGACCGACGACCAGCTCTGGGTGACGTCGCAAAACAGCCGGGAGGCCCTCACGTGGGAACGCTCGGTCATGCAGGCGCCAACTGCGCCGAAAGCGAAGCGTGCGAAACGGTGATCCTGCGCGAAAAGCGTCGGATCGCTTTACAATCGGGCGCTGAAGCTGAGAGCCGCCTCGACAGAAAATCGCAGAAATCTACAGAATTCATCATTTGGCACAGCCATTGCTTAGATATGTGTGTCCACTTGGTTCCACAAACCACCAAAGGGGCGGTTCGGCGGTCTCTGGTCCCCCGCACCGCCCCTTTTTCATTGGTCACTCGGCTGCGGCGCCGATGAGCTGCTTCAGCTCGCCGCTCTCGAACATTTCCATCATGATGTCGGAGCCGCCAACGAACTCGCCGTTGACGTACAGCTGCGGGATCGTCGGCCAGTCGCTGTAAGACTTGATGCCCTGCCTGATGTCCGGATCCTGGAGCACGTCGACCGTCTTGAAGGGCACGGCCAGATGCTCAAGGATCGCGACCGCCCGGCTCGAGAAGCCGCACTGCGGGAAAAGCTCGGTGCCCTTCATGAAAAGGACCACTTGATTGCCGCGGACGATCTCGTCGATCCGCTCTCTGGCGTCAGTCACTCGTCATCTCCCTTGGCGCCGCCGTCTGAAGCTGCAGCGCATGCAATTCTCCGCCCATCCTTCCGCCCAGCGCGGCATAGACCCTCTGGTGCTGCTGAACGCGCGTGAGGCCAATAAAGGTGCGGCTGAGCACCTTTGCCGAATAATGGTCGCCATCGCCGGCAAGATCGACGATTTCCACTTCGGCATCGGGGATGGAAGCCTTGATCAGCCGCTCGATCTCGCTCGCGCTCATCGCCATGTCGCGGCCTACGACTGCTCCTGGATGATCTGGCGGCGCGCCTCGACCATCTTGTGCCCGAGCGCTTCGCGGATCTGCACTTCGTCGACCTCGATCCCGGCCGACGTCAGATCGCCAAGAAGCTTGCGGACGACGTCGTCCTCGCCGGCGGATTCAAAGTCGGCGCGGACCACATCCTTCGCGTAGGAGGCAGTTTCGTCCTCGGACAGCCCCATCTTTCGGGCCGCCCATTCCCCGACCAAGCGGTTCCGGCGAGCGACGATCCTGAAGTTCATCTCTTCGTCGTGAGCGAACTTTGCTTCATAGGCGCGCTCGCGATCGTCGAACTGACTCATTCAAATGCCTTTGCGCTGTTTCGCCCGGCGAAATAGGGCTGCGCGCAAACAACGTCCAGCGGCGTTTGAAGGGCGCAGGCCCCGTTCAGCTATTGGCGACGCAGCGGCGGATGGTCGCGGCCACGACCTGCCCCAGGAACTGAAGCAATGCGGAGCCATGGCTGCTGTCGGCGGCAAGCTCTTCCCTCTGGCCGATGGCGAGCAGGCCGCGCGGATAGGGCGGCGGGCCGTCGATGCGGATAAGCGCCTCGGCGCGCACCAGGGCGCTTGCGGAAGATCCGAACAGCGGATGCCCGCTCGCGACGCTTCGGACCTCCACGGCGTGAACGCCGCAGAGCATCCGCTCCACGAATGCGGGCTCGACGCGCTCGATCGAATCGGGATCGGCCCGGAAGCCGCGTTCAGCGACGATCAGGCCAACGGCAACGAAATCGATTCCCAGAATATCGGGCCAGCGGCGGGTGATGACGTCGAACAAAGCGTCGATCGACGGTGCTTCGATCGCTTCGAGGACGGCTGCGTTGATCGAGGCAACGGCATCCGAATGGCCGCGAGCGAAGGCGATGAGGTCCTGGTTCGCCTCTTCGATCGCGCCGAGGCGCTCGCGCAATCGCGCGACCGCCTGCTCTTCGAACTGGACGACCTGGCCCATGTGCTCTGCTTAGCGAACGCGGGTTAATTTCCTGTGGCCAGCGTATCGGCGCGGGCGTATCGTTCCCTTCACAGTTGATGGAGGGCAGGAAAATGCCGGGTTTACTTCTCTCTTTGCTGGCGGGAACCGTGGTCGCCGCCAACCCAGTAACTCAGCCGCCATGGTTCGAGTTCAGGGACTATCCGATGAAGGCTTTCGAGAAGAAATGGGAAGGCGTGACGAGGTTCGAGCTTCTGATCTCGCCTGACGGAAGCATCGCCAACTGCAAGATCCTGAGCTCCAGCGGTCACGAGGAGCTGGACAAATCGACTTGCTACCTCGCCGGGAAGCGCGCGAAATTCCAGCCGGCTCGAGGGACCGAAGGCCAAGCGGTTTGGGGCGTGTATCGCAGCCAGGCGCTCTGGGCGCTTCCGGAGCACCGCCTCGTCGCTCCTCCGGCTCCCGATCTGGAGATCAGCGTGAACAAGATTCCGGATGGCGCGAAGGAACCGCCCGCGGTCAAGCTTGCCTATGCCGTAGACACGCAGGGGAACACGTCGGCGTGCACGTTGATGCCGTCGTCGCTGCAGCAGCCAAAGGCGCTGGTGGACGTCGGCTGCAAGGAACTGCTCGGCAGCGAGAATGGAAAACCCGTCCTCAGTCCGACCGGCCAGCCGGTGGTCGCGGTGAAGAGCGGCGCGGTCCTGTTCAAGGCCGAACCCGCCGCCGACTAGCGGAGCGGGTCGTCAAATTTTCTGGCCCGTCGCTTCCCAGTCCTTGAGGAAGGCGGCAAGCCCTGCGTCGGTCAGCGGGTGATTGAACAGCTGCCGGATGATTGTCGGGGGTGCGGTCATGACGTCCGCGCCGATCTTTGCCGCCTCGACGACATGCATGGGATTTCGGATCGAGGCGACGAGAATCTGGGTCTCGAAATCGTAATTGTCGTAGATCATCCGGATGTCGGAGATCAGCTCCATTCCGCTCGACCCGACATCGTCGAGCCGGCCGACGAAGGGCGAAATGAAGGTCGCTCCGGCCTTGGCCGCGAGCAAAGCCTGCGCCGCCGAGAAGCACAAGGTGACGTTGACCATCGTCTCCTCGCTGGTGAGCCTGCGGCAGGCTTTCAGGCCCGCTTGCGTCAGCGGCACCTTGACGGCGACGTTCGCCGCAATTCCGCGAAGAATCTCCGCTTCGCGCATCATCCCTTCAAAATCGGTCGCTACGACTTCCGCCGAAACGGGTCCGCTGACGACTGCGGCGATCTCTCGAACGACGTCGAGGAACTCGCGCCCGGATTTCCTGACGAGCGACGGATTCGTGGTCACTCCGTCGAGGAGTCCCGTCTCAGCGAGCTCGCGGATTTCGGAGATTTCGGCGGTATCTGCAAAAAACTTCATGCACTTCCTCGATAGATTGCGGGCGGATAGCCGCTGCGACACAAGCAGTCATCGGGTGACTTAGACGATTCGGGAGCAGCGACAATGGCCGAAGACGTGCGGATCGAGCGGGCCGGCGAAGTGCTCGCCATCACGCTGGCGCGTCCCGAGCGGCGCAACGCAATCACTGTCGCAATGTATTCTGTGCTTGCCGACGCGATCGAAAGCGCGGCGGACGATCTTTCGGTCAGGGTGATCACGATCAGCGGCGAAGGGCAGGACTTTACCGCCGGTAACGACCTCTTCGATTTCTTGAACGCCCTCCCCCGCGACTCCGACGACATACCGGTGTGGCGGCTGCTTCGGGCGCTCGCCCGCAATACGGTGCCGCTCGTGGCCGCGGTCCAGGGCAATGCCATCGGAATCGGCACAACGATGCTCCTCCATTGCGACCTGGTGATCGCGGAATGCAGCGCCCGCTTTTCGCTTCCCTTCGTCGATCTGGGGCTGGTCCCTGAGGCCGCCAGCTCGCTTCTCCTCCCGCGATTGGCGGGCCGTAAGCGCGCCGCCCGCTATTTTCTGCTCGGCGAGCCGTTCGGCGCCGATGAAGCGCTGGAGATCGGCCTCGTCAGCCACGTCGTGGGAGACGGCGGATCGGCGTCGGCGCTCGACGGCGCAGTTGCGCGGCTACTTGCGAAGCCCAGGGAAGCACTGAGGCTTACGCAGGCCTTGTTAAGGCAAAGCGCGGCGGAGGAGGCGCTCGAGCGGATGCAGCTCGAGAACGGTCATTTCTCGGAGCGCCTGAAATCGGACGAGGTGAAGGACTCGATTACAGCATTCTTCCAGAGCCGGGGCAGCGGTCAGTCGGAGATGTAGACGACCTTCGACTTGGTCATGGTGACGGTCGGACCCGAGAACAGGAGGAAGTCCGTCGGCTGCGAATAGGTCACCGTGATCGTCTTCGTGCCGGCCGCGGCGTCCGTGGCGATCGTCGGAGTGCCCCAGGTTCCGTTGCCGAGACCGAACTTCCGTGCCGTGATCCGGTTCTGCAGCTGCGTATCGGTCGGGGTCGGAAAGATGGTCGCATAGCGCGCCGCTTCGCCGAGAGAATGCTGCATCCCGGCGTTGGCCTGAAAGATCAGCCCGATCTGGAACATGCCCCAGATCATCACGGTCAGCACGGGCACCGCGATGGCGAACTCGATCGCCGCGGCCCCTTCTGAGTCCGTGCGCAGGGTGCGAATAAGTCGGGTCATTGCGTGCGCACTCCCGCCGTTGCGTCCAGCGTGACGACCCCGTTGACGGCGCCTGGGAAAATGCTTCCCCCGAACATCGGCGTAAACGGCTTTTGCACAGTGATCTGGAAATAACGGGCGTAGGGGTCGGTGGCGTTCGCACACGTGCCCGTGTCGTAATCGAGATGCGAGCCATCGTTGTTGCACTCGAGCCAGGCCGAGACGGTCGCGGTCGCTCCGGTGCCGGCCGCCGAGACAGCCTCCGACTGGAGCGTCGAATTGTCGCTGGTCTTGTATTCGGACGCCTGGACACGCTCGATCACGCGCTGTGCCGCCTGCTCCAGCTCGAGCTTCGCGGAATAAGCGCGGCTAAGGTCGACGGTGCCGATCAGCAACGCCGCAAGGATTGGCGCGAACAGCGCCATCTCGATGAACGAGTTGCCCCGTTCGTCGGACCAAAGGGTTCGAAGCGCGCGCATCATGCCACCAGCCTGATCATCTGGCCGGGGACCGTCGTCGCGGCAGTGCATCCGGACGTGTTGTTCTGGAGGTTGGTGTTGCCGGTGAAGGTCAGCGTGTACGCCATCACCATCACGCACTTGGTCATGCTCCCCGAATTGCCGGAGAAGGTCACGTTCCCCTTCGGGAAATACATCGCGCCGTCATAGCTCGATGTGTTCGTGCCGTTGATTTCGTTCGTATTGTCGGTCGTAGCGCTTCCGGACTGGATGAACAGCATGTTCTTGTAGGTGCCCGTGGTCGGAGCGGCCAGCTGGACGGTCGAGTTACCGTTCGTCTTGATGCTGCCCGGCGTATCGCCTGTCAGGATTATCGTCACGCCGCCGCTGCTTTTGACGGTCACGCCGCCGGCGACGTCGAAATCGGTGTTCTTGAGGTAATAGGTGCCCGCCGCCAGAGTGTAGGTCCCGCTGCCGGTGAACTTGAAATCCTTGTAGCAGCCCGCCGTCATGTTGAAGACGTTCGGCTTCACCTGCATGTTGCACGTCGCCGGCGGCGTCGTCGGATATTTCCCTTCGAACGGATCCTTCAACGCCACATGGTGGGGCTTCAGCTTGGTCACCCCTGTGATCGCGCTCGGCAAGGTGCCGACGCCCGCAACAACGGGGGCGACGAAGTTGTAGGCTCCGCCGTTCGTCGAAACGGCTGGAGTCGAGTTGGAGTTCGCGATCGCGTCGCAACCCAGGTTCACGCTCGAGCTGCCGCCGATGGAAATGCCGGCCCCGCCGCCCTTCTTGAACGCTCCGGCGCAGAAGATTCCGTCATCCACCATGGCCGCAGTGGCCGAGGTCGTGATGGTCGGTGCGGTCGACAGGAACAACGATGAAAAGCCAAGTTCCTTGCGGATCGCCAGCGTAACCTGGACTCCGCTCGTCCAGTTCGCCGATGTCGGATAGGCGATCTGCGGATAGCCGCTAAGAAGCGTGATGCCCGTCTTGTTGTTATTGCTGAGGTCGCTTGAAACGGCAGTGCTGACCGTCGCCCCCTGGGCGGTCGCATAGACTCCCGCAAAAGCCGCGGAATCCGCCGCCCGCTGAAGCTCGCGCTTCCACACGACCCACTGGATCGTATCGGTGGCGAGACCGGCTGCGCCGACGATGAACGGCAGCGACGCTCCGGCTATCACCAGTGCGTTGCCGCGACGGTCTTTCCAAAGCTTTCGAAGATGTCGAATCATCTGCAACTGCCCCCAGGCATTTCGTGCGCGTTGAACGGTCTATGGCTTTTCAAGGTGAGCAATTCGTTCAGGGGCGTGGTTAATCTTCCGCAACCGTATCGATCCGGGACTCCTTGCGTGCAGCCGTCTTACATCTATAATACAGTCAAATGCGCTTGCATGGCGGCGGTGCGCAGTTGAAATGGCGCCACGCCTGCGAGCACGGAAAGGGCAAATGCAATGGCCAAGGAAGCCACTGAAACCGCGACGAAGCTGAAGCTCGATGCGCCCGAAGCGCTGCAGGCGGTCCCTCCCGCCGAGGCTGCGGGCCTGGTCCCGCTAAAGGCAGACGAGGTCAGCGAGCTCGACAAGCGCGTCTCCCAGTTCGTCGACGAGCTAGCGAAGCTCGATTCCAACAGCCCCGAGTTCGGCAAGAAGGTCGACCAGCTCACCTCGATGGGCCGAAAGGAGATCGCCGAGGCGGCCGGAGCGTCGAACCGCTTCCTAGACCGCCCGGTCAAGGCGATCGACAAGGACACCGGCATCGGCGCCGACCTGACCGAACTTCGGCGGACGGTCGAATCTCTCGATCCCAAGGAAGCCACCAAGACCCGCAAGCTGCTGGGAATCATCCCCTTCGGGAATCGCGTCGACCGCTATTTCGACAAGTACCGCAGCTCTCAAACGCACATTTCCAGGATTCTCGGCAGCCTCGCCAATGGCAAGGACGAGCTGCTGATGGACAATGCCGCCATCGACACCGAGCGCGCGAACCTGTGGAAGACGATGCACAAGCTCGAGCAGATGGCGCACATCTCGAAGACCCTCGACCAGCAGCTCGAGGACAAGGCGAACGAGCTCGACGCCACCGATCCCGCAAAGGCGAAGGCGATCCGCGAGACGGCCCTCTTCTACACGCGGCAGCGGACCACCGACCTGCTGACGCAGATGGCGGTGACCGTTCAGGGCTATCTCGCGCTCGACCTCGTCAAGAAGAACAATGTCGAGCTGGTGAAGGGTGTGGACCGGGCTTCGACGACGACGGTTTCGGCACTTCGTACGGCCGTCACGGTCGCCCAGGCGCTAACCAACCAGAAGCTCGTGCTCGAACAGATCGGGGCGCTCAACACCACGACCGCGGGCATGATCGACACCACGGGCGAGATGCTGAAGACCCAGACCGGCGCGATCCATGAGCAGGCGGCAAGCTCGACCATTCCGCTCGAGACGCTGCAGCGCGCCTTCCAGAACATCTACGACACGATGGACCAGATCGACCGCTTCAAGCTGCAGGCGCTCGACAACATGAAGCAGACCGTCAACACGCTTTCGAACGAGGTCGAGAAGTCGAAAGGCTACATCGCCCGCGCCGAGGGCGTCGACAAAGCGAGGCTGGAAAGCTCGGCATCGCCGCTGACACCGATCGAGAGCAAGTGACCGACGACGTCAACGAGAAAGTCCAGCGGGCACTCGCCCGGTTCGATCGGGTCACCCGGTCGCTGGACGAGCGCGACGGGCCGGCAAGAGCGGCGGCCCGGCGGGAGCGTCAGCGGCTAAACCGCGACCTCTCGCACCGGATCGCGCGCGTGGGCGTCGCCATTGGGGTTGTCAGCGTCCTCACGATCGTCGTCGGGCTCATCATTCCCATCGGAATGTTCGGCTTCCTTGCGGCGGTCGGCCTGGCGATCGGGATCGCCGCCCTGCTTGTCTTCATGCCAGGCGAGGATTCGCCGAAGGCGCCGACGGCCGACCTTCCCAACGGGCAAATGGTCCAGCGCTTCGATTCCTATCTCTACCGGATGCGTGCGGCCCTGCCCGCGCCCGCGCGCGCGGAAATCGACGCGATCAGCCAGAAGCTGCCGGCGCTCAAGCAATCGCTGGAACGGGTCGAGCCCATCGACCCGAAAGCGCAGGACGCCCGGCGGCTGATGTCGATCCATCTGCCGGGCCTGATCGACCGTTATCTCAATGTCCCGGCCGAGTTTCGCGCGCAGGCGGACGGCGAAGGATTGACCGTCGATCAGCGGCTTGTCGAAGGACTGGCGGCCGCCCGAACGGCCATCGACGAGATTTCGCAGGACCTCGCCCAAGGTGACCTGAACGCCTTCGAAACGCAGGGCCGTTTCATCAAGTCGCGCTACGGCGAGCAGACCATCGACCAGTGATTCCACGATCCGCAGGCCAATGCCAATCTTAGGAAAAGCTTGCAGCCTGTCCGCTGCAAGGGCACTCCATCAAGCTGAAGATAGGCAGAAGGGGGCTGCTGCATGCCGCTGCGATCGCTTCGGCTCAAAGCGTATCGCCAGCTCGAGCCTTCGGCATGGCCGCGAAAGGGCCTTTCGCCGACCAACTGGCTGATTGCGATCCTGATCCTCGTCGCGGTCTTCAACGCCGTCATCGAGACCGAGCCGACCATCGCCGCAGGCCGCGAGCGTCTGTTCGACTTCATTGAGGTCGGGATCGCGAGCATCTTCCTCGTTGAATATCTCGGCCGGCTGTGGACCGTCGTCGAGAATCCTCATTTCGCCAAATACAGGTTCCCGCGCCTGCGCTACGCGATCACCCCGATCGCGATCATCGACATCGCGGCAATCCTCCCCGCCTTCTTCGCCTTCGGAGGCGCGTCGAGCGTCGTCCTCCGCTTCTTCCGCGTCTTCCGGATGATCCGGCTTGCGAAGCTCGGGCGGACGTCGCGCGCCTGGATCACCATCCGCGAGGCCATTTACGAGCGGCGCTATGAGTTCGGACTGGTGCTGGGCCTGGTCGCAGTCGCCGTGCTTATCTCGGGGTCGATGCTCTACTGGGCCGAAGCGGACGTGCAGCCGCAGAAGTTCGGTAGCATTCCAAGGGCTCTGTGGTGGGCCGTCGTGACGCTGACCACCATCGGCTACGGCGACGCCTACCCGGTCACTCCCCTTGGCAAGGTCATCGCGGGGGTCATCGCGATTACCGGGGTCATGCTCATCGCCCTCCCGACCGGCATCTTCGCAGCGTCCTTCACCGAGGGCATCCAGCGGCACCGCAGCCGCACCGACAAAGGCGAAGGGTCCGATGCGTAGGAGCGATTCCAAGTGAGCGCGCAGCTCGCGCTCGCCGGGAAGCTGAAGCCGCTCGGCGGCCGGTTCAAGCTGCCCAACCGAGTGCCGCCCTTCAGCTCGGTCGCGCATCGCCTCTTCACCGCGATCTGGGCCGTGGCTTTCCTCGTAGCCGTGATCGCTCCAGCGATGGCGCTCTACGACCGCTACACATCGCCGGGGGACAACTCGCAGCTGATGCTCGGGAGCCGCGCCGGATTTGCGGTTTCACCAGAAGACGCAACCAGGATCCGCTTCACGGTCGGCCCCGGCGCACGAAATGCAGGCCTTCGCAAGGGCGACGACATCATCGCCATCTACGGCCTCCCGCTGCCGGCCAGGATGCCGGTGACCGACCAGGCGCTCGCCGCTCATGCGGACGATCCCGCCTATGTCGCGATGGAGAATCTGCTGTTCGGGACAGAGAAGCTCCCCTTCCCGCTGACGGTCCGTTCGACGGACGGGCAGGTCCACGATGTCACCGTCACGACCGGCGAAAATCACATGAGCGCCGCCGCGAGCGAACTTGGCGTACCGCCGGTCCTGTTGAGCTTCATCGATGTCGTCCACGTCATCTTCTATCCGTTTCTGATTTGGGCCGCGTGGATCCTCCACCGGCGCAACTCGCGCGACGTCGTCAGCTCGATTCTTTCGCTCGCGATCCTGCTGATGATCGCCTCGGAGCTCCCGGCGTCCAGCTTCCTCGCCGGCATCGGCGTCCCGAGGGAAGTCCATTTCGCGGCCTACGATCTCGGGAACGTGCTCCTGATCGCGGGAATCCTGCTGTTCCCGCATGGGAACCTGACTCCACGGCTGCTGGCAATGATCTGCTGCGCTCCGCTGCTCTTCCTGCTCTCCGGCCAGGCGTATCAGGCCTACTTCCTGATGCTTCTGATCACGGCTGTCCTCATGCAGGTCCGGTGCCTCAGGGTCGCGGAATCGACCGACCTCCAGCAGCAGATCCGATGGGCGCTGTTCGGATTCAGCGGCTATGCGGCCTTCAAGGGCATTTCGTACGCCGCCGACCTCTTCAAATATTCGACCGGCAGCTTCGAGGCGCAGCTGAGTTTCGAGCTCGCTGCCGGAGTGACGTTCGGACTGTCCGTGCTGGCCCTGCAACTCGGCCTGCTCGTCGCGCTGATCCGCTACCGGCTTTACGATGCCGAGGCGATCATCAGCCGGACGGCGACCGCCGCGATCCTGACGGTGGGCATCGGCGCGACATTCGCCGCGGTGATGGAAGGAATCATCACCGGCATCCAGTTCGTCTATCCCGAGAGCCAGACCAGCCAGACTCTAGCGGCGATGGCCGGGGCCGTGATGGCCGCGGTGGTCATCGAACCGCTGCACCGCCGTACCCGCGAGTGGAGCGAACGCCGGTTTCATAAAGGCCTCCTCGAAATTCGCGAGGAGCTTCCGGAAATGATGCGCGACATGCGGGACACGGCCACCCTGGACGAATTCCTCGAAGAGGTGCTTACGCGGACCGTTTCAGGCCTGCTCGCGACTCGAGGCGCGGTCGTGCTGGAGCGCGAAGTCAGGAAAACGGTCGGGGTTACCGACGCCGAAGTCCTTCGCTGGCTGGTCAATCACAAGCCCGAGGCCGATCGGCGAGTCCTCGAATGCGCCCCCGACGACCAACTTTTCCCGCTCAGGCTCGAGGTTGAAACGAGCGCAGGCGCGCTCGGTTGGCTGCTGATCGGTCCGCGGCCTGACGGGAGCATCCCCGGAAAAGGCGAGCAGGAGGCACTGAAGCATATTTCGACGGCGCTCGGACGATCAGTGAGAACCGTGCTGAGCCGCGAGGAGGACCGGACGGAGCTGATTCGGCTCCTGGAAGGCCACAGCCGGAGGATCGAGCGCATCGAGAAGCTGCTCAATCTCCATAGCTGACCGTTAACTTTCCGTTTGCCGTCGTTGACCCGGCTAACCCGCGAGAATAGTTTGCCTTCATTCTCAAGGAGTCGGGGCATGACTCGTATCGCAGTTGCCGTCGCGTTGTTGAGCGCGGCGCCCGCCGTTCCGCTTTTGCCGGCCCAGACCGCATTCGCGCAAAGCCAGACGACTTGCGCGGACACGCCGGAGAAGAAGGCGAAGCGGTCGATGTTCGGAAGCATCCTCGGCGGGATAGCCGGCGGGGTGCTGGGCTCCGCCGGAGGTGCAGCCAGCACGGTCGCGGCCGTTGCACTGCCCGCAGCCTCGTATCTCGGCGACGAGCTGCTCAGAATGCTCGACTGCAAGGAGCAGCAGCAGGCCGCCAAGGCAACCGACCAGGCGATCCGCGGCGGAGTCGGGTCCGAATCGAGCTGGCAGAGCGAGACACGCCCCAACGTCCATGGATCGTCAAAGGTCACCGGCGAGGAGACGCTGGCCGACGGCGGCCAATGCCTGACCGTGACCGACGTCGTCATCGTCGACGGCCAGGAAACGACCGTGCCGAAGAAGATGTGCCGGGCCAAGGGCGCGTCCGGCTACGTGAAGGTCTGATGCGCCGCCGGCTCCTTGCAGCAGCGGCCGCCGCAACACTCGCATCGCAAGCCGGCGCCGCTACGCCGGAGTTGGATGCCGACAACCCGACCTGCCCCAAGCACCTCAATTTCTCGACCTACCGCCAGATGAAGTTCACGCCCGAAACGATCGACGGCAAGGCGATCCTCAAGATCGAAGGCATGATCGACGAGGGCGTGCCGGGCCGCCTTCAGGATGCGCTCAAGCAGAACCCGGCCGTCGACGAGATCTGGATACGCTCCCCCGGCGGCGATGCGCGCGCCGGAAATGCGGCGGGCAAGATCATTCGAGCGACCGGGATACCGACTCGGATTCCGGAAGGCTGGGCTTGCTTCTCGGCCTGCAATTTCATGTTCATGGGTGGGGCGATCCGCTTTGTCGATCCCGGCGGCCTGTTCGTCGTCCACATGTTCACCCACCTGGGCGACAAGGAAGCGGTGCGCGAAGAAGTGAAGCGCGACGCCGACAGCGCCATCGGATTGATCGGCGACGTCGAGCAGGATTCGGCTCTGCTTGCGAGCGAAGACAACGACTTCCTGATCCGCATGGGCGTGTCGCGGAAGCTCCTGACCGACGTCATGTACCGGCAGAAGGCGGTCGCGGACGGCGAAGACAAATCGACGCGCCGCTGTCTCACGGCCGAAGAGACAACGAAGTACAACGTCGCGAACATGCACTGACAGGTAGCTTGGGAGGGCCCGCCAGATGAGGACGGTTAGGCTGATGAAGATCGGCGCGGCCACAGCGATGCTCGCGGCGTCCACCGCGTCGCTCGCAACCGTGCTGGTCGTCCGCGCCGCCGGCCCTTCGGCGAAGGTCTACCCTCCGGGCAAGGCATTGCCGGAGAATGCGAAGATCCAGCTCCAGGCCGGTGACAGCGTCATGCTCCTCAACACCAATGGCGCGCGAATGCTGCGCGGCCCCGGAACCTTTTCCGTCGCGTCCTCGGGGGACGGCCTTGCGGCGTCCTCGGGCCGCCGCGCGCGTTTCAGTGCGATGCGTAGCGGAGACGTCGCATTGAATCCGAGCCCGTGGAACCTCGACGTCACCCAGAGCGGGAAGCTTTGCGTCTCCAATTCGGGCAAGCTGACGCTCTGGCGCCCCGAGAAGGACGAGGCGATCCAGATCACGATCCGCGGCGGCGGTACCGAGCAGACGCTCGATTGGCCGGCCGGGAAGGACACGATCCAGTGGCCTGCTTCGCTTCCGGTGAAGAGCGGTGCCGAATATCAGCTCAGCCAGACGCAAAGCGGCGATACGGCGCGGGTGACCTTTGTGACGATCGCCGATCCGCCAAGCGACACGGTCAGCACCGCGCAATCGCTGATCGCCAACGGCTGCATGAACCAGCTCGACGTGCTGGTGGATGGATCCCCGCAGGCGGAGTGAGTCGTCGCGGGATCTAGACGGCGATCCCCTGTTGCTTCAGCCGGGCGATCTCCGTTGCGCCAAGGCCCAATTCGTGGAGCACCTGGCCAGTATGCTCGCCCAGCCTTGGCGGCGGAAGCTCGCTGTCTGACCGTTCGCCGTCGATCCTGACCGGTGAACCGACGATCGGGGTTCCGGCCAGAGTCCGCACCATCGAACGATGCTCGGCCTGGATGTCGGACAGCGCCTGGGTGACGGTGTTGATCGGCCCTGCAGGGATGCCCGCTTTCTCAAGCATCTCCAGCCATTCGGCGGCGGGGCGAGTGCGGATTTCGCCGGCGATCAGGCCGACCAACTCGTCGCGATGGGCCACCCTTGCAGCATTGGTCCCGAACCGTCCGTCGCGGCTCCATTCCGAATGGCCGCACATTTCGGTAAGCCGCGCGAACTGGCGGTCGTTGCCCACGGCGACGATGATCCGCCGATCGGCCGTCTCGAACGTCTGGTAGGGAACGATGTTGGGGTGCGTGTTGCCCTGCCTCGGGGGGTCTTCGCCTGAGACGAGCGCGTTCGACGCCTGGTTCGCCAGCATCGCCACCTGGGTGTCGAAGAGAGCCATGTCGACGGTGGCGCCCTCCCCGGTCTTCTCCCGGCGGTAGAGCGCGGAAAGTATCGCCACCGCCGTGTACATGCCGGTGAACAGGTCCGCGACGGCCACCCCAACCCGCATAGGCTCGCCGCCGGGCTCCGAGTCGGGCTTGCCGGTGATGCTCATAAGGCCGCCCATGCCCTGAATGATGTAATCGTAACCGGCGCGGCCCGCATACGGTCCGTCCTGGCCGAAGCCGGTGATCGAAGCGATGACGAGGCGGGGGTTCAGCTCGCGTAGCGAGGCCGCGTCGAGGCCGAACCTGGCGAGGCCGCCGACCTTGAAATTCTCGACCACGACATCGGACGTTTGGGCGAGCCGGCGAACCAGCGCTGCGCCCTCTTCGGTCGCGAAATCGATTGCGGCAGACTTCTTCCCGCGGTTGGCGGAGAGGAAATAGGCCGCGACCTTCTCACCATCGCGCTCGTGCCAGGGCGGCCCCCAGTGCCTTGTATCGTCGCCGGCGCCCGGCCGCTCGACCTTGATCACGTCCGCGCCCAGATCGGCCAGCAGCTGCGTGCACCAGGGGCCGGCAAGCACGCGGCTGAGATCGAGGACCTTTATCCCGGCTAGAGGCGCGTTCACTTATGCCGCCTGGACCAGGGCCTGCGGTCGGCGAGGATCGCGTGCGCCGCATTGTGGCCTGGCGCACCCGTCACTCCGCCGCCTGGATGCGCTCCAGAGCCGCACAGATACAGGCCCTTGAGCGGCATCCGGTAGTCGGCCGCGCCGATCATCGGCCGGGCGCTGAACAGCTGGTCCAGGCTCATCTTGCCGTGAAAGATGTCGCCGCCGATGAGGCCGAAGCGGCGCTCCAGGTCGAGCGGCGAGTGGATCTGCCGGCCGAGGATCGATCTCGCAAAGCCAGGCGCGTGGGAATCGACCGTCGCAACGATGGCGTCCCCGGCCGCTTCGCGCTCCTTGTCCCAGCTTCTTCCCGGTCCGAGGTCGTAGCGGAAATGCTGACAGAAGAGCGACGCCACATGCTTGCCCTTGGGCGCCAGTCCCGGGTCGAGGGTCGTCGGGATCAACATCTCGACGATCGGCCGCTTCGTCCAGCCATTCACCCGCGCATCGACATAGGCGCGGTCCATGTAGCCAAGGCTCGGCGCGACGATGATCCCGGCGGTCAAATGATCGCCCTTCTTTGGAAGGACGGTGAACTTCGGAAGCTCCGAAAGCGCAACGTTCATGCGGAAGGTCGCGCTTTCGCACCGCCAGTTGTGCATTCGGGCCGCGACGTCGCCATTGACCGCGCCGTCGGGAATGAGCCGGTCGAACAGGAGCTTGGGATTGACGCCTGCCACGACGATGTCTGAGCGCATTGCCTTCCCGCCCGTCACCACTCCGGCCACGCGGCCGCGCTCGACGATGATCTCCTCGACCGGAGCGTTGAGGACGATGTCGACGCCCTTCTCCCGGCATGCCCGAGCCATCGCCTGGGTGATCGACCCCATTCCCCCGATCGCGTGCCCCCAGGCGCCCTCGACCCCCGCTGCTTCACCAAATAGGTGATGTAGGAGGACGTACGCCGTACCGGAATCGTATGGCGATGCGAAGTTGCCGACCACTCCGTCGAAACCGAACAGCGCCTTTGTGAGCTCGGCCTCGAAATGCCGGTCGAGTATGTCTCCGGCGCTCTTCACCGCGAAATCGAAGACCGTCCGGGTCTCGGCTAGCGAAAGGCCGGCCATGTCGCGGCCGAGGCTCAGCAGCTTGGGAATCGCGCTGATTTTCCGGCCGACGTTGGGCGGGGCGCGGAGGAGCCACTTCTTGAGCAGCCGGACGACCGTCTCCAGCTCGGCGATGTAACGGTCGTACCCGTCCGCGTCGGGCGGGTTGAGCCGCTTGATCTCCTTGCGCGTCAGCCCGCCGCGGCCGGCAAGCAAATAGTCGCCGTCGCCCGGCAGGAAGTTGTCGCGCTTCCTGAGCACGACCTTCAGCCCGTGCCTCTCCAACTCCATGTCGCGGATGACCTTGGGCTGCAGGAGGCTGACCGTGTAGCTGGCCGCCGAGTTGCGAAAACCGGGGAGGAACTCGTCGGTCACGGCCGCGCCTCCGACCTTGTCGGACGCCTCGAGGATCGTGACCTTCAGCCCTTTTCGGGCGAGATAGAAGGCACAGGTCAAGCCGTTGTGCCCGGCGCCGATGACAATCGCGTCCTGGCTCACCGCATCAGCACCAGTTCTTCGGCCATGGTCGGGTGGAGCGCTACGGTGGCGTCGAAGTCGCTCTTCTTGAGCCTCGCCTTCACCGCGATCGCCGCCGCCTGGAGGATCTCCGGAGCGTCGGGCCCGATCATGTGGACGCCGACGATGCGGTCGCTACCGTCCTCGACGACGAGCTTGTAGAGCGACCGTTCGTTCCGGCCCGCAAGCACGTTCTTCATAGCCCGGAAATCGGACGTGTAGGTCTTCACCGGGCCAAGCTTCTCGCGAGCCTGCCCTTCCGTCATCCCGACACCGGCTAGCGGCGGGTGGCTGAACACTGCCGCCGGGATGCAATTGTAATCGACCTTCGTCGGCTCGCCGCCGAAGAACGTATCAGCGAATGCTTGGCCCTCGCGGATCGCGACAGGCGTCAGCTGGATGCGATCCGTAACGTCGCCGACCGCGAAGATGGACTCAACCGAACTCCGATTGTCGTCGTCGACCTTAATGGCACCCTTGTCACCCAGTTCGACGCCCACTTCTTCGCAGCCGAGACCCTCTGTATTGGGCTGGCGGCCGACGGCGAAGAGCAGCTGGTCCGCTTCGATGTCCTCGCATCCCGTCATGGTTAGCTTCAGCCTGCCGTCCTTCTTCTCTATTTTTTCGATCAGCGAATTGAACTTGAAGTCGATGCCTTTGCGGAGCGAAATCTGGATCAGCCGGTCGACGATCTGCTGGTCATAGCCGCGAAGCAGAACGTCACTTCTGTTCACGAGCGTCACGTTTGAACCGAACTCGTTGAAGATGCCGGCGAATTCGTTGGCGATATAGCCGCCGCCGACGATCACGATACGCTTCGGGATTTCCTCGAGATGAAAGGTCTCGTTGGAGCTGATGGCATGCTCGATCCCCGGCATTCGCGGCATCAGCGGGCGAGCGCCGGTGGCTATCAGGATCTTGGTGGCGCTGAGCTCGCGGCCTGACGCGAGGCGAACGGAATTCGGGCCAGCGAGAACAGCCCGCTCGTGGAAAATCTCGACATCGTGATTGGTCAGGGTGTTGGTGTAGGCGCCTTCGATACGAGTGACCTCCGCGAGCACATTGTCGCGAAGCACGGGCCAGTCGAAGGTCTTCGTCGGAACGTCCCAGCCGAACATTGCGGCGTCATCGAGATCCTCGGCGAAATGCGCGCCGTAGACGAGCAGCTTCTTGGGGACGCAACCGCGGATCACGCAAGTTCCGCCGACGCGATATTCCTCGGCGACGGCCACTTTCGCGCCGTGCGCGGCCGCCACGCGCGATGCTCGAACGCCCCCTGAGCCCGCGCCGATCACAAAGAGGTCGAAATCGGCCATCAGAGCCCCGCCCTTTCCATCAGGGCGCGCGTCGAAGGGTCGAGATCGCCGCCGCCCTCGCCTTCAGCAAGCTGTCGCGCAATCTGCTTTCCAAGCTCTACGCCGAACTGGTCGAAGGGGTTGACCCCCAGGAGCACGGCATTGGCGAACGTCCGATGCTCGTAGAATGCGATGAGCGCTCCGAGCGTTCGCGGATCCAGCCGGTCGAGGAGGATCGTCGAGCTCGGCCGGTTGCCGGCATAGCTCCGGTGCGGGTCATCGCTGGCGCTTCCCCGCATCAACGCAGCTCCCTGCGCGAAGGCATTGAGCAGCAGTTGCCGATGATGGTCGGGCAAGGCCGAATCGTCCTCGGCGATCGCTACAAACTCGACCGGGATGACCGCAGTCCCCTGATGGAGCAGCTGGAAGACGGCGTGCTGGGCATCGGTGCCGACACCGCCCCACGTTATCGGCGCCGTAGGACGTCCGACCGGCTTGCCCGCGGCGGTGACCGATTTGCCGTTCGATTCCATGTCGAGCTGCTGGAGATAGGGCACGAGAAGTCGAAGACGCCCGTCATAGGGGAAGATGCCGCGCGTCCCGCACTTCAGCTTCTGCGTATAGAGGAGGTCGGCGAAGGCGGCGATCAGCGGAATGTTGTCGGCAGCGTCCGAAAATCGGAAGCGCCGGTCCATCTCGGCCGCGCCCTCCAGCAACTCCTCGAACGCATTCCAGCCGAGCGCGAGCGCGACTGCCACGGAAACGGCGCTCCACAAGGAATAGCGCCCACCGACGCCTTCGGAGAACTGGAGGATCCGGCTTTCGTCAATGCCCGCCTCCACCGCAGCTGCCGGCGCGGCAGTTACGGCGATCACGCGTCCATAGGGATCGGCCACGCCCGCCCGCCGCAGCCAATCGATGGCGGCCGAGAGATTGGCCAGGGTTTCGGAGGTGGTGAAAGTCTTCGAGGCCGCAACGACCAAGGTCGTCGGCGGGTCAAGATCCTCGATCGCCTGCGTCAACGCATGCGGGTCGATGTTCGACAGGAAGCTGACCGTAAACTTCGATTCCGAGCGGCCCAGCGCGTCCACGAGAAGTTCGGGACCAAGGACTGACCCGCCGATGCCGATGTGCAGGATGCCGGTAACCGGTCCGAATGCGCCGCCTTCGATCGCGTCGACGAGAGCCCGCGTGCGTGACCGTCGCTCGGCAGCGAGCTGCACTGCATCGGCACCGCCTGATCCACGCTCGGCGACATGCTCCGCAGGGCGGCCTTCGGTCGGATTGACAATCTCGCCCGCGAACAAGGCGTCGCGAGCGGGCCCAAATGCTTTCTCTTGTGCAAGGGCTTCGAAAGCATCCAGCAATCCGCTGTCGAGGTGCGTCTTCGACCAATCGAAATAGATCCCCGCGACTTCCCTGGAGAAACGCCCCACGCGGCCAGGATCGCCGGCGAACAGCTCGTCAAGCTGCTTCAGCTCATGGTCCTCGATGGCTTTCCACGCGTTGTCCGGCATCGCAGCGCCTCATACCGGCGGCTCGCGATATTGCCATAGCTTGACGTGCCGCCGCCGCCGCCCGCAGATGCAGGCGATGAAGCGCGCCCGTGCCCGCAACGCCCGCCGAGCCGAGCGCGGCAACCTGCTGCGCTTTGTCCTCCTTGTGGCATTGGCGGCCTGGCTGTTCCGAAGCCTTGTCTTCGCGCCGTTCACCATTCCCTCGGGGTCGATGCTCCCGGCGCTCTATATTGGCGACTATCTGGTCGTCTCGAAATGGCCGTACGGCTTCTCGCGCTACAGCTTTCCCTTCGGCATTCCGCCGCTCGAAAGCCGAGTTTTCTCGAACCTTCCGAAGCGTGGCGACGTTGCGGTATTCGTCCCGCCCGGCGATGAGGGGGAGGATTATGTGAAGCGTGTCATCGGGCTTCCCGGAGACACGGTGGAGGTTCGGGGCGGCGTGCTGATCCTCAACGGGCAAGCGGCGCGCCGGAGCGACCCCCGCCCGATTTCGATCCCGATCTCCGCGAACAGCCCTTGCCGGACTGTGCAGGGGGCCGAGCCGCGGATAAGCGGAACCGGCGGCGAGCGCGCTTGCGTTTATCCGAGCTACCGCGAAACGCTCGCCAATGGCGCTAGCTACAGGGTGATCGACCAGGTGGAGGCCGGATTTGCCGACAATTTTCCGCGGACCGTGGTCCCGCCCGGCAAGCTCTTCCTGATGGGCGACAACCGCGACGACAGCCTCGACAGCCGATTTTCGGTTCAGGAAGGAGGCATCGGCTTCGTACCCGTCGAAAACCTGGTCGGAAAGGCGAGCATCATCTTCTGGTCCACCGATGGAACTTCCAGCTACGTGAAGCCATGGACATGGTTCAGCGCACTTCGCCCCGCCCGCCTCGGCGACAGCCTGGACAGCGGGGCGCAATGAGCGACGATATCGCGGCCTTCGTCGGCGGGACGCTGGAGCATGAGCCGAAGGACCTGGCGCTTTTCGAAGCTGCGCTCACCCATTCGAGCAGCCGGGGCGACAATTACGAGCGGCTCGAATTCCTCGGCGATCGCGTTCTCGGCCTCGTCATGGCTCGCTGGCTGTACGAGCGGTTCCCGGGCGACCCGGAAGGCAATCTGTCGCGGCGATTCAATACGCTCGTCGACCGCATCACGTGCAGCGGCGTCGGCCGCGACCTCGGTCTTCCGGCGCTCATTCGCCTCGGGAAGCAGGCCCGCGACGACGGCGCGAACTGGAGCGACAATGTCGTCGGCGACGTCGTCGAGGCGCTTATCGGAGCCGTCTATCTGGAGGCCGGCCTCGATTCCGCCGAAGCTCTCATTCGCCGGCTTTGGGGGCCGCTGATCGACGAGAAGAGTGCCGTGCCCAAGCACCCCAAGTCCGCGCTTCAGGAGTTGGCGGCGGCCCGCGACTTGCCCAATCCGAACTATGAAGTCGTTTCCCGAACTGGAGCCCATCACACGCCGAAGTTCACCGTCAGGGTCTCGATCAGGACCCTGGGCGAGGCGGAAGCCGAGGGCCCGAGCAAGCAGGACGCGGAAACCGAGGCGGCGAAAGCGCTCCTGGAAAAGCTGCAATGAGCGAAAATGGGCGAGCCGGCTTCGTGGCGGTGATCGGCGCGCCGAACGCCGGCAAATCGACTCTCGTCAATGCGCTGGTCGAGCAGAAGGTCGCGATCGTCTCGGCAAAGGCGCAGACTACGCGCGCCCGGCTGATGGGAATTGCCATCCACGACGACGCTCAAATCCTCCTCGTCGACACACCAGGAATCTTCCAACCGCGCCGGCGGCTCGACCGGGCCATGGTCCAGGCCGCGTGGAGCGGTGCGGAAGATGCCGACCTCATCCTGCTCGTTATAGATTCCGACGCGGGAATGAACGGCGAAGTCGAGAGGGCCATCGCCGGGCTCGAGAAGCGCCAGCATCCCCTGCTCCTCGCACTGAACAAGGTCGATCTCGTCAAGAAGGAGAAACTGCTCGGACTCTCGTCGGAGCTGACCGAGAGGCTGAAGCCGGACCATGTATTCATGATCAGCGCCGCGGAGGGCGATGGCGTCCCCGATCTCAAGGCGGTGCTGGCCGAGTCGCTTCCCGAGGGGCCTTGGCTCTATCCCGAGGACGAGGTTTCGGACGCGACCGACCGGATGGTCGCAGCGGAGCTCACTCGCGAGCAGGTCTACGAGCAGCTTCACCAGGAGCTGCCCTATGCGTCCGCGGTCGAGACCGAGACATGGGAGGAGCGTCCGGACGGGTCGACCGCGATCCGCCAGCAGATCCTCGTCGAGCGGGACAGCCAGAAAGCCATTGTCATCGGCAAGGGCGGGCGGCGGCTCAAGGAAATCGGCCAGGCGGCGAGGCAGGCGATCTCCGAGCACCTCGGCCGCAAGGTGCATCTCTTTCTTCACGTAAAGGTCAATCCGCGCTGGGGCGAAGATCGCGCCCTCTATCGCGACATCGGGCTGGAGTGGGCCGACTAGGCCGCGAGCATTTCCTCGACCCATTGGGGCACCAGTCGCCCCGCGGGGCCGATGCGGCTTTCGTCGAACATGTAGCTTGCGAGGCTCGGCTCGAGGTTCATCTCCAGGGTCCGAGCGCCATAATAGCGTGCGGTCTGGACGAAACCGGCGGCGGGATAGACCGCGCCGGAAGTACCGATCGAGACGAAAAGGTCGCACCGCCGGAGCGCCTCGTCGATCCGCTCCATCTCGTACGGCATCTCCCCGAACCAGACGATGTCCGGCCGAACCATTCCGGCCGTTCCGCAACCCGGGCATGTCGCTGCCCGCCCCATCGGTCCGCTCCACGAGAAACGCTCGTTGCAGCGGAGGCACCAGCCCTTCGTCAACTCGCCATGCATGTGCAGAAGCCGCTTAGAACCGGCGCGCTCGTGCAGGTCATCCACATTCTGGGTGACCAGCAGCAGATCGCCCGCCCACTCTGAATCGAGTCGAGCAAGGGATTCGTGAGCGGCGTTGGGCTGCGCTGTCCCGAGCTTTTCCCGCCGCGCGTCATAGAAAGCATGGACGAGCGTTGGATCGCGAATGAACGCTTCGGGCGTGCAGACGTCCTCTACCCGGTGGCCCTCCCAGAGCCCGTCGGGCCCGCGGAACGTCGCAAGCCCGCTTTCCGCTGAAACGCCCGCGCCCGTGAGGATGACGATATTCGACGGACTCTCCATCGCATCCCGTTAGCGCCGCTGTCCGAATTCTAGAACCTTCCCTTCCTCCAGCCGTTGATAAGCCAATTGGAAACCAAGGAGAATCGCAATGGACGACAATGACGACCGCATCGACGATGACCGCACCGAAGGCAGCCTGAAGCAGATGGGCGGCAAGATGGAGGAAGGCGCCGGAAACATCCTCGGCGACGCCAAGCTGAAGCGCGACGGCGAGGCCGACCAGGCCGAAGGCAAGCTCCAGAATGCCTGGGGCAGCGCCAAGGACGAGATGCGCGAAATGACCAACAACGACGACGACGATTGATCTCGTCCGAATGAATGATGGGGCGGAGGCGTGGGCCTCCGCCCCATTTTCATGGCTTGCGCCTGTGCCCGATTTGCCCTCGCCGCTTGACTGTTGTTAAAGTGGGGCAAGAAATCCATCACAGGAGTTTTATCAAAAAATGCAATCACTTGGACTCGCTCGCCTGGCGGTCGCCACTGCCCTTGCTGTGGCGCCTATCTCATTTTCAGCAGCGCTCGCGGCCACTCCCGCCGAGGTCCATCCCGGGATGCAGGTCGTCGATCCGAGTGGCGGCAAGGTCGGGCTCGTTAGCGGCATCAGCGGCGCGAACCTGATCCTGAAGACGGACAAGCACGAAGTTCAGCTGCCTATGACCTCGTTCACCGCGAATGACGGCAAGCTGCTGTTCGGGATGACCGCGGCGCAGCTCGAAGCGGCGACCGAGCAGGCGATGGCTGCTGCGAGTGCCGCGGTTGCCCCTGGCGCGTCTGTCTATGGCAGCGACGGGACCCTTGCCGGAACGATCGAGGAAATCGACCAGGATCTGGTGAAGATCAAGCTTGCCAACGGCCAGTCGGTCCGAATCCCGCGCAATGGAGTGAGCGGCAGCGACAAAGGCGCGGTCCTGGGCATCACCACGACCAGGCTGAATGACCTGGCAACCCAGGCTGCGGCCCCGGAAGCGCCGGCCTCGCCGGACACGGCGACGACAACGCCTCCGCAGGACGCTCCTGCCGGAACGCCAACCGGCAAGTAACGGGAACCGCGCTTCCGCCGGCGGCATTGTCGGCAGATGGCGCGCGGACGCATTCGTATCGGGATCGGCGGATGGACCTACCCACCTTGGCGAGGGACGTTCTATCCGCCCGACCTGCCGCAACGGCGAGAGCTCGAATATGCCTCACGCCAGTTTGGCGCGATCGAGATCAACGCGACCTTCTACGGGCGCCAGAGCCCGAAGAGCTGGAAGGCCTGGGGCGATGAGGCGCCCGACGGATTTCAGTTCGCGGTAAAGGGTTCACGCTTTTGCGTGACCCGGCCCAAGCTCGCCGACGCGGCTGAGGGCGTGAGGACCTATTTCGCGCAGGGCATGGCCGCTCTTGGCGACAAGCTGGGGCCAGTGCTCTGGATGCTCGCTGCGAGACGGCAGTTCGACGCGGAGGACATCGCGGGCTTTTTCGACGTGCTCCCTCGCGACCTGGACGGAATGCCGCTTCGCCATGCGATCGAGCCGCGTCACGACAGCTTCCGCGACGATCGGTTCTTCGAGCTTTGCCGGAAGAATGATGTCGCCGTCGTATTCGGCGACGACGAAGAGTTCCCCTGCATCGAAGCCGACACTGCCAGCTTTGCCTATGCTCGGCTCCAATGCATGAAGGAGGATGAGCCGACGGGCTATCCGGGCGCCAGGCTGGACGAGCTAGCGAAACGCGTTGAGCGCTGGGCCGAAGCTGGCCGCGACGCTTATGTGTTCATGATCAACGGCGCCAAGGTGAAGGCCCCGGCGGCGGCGCTGGCCCTGCAGGAACGGCTCGGCTAACAACCGCGCGATGAGCGCAATTCGCATCAATCTGTTCGCGCCTGACGGACGCATGGGCAAAGCGATCGCCGCCGCAGCTGCCGAAAGTGATGGGTTCGAGATCGTCGCCGACGGCGGAGACGTGCTGGTCGATTTCTCGGCTCCAGCGGCACTCAAGGATAGCCTTGGTCGTGCGGTTTCGGCGGGCACGCCCATCCTCGTTGGAACCACCGGTCTCGGCGCCGAGGCGGACGAGCAGATTGCCGCGGCTGCAAAGACTGTCGCTGTCCTTCGCGCCGCGAACACGTCCGTCGGCGTTGCCGTCCTTTCCGACCTGGTCGAGCGGACAGCCAAGGCGCTCGGGCCCGACTGGGACATCGAAATCGTCGAGATGCACCACCGGATGAAAGCCGATGCACCTTCGGGGACGGCACTCGCGCTCGGCGAGGCAGCCGCGTCTGGCCGTGGAGCTCCACTCGAGGCCGAACGCGGTCGCGAGGGAACCGGCCTTAAGCGCGAGCAAGGCGCGATCGGCTTCGCTTCGCTTCGTGGCGGAACTGTCGCCGGCGAACATGACGTGATCTTCGCCGGGCGCGACGAGCGGCTCATCCTTTCCCACCGCGCCGAGAACCGGATGATCTTCGCTCGCGGAGCCCTCGCCGCGGCGCGCTTCCTAGCCGGTAGGGCCGCCGGCCTCTATTCGATGCGCGACGTCATCGGCGATCTGTGAAGAAAGACGACGTCTTCGAATTCTTCCGCCGGCTCGCGGAGGACAATCCTTCACCGACGACCGAGCTCGAATCCGGCAATGCGTATCAGCTTCTCGTCGCCGTCGTCCTCTCCGCCCAGGCGACCGACGCGAGCGTCAACATCGCTTGCAAGCCGCTGTTTGCGAAGGTGAAGACTCCAAAGCAGATGGTTGCGCTCGGCGAGGACGAGCTCCGCGACGCGATCAAGACGATCGGCCTGTTCAACACCAAGGCCAGGCACGTCGTGGCGCTTTCCGATGCCCTGATCCGCGATTTCGGCGGAGAAGTGCCGCGAACCCGCGAGGAACTTCAGTCGCTGTCGGGCGTCGGCCGCAAGACCGCGAACGTCGTCCTCAACACCGCTTTCGGCGACGAGACCTTCGCGGTCGACACGCATGTTTTCCGAGTCTCCAATCGAACCGGCCTCGCTCCTGGAAAGACTCCGGACGAGGTCGAAGCGAAGCTGGAAAAGATCGTGCCCCAGCCCTTTCGGCGCGACGCCCACCACTGGCTGATCCTTCACGGCCGCTACACCTGCAAGGCGCGGACGCCGGAATGCTGGCGCTGCGTAGTCGCGGACCTTTGCCGCTACAAGCCGAAGACCCCGCCTCCTAAATCCAAATCCGCTCGAAGCGCGAGCCCAGGGTCGTCAGCAGCTCATACTGCGTAAGCCCCGAAGCCTGAGACGCTGTCGGAAGATCGTAGTCCAGCTCAACCCAGTCGCCTTCCGTCAGCTGAGGCGCCGCATTCACGTTCACCGCGATCAGATCCATCGAAACCCGGCCGAGAACTGGCAGCGCGAATTCCCCGGCGAAAGCCGATCCGCGCGAGGAAAAGCCGCGCAAATAACCGTCGGCGTAACCGATGTTGAGGATTGCGGCCTCCGTGGTGGCCCCCGCGGCAAAGGTCGCGCCATAGCCGCAGCTTTCACCGGCCGGAATTGTTCGGCGCTGGACGATTTCCGCGTCGACCCGCGCGACCTGGCGGATATTTCCCTCCGCTTCCACCCGCGGAATGCCGCCGTAGAGCGACAGGCCGGGGCG
>JBKPOU010000033.1:0-3798 GCA_046733255.1 Pseudomonadota bacterium
GGGCCGGGGATCGTCTATGTGCCCAGCCGCGACAAGGCTGAGCGGATCGCGGAGAAGCTGGCGTCGAAAGGCCGCCGCGCCCTTCCCTATCACGCTGGCCTCGATCCCGCGGTCCGGGCCCGCAACCAGGCGGCATTCGTCGAGTCCGAGGACATGGTGATGGCCGCGACGGTCGCCTTCGGCATGGGAATCGACAAGCCCGACGTCCGCTTTGTCGCCCATGCGGGAGTGCCCAAGTCGATCGAGGCTTATTACCAGGAAACCGGCCGCGCGGGCCGCGACGGCGACCCCGCCGAGGCGTGGCTGTTCTGGGCGGCGAGCGATTTTGCGACGGCCAGGAAGCGCATCGAGACGGAGATGGAGCCGGAGCGAAGGCAAGGCGAACGCGAGCGGCTGAATGCGCTCGCGGCGCTGGTGGAGGCGTCCTCCTGCCGCCGTGCGATCCTGCTCCGCCACTTCGGGGAATCGCCGCCTGAGCGATGCGGCAATTGCGACAATTGCCTCGCCCCGCCCTCGACGATCGACGCGACCGAAGCCGCCCGCAAATTCCTCTCCGCGGCCTTCCGGACCGAGATGCGTTTCGGCGCCGGCCATTTAATCGACGTGCTGGCCGGAAGCGACAGCGAGAAGGTTCGCCGCTTCGGTCACGATCGGCTGTCGGTGTACGGGATCGCCTCCGACGAGGAAGTCGCGCTCATGCAACCGGTTGCCCGTGCGCTGATCGCTCGCGATGCGCTCCGTGCCGATGCCTATGGCGGACTGTCGTTCGGACCGGGAGCCAAACCGATCCTGAAGGGCGAAGAGAAGCTCGAGATCGCCCTTCCACCGCCGCGCAGGCGCCGCGCGCGCGGCCGGCACGGCGACGGCGAGGATGACCCGTTGTTCGAGCGGCTTCGCGAAACACGGCGCGAGCTCGCGGCCGCGGCCGGCGTTCCGGCCTATGTGGTGTTCCACGATTCGACCCTGCGTGACATCGCGGCTGCACGTCCGCAATCGCTCGCGGAGCTCTCCGAAGTCAACGGCGTCGGGGAATCGAAGCTCGAACGCTATGGCGAAGAGTTGCTTGCCGCAGTCCGGTCCTGGCAGGAGTCCGCCGAGACCAGCCAGGGCTGACCGCCGTCTGTAGATTTTTCGCGCGAATCCGCGCATTCAGCCTTGCGTCAAGCCGCGCCTCCGAACAGGAAGCGAGCGCTAACCAAGGATATGCCATGCTCCGCACGATACTGCTGACCGCTGCCGCACTTGCCGTTTCGACTCCCGCTTTCGCCGCGCAGCCGGCTTCGGGCTCCGCCGAGGCGTCCGCGACGCTTCCCGCGTCGAACCCGTTCGCCAAGCCGAGCGCCCTCTATCTGCAGACGCCGGACTTCTCGACGATCAAGGACAGCGATTATCTGCCGGCGATCATGGCCGGCATGGCCCAGCAGAAGGCTGAGGTCGCCCAGGTCGCCAACAACCCGGCGCCGCCGACCTTCAACAACACGCTCGTCCCGCTGGAACGGTCGGGCCAGCTTCTCGAACGCGCCTATCTCGCGTTTTCGGCGGTGAACGGAGCCAACACCAACGACACCCTGCAGGACGTGGATTCGAAGACCGCGCCGCTGCTTGCAGCGCACAGCGATTACATCTTCCTCAACGAGAAGCTGTTCCAGCGCGTGAAGACTCTTCACGACAGCCAGGCCAGCCTCAACCTCAACCCCGAGCAGGCGAAGCTTCTCGACGTCTATTACAAGCAGTTCGTCCATGCGGGGGCCGAGCTGTCACCGGAAAAGCAGACGCAGCTCAAGCAGATGAACGAGCGGCTGAGCACGCTCCAGACCGACTTCTCGCAGAAGCTGCTGGCGGCGACCAAGGCCGGAGCGGTCCACCTTTCCGACAAAGCGGCGCTCGCGGGAATGTCGGATGCTGAAATTGCCGCAGCCGCGGAGGCGGCGAAGGGCCGCAAGGTCGACGGCTACGTGCTTCCGCTTCAGAACACGACGCGGCAGCCTGCAGCCACGTCACTGAGCAGCCATGAGACCCGCCAGGCCCTGTTCGACGCGAGCATCAATCGCGCCGAGCACGGCGACGCCAACGACACGCGCAACATTATCACCGAGATCGCCCAGCTGCGTGCGCAGAAGGCCGCGCTGCTCGGCTACACGAACTGGGCCGATTACGCGCTCTACGACCAGATGGCGAAGGACCGCGCGACGGCGCTGGGCTTCCTTACACGGCTCGCTCCCGCAACCGCGGCCAAGCAGAGGCAGGAATGGACGGACATCGTGGCGCTCGCGAAATCGCAGGGCGCGAACTTCACTCCGACGGCTGCCGACTGGAACTATTATGCGGAGCAGATCCGCAAGCAGCGCTATGACCTCAACCAGGACGAGCTGAAGCCCTATTTCGAGATCCACAAGGTGCTTACCGACGGGGTCTTCTATGCCGCCAACCAGCTGTACGGGATCACGTTCAAGGAACGTCACGACATCCCGACCTGGAGCCCGGACATGATGACATACGAGGTCCTCGATACCGACGGCAAGACGATCGGCCTGATGTCGTTCGATTACTGGAAGCGCGACAACAAGGGCGGCGGCGCCTGGATGTCGAACCTCGTCAACCAGTCCTACCTTCGCGGCACCAAGCCGGTGATCTTCAACGTGGCCAACTTCACCAAGCCCGCGCCCGGCCAGCCCGCGCTGATCAGCTGGGACGACGTGACGACGATGTTCCACGAATTCGGCCACGCGCTCCACGGCCTGTTCGCGTCGCAGACCTATCCGACGCTGCAGGGGACCAATGTCGCCCGCGACTTCGTGGAGTTCCCGTCGCAGTTCAACGAGCATTGGGCACTCGATCCGAAGGTGCTTCCGCACTACGCGGTCCATTACCAGACCGGACAGACGATCCCGCAGGCGCTGGTGGAAAAGATCAAGCGCTCGCGCACCTTCAACCAGGGCTTCGACAATGGCGAGGTGCTGGAGGCGGCGCGGCTCGATCTCGACTGGCATTCGCTTCCCGCCGACGCTCCGCGGCAGGACGTCGACAAGTTCGAAGCGCAGGCGCTCGCGGCAAGCGGTTATGACACGGCCGACGTTCCGCCGCGCTATCGCTCCAGCTATTTCGCCCACATCTGGGGCGGCGGCTATTCGGCCGGCTATTACGCCTATCCTTGGACTCGAATGCTCGCCGAGGACGCTGCCAAGTGGTTCGAATCGCGTGGCGGGCTTACCCGCGAAAACGGGCAACGCTTCCGCGAGATGGTTCTGTCGCGCGGCAACACCGAAGACCTGGCGGAAATGTACCGGGCCTTCGCCGGGCACGACCCCGACATCCAGCCCTATCTGGAATATTACGGGCTGACCGGTGCCGGCGCTTCGCCGCCGCCTGCGCCTGGAACCGCCGCCGCACCCGCACCCGCGCCGCAGCCAGCTCCGGAACCGGAGCGCGGCGATCGCGGATGATCCGGAAGCTCGACGAGAAGACCCTGGTCAGCGGGCAGATCCAGCCCGCTGACGTGGCCAGGCTCAAATCGTCGGGCGTGACCATGATCGTCTGCAACCGGCCGGACGGCGAGGAGCCGGGCCAGCCGAATGCCGCGGACATCGAAGCGGCAGCCGAAGAGGCGGGCGTCGCCTTCCGGAACGTGCCGATCATCCGTGGGATCGGCCCTTCGGACGGCGAGGCGATGCAGGAAGCTTTCGAAGCGGCCGCCGGGACCGTGCTCGCTTACTGCCGCTCGGGAAACCGCTCGTCGTTGGTGTGGGCGATCGCCCGGCGCGGCCAGGGCGTGAGCGTCGAAGAAATCCAGCAGGCCGC
>JBKPOU010000034.1:0-41235 GCA_046733255.1 Pseudomonadota bacterium
CTTCTCGCCCCAGCGCCAGCGCCAGCCGCCACGCGTCGTGCGATTGGTGACGACAACCAGCGCCACGATGGCCGGAAGCAGGACCGCGAACAGGGGCAAGGGCCGGGTCGCGAAAAAGTAAGCCGCCAGTCCAACGACGACAAAGAAGGCGAGGAGAACCAACCAGCCTTGCCAGGCGATCGGTTGGCTGGCGCCATAGCCGTAGCGCTTGGCCGCGAACCATTCGGGCTCGTTGCTCATCGCCCTTCTCCTTTCGGCGGCCGCCCGCGCCTGCGCGGCGGCGGCGATTTAAGCTTGATGCCCCGCGCACTCAGCGCCTCGCGAAGCAGGCATTCGACCTGCGCATTGACACTCCTCAGGTCGGCGGCGGCGCAGCGCTCGACCGCCGCCCACAAGATGGGGTCGACGCGTAGCGGGTACGCTTTGCGCTCGCTGCCATCGGCCATGGCTTAGGTGTAGAGCGTGCCAGTGTTGACGACTGGCTGGGTGTCGCGCTCGCCGCACAGTACGACCATCAGGTTGGAGACCATCGCCGCACGGCGCTCGTCGTCAAGCTCGACCACGCCTTTCTCCGACAGTGCGGCAAGAGCCATCTCGACCATCCCGACTGCCCCCTCCACCAGCGTCTTGCGCGCCGCGACGACGGCCTGCGCCTGCTGGCGTCGAAGCATCGCACCCGCGATCTCCGTGGCGTAGGCGAGGTAGGTGAAGCCGCATTCGTCGATGGTGATCCCGGCGACCGCGAGCCGCGCTTGAAGCTCCTTTCGCAATTCCACGCCCACTTCGTCATGGTTGCCCCGAAGAGTGACTTCGAGATGCTCGAAATCGTCATAAGGATAACGCGAGCCGATCGTCCTTATGGCCGCTTCGACCTGCACACGGACGAATTGCTTGTAATCGTCGACGTCGAACAGGGCCTGCGCGCTGTCGACGACACGCCACATGATCTGCGCCGCCATCTCGATTGGGTTTCCGCGAAGGTCGTTCACCTTGATCTTCTCGGAAATGAAGTTGTTGGCGCGGACCGACACCTTCTTCTTACCCATCCACGGCCAGGTCCACCTTAGCCCAGTGCTCCGGTCCGTCCCGCGATAATCACCGAACAAGGTGATCGCCGCGGCCTGGTTCGGCTGCAGCATGTAGAAGCCCGGAAGGATGAGGACGAAAAGGAGCGTCCCGACGACGATGCCGGCGAGCCCTGCAACGCGGGAGTCGCTGTTGGCGACCTGCACGATCCCGTATATGTCGATGGCGATCGCGAGCACTGCGACCACCAGCATCGGATAACCGCTTAGAGTCGATGCCGGCCGTTCGCTGGTCGCCGTCAGCGCGATGACTTTGTCCCTGGCCACTTTTGCCTCCCTAATTTGATATCATATTTATATCGACTTACGGGAAAGCGAGTCAAGCCAAAATGCTTGCCGCCCTTTTCATCGATCTCTCTGCTGTCCAAAAGGGAGTCATGCAGAAGCAGCAATGGAAGCTGGTCATACACGGCGGCGCCGGGGTTATCGAAAGGGGCCGGACCGCGCCCGATCAGGACCGCGATCTGCGGGCCGCGCTCGACCATGCGCTGTTGACCGGCTCGGAAGTCCTTGAAGGCGGCGGAAGCGCCGTCGATGCGGTCGAGTCGGCCGTTTGCGAGCTCGAAGACGATCCGAACTTCAACGCCGGACGGGGCGCGGTCTTCACCTATGAGGGCCGCAACGAGCTTGACGCCGCGATCATGGATGGCAGCGATCGCTCCTGCGGGGCGGTCACGGGAGTGACCGAGACTCGCCACCCGGTGAGCCTCGCCCGAGCGGTGAAGGATCATTCGCCGCATGTCCTGCTGCGTGGACGAGGCGCCGACCAATTCTCGCGCGACCAGGGGCTCGAGCAAGTCGACAACAGCTGGTTCGCCACTCCCGAACGGCGGAGACAGCTCGACGAGATGATGGCGACCAAGGGGGACCATTTTGACGTCGGCCTGAAATATGGGACCGTTGGTGCTGTCGCTCTGGATTCCAACGGCCATGTCGCTGCCGCAACGTCGACCGGAGGGCTGACCGGGAAGCGCTGGGGCCGTATCGGCGATTCCCCGATCATCGGCGCCGGCACCTATGCGGACGACGGCTCAGCTGCGGTCTCCGCAACGGGATCGGGCGAGTATTTCATCCGGGCGCTTGCGGCGTACCAGGTCGCCGAGCGCGTGAAGACGGGCGGCGAATCGCTGCAGCAGGCGCTGGACCGCACACTCGCAGATGTCCGGTCATTGGGCGGAACCGGCGGCCTGATCGCCGTAGCGCCTACCGGGGAAATGGCGTGGGGATTCACGACTCCTGGAATGTACCGCGCCCGCGCCGATTCGAGCGGCCGTAAGGTCGGGCTCTATTCGGACGCCGAAGAACGGTAGGGCAGGTCCCGCGCCAGCCACTCCGCTTCCGCAGCTACCGCCTCGCGCTCCTGCCCAAGGAAATCCGCGACCGCGCGGCGAAAGCCGGGATCCGCAATGAAGTGCGCGGATTTCGTGATGACCGGTTCGTAGCCGCGCCCGAGCTTGTGCTCGCCCTGCGCGCCCGCCTGGACCGACTTGAGGCCATGGCGACAGGCCCACTCGATCGCCTGGTAATAGCTGAGCTCGAAGTGAAGGAAGCGGACCTCGGCGATCGTTCCCCAATAGCGGCCATAGAGCGCGTCCGGTCCGATGACGTTGAGCGCTCCCGCGATCGGCTTCGGCCCGCGATAAGCCAGGAAGAGCAGCAGCCTGTCCCCCATCGTCTCGCCGATTCGGTCGAAGAACTCACGCGTCAGGTACGGGTGCCCCCACTTGCGCCTGCCCGTGTCCTGATAGAAGCGCCACATGGCGCCCCACTCTGCCGTTCCTATTTCCGACCCCGTTAGAGCACGGATCTCCAGCCCTTCCCGGGCGGCGGCGCGCTCCTTGCGGATCGCCTTGCGCTTCCGGCTGGTCAACGAGTCGAGGAAGTCGTCGAAGTCGCGGTAGCCGCGGTTGAGCCAGTGGTATTGGAGCCCGAGGCGGATCAGCCAGTCGCGGCGCTCGGCCTCTCCGGCGTCCCCCTCTTCTACAAAAGCGATGTGCGCCGAGGACAAATCGTTCTGGATGGTCACAGCCTCCAACGCTGCAAGCAGCTGTTGCGGTCTCGACCCGAGCAGGCGGGGTCCCGGCACCGGAGTAAATGGGACTGCTACCTGCAACTTCGGATAATAAGCGCCGCCTGCGCGCTCCCACGCATCGGCCCAGCCATGGTCGAAGACATATTCGCCCTGGCTGTGGGTCTTCAGATAGGCAGGTGCGGCGGCGATGAGCCGCGAAGCCTCCTCGACCAGGACCGGCGCCGGAGTCCAGCCCGTGCCCGGACCCACGCTTTTCGAGTGCTCGACGGCTTCCAGGAAAGCGTGGCTGACGAAGGGATGCGGGCCCGCGACCGCGTCCCATGAGGCGGCGTCAATCGCGCTGACGCCCGGTGCAATTCGGGCGAGGACTTCCGATTCGCGGTCGGCCATACCCCTTTATGGGCAGGCAAGTGCTTGGAAACTAGGGCTTCACGGCCACGATTGCGTCGACTTCGACCGCGACTCCAAGCGGAAGGACCGGGACGCCAACCGCGCTTCGAGCGTGCCGGCCGGCCTCTCCGAAGACCTCCTGCATCAGCTCCGACGCACCGTTGGCGACCTTCGGCTGGTCAGTGAAGGAGGCGGCGCTGTTCACGAAGACTCCCAGCTTCACCACGCGCTCGACGCGGTCGAGCGATCCGAGCGAGGCCCGGATCTGGGCGAGAAGCATGATCCCGCAACGGCGGGCGGCGGCGATCCCGCCTTCGAGCGCGATGTCATCGCCGAGGCGCCCGACAATGAGGCTGCCGTCCTCGCGCATGCTGATCTGACCGGAGACATGAAGCAGTCCGCCGGTCTCGACGGCGGGCACATAGGCCGCCACCGGGGCAGCGGGTTCGGGAAGGTCGATGCCGAGTTCGGCTAGGCGCTGGTCGATGCTCATGGCCCGAGCCTCAACACCGCCGGGGCGCGGCGGTCAACCCTCTCGCTCCACCGAGAAGCCTGCCCAGCTCTGGCTGACGGGCATGAGCTCTATGGTGTTGATGTTGAGGCGGGGCGGCAGGTTGGCGAGCCACCAGAAGAGGTCCGCGAAATCTTCGGGAGTCATCGGATCCATGCCGGCGTACAGCTTGTCCGATGCGGCTTTGTCGCCGCCGGTGCGGACGATCGTGAACTCCGTCTCGGCCATTCCAGGCTCGACCGAGGTGACCCGGACTCCGGTGCCGGCGAGATCGCATCGCAGGTCCAGGGAAAATTGCCGGACGAAGGCTTTCGTGCCCGCGTAAACGGCGCCGCCCTTGTACGGATATGTCGCTGCGACGGAGGACAGGTTGATGATTTGCCCCCTGCGCTCGACGAGCGTTGGCAGGAGCGCGCGGGTCAGCGCAACGAGGCCGGTGACATTGGTGTCGATCACCTGCTCGATCTTTTCCCAATCCGTCTCCTGAAGCGCGTCCGTTGGCGGAGCAAGCCCGGCATTGTTGAGCAGGACGTCGATTTCGCTCCACGGCGGGGACAATCTCGCGAGGTCGCCAAGAGCGTCCACGTCGCGCATGTCGACCTCGAGCCCGAGGAAGGAATCGCCGAGCTCGTCGCCCAGCGAGCGAAGAAGCTCGCCGCGGCGGCCAGTGCCGATGACCCGCCAGCCTTCCGCGGCGAACCGGCGGGCGGCTGCTTCTCCGAATCCAGCGGTCGCGCCGGTGACAAGGATTGTCTTCGTCATTCCATCCCCTCGAGTTCGATGCGGCTTGCGACCAGCACCTCGGGTCTCACGTCCATGGCATCCGCGACCGACACCAGGTCGGGCTCGTGTGCCTCCAGGAACCTGATAAGCGCCGCGAGAAGCTCCGGCTCGCCGGCCCGCGCGCGAAGCTCATCTGTCCCGATTCCGGTCAGGTCAAGGAACCGCCGCGCCCGACGTTCGTCGGAAACAGCCATGGCGAGAGCAAGAAGCGCGATCGCATGCGCGTCGGTTGGCGTTGGCTCAGCCATCGCCTAGACTTGCGGCTGGAAGATACGGAGCAGAAGTTTGGCGAGAATTCTCATCGTTGAAGACAATGCGCTGAACGTCAAACTGTTCTGCGACCTCCTGGCTGCGCACGGTCACGATGCGCGTGCCGTGACGGACGGCCGGTTCGCGCTCGACGAAGCGAGGGAATTCGGCCCGGACCTGGTCATTACCGACATCCAGCTGCCGCACGTGACCGGCCTCGACCTCATACGCCTGATCCGAGACGACAAGGCTCTGAAGGACGTGCCGATCATGGCGGTCACGGCTTATGCGGCAGCGGCTGATGAGGAGCGCATCCGATCCGCCGGAGCGCAGGCCTATGTGTCGAAGCCGATTTCGGTTGCGAAATTCGTGGCCCAGGTGAACGAGCTTCTGGGTATCCAGGGCGCGGACGGAAAGCTTCCCGTCCCCGCTATTTGATCTTCGCTTCCTTGAACTCGACGTGCTTGCGCGCGACCGGGTCGTACTTGCGGAAGCTGAGCTTTTCCGTCTGGGTGCGCGGATTCTTCTTCGTCACATAGAAGAAGCCTGTATCGGCGCTGCTGACGAGCTTGATCTTGACGGTTGCCGGCTTGGCCATCGGAAGAGTCCCAAATGCTTGAAAAAACAAAAGCGGCCTTCCGCCGCCCATTGCCGCCGTGCCTCTGATGCGCAGGCGCGCTTTTGTCAAGTTTGACGCTAGCTGTCCGCGTCCTTGAGCGCAGCCTTGAGCGTCGTCGCTCGCCGGGTGATGGCGTCGACGCTGAACAGCTTCTGGTCGAGATCGACCAGCTGGCGATTGAGGTCAAGGGCGAGGCCCGGCCAATCGTGCACCTGGATCACCGCTTTGCGAACGGTCGCCGAATCGAGGCCGAGCGCGCACGGGCCTTCGGGCAGGATGGTGTCATTGGAGCCGTGGCTGTTCTGAACGATCTTTTCGTTGCAGCGCGCCCGGATCGCCTGCTGCGCGGCATAAGGCATGACTCGCCGCGCTATCTCCCGATAGGGGGGAATGACCGAGATATTGAGGCCGGTCACGTCCGACGTGACGTAATAGTTTGAAATCTTGTCCCGCAGCAGCGGATCGCCAAGGCTCGCCATGGCTCCGACCGACAAGATCTCGTCGTAGGTGTTCCGCTTGAGCGCCCACGGCAGGATTTGAGTCGCCTGGTAGGCGTGGACGAGGAACTGGTCGTCGAGATTGTCGGCCGGTCGCTCGAGGTCCGCGAGCGTCGCCAGCGCCTCTCTCTTGACCCAGCTGTAATAGCGCCGCCGAGTTGCGAGGTTGGAGAGGTTCTCGTCGAGATCGTTCCGCAACATCGCCCGATAGTCGCGCGCCTGCTGGCGCTCGACTCGGGCCTGGTTCCAGTTGCTGGCCTGGATGCCGACGAAGACGCCAATTACGACGATGATGAAGTCGATCGCGACCGCGAACCAGTTGTGATGTCCGACATGCTCGCGGATTCGACGGAGAATCATGGGCCCCCACACACCGGCGTCGCGAGCACAATCCTAACCGACACCGCTTCGTAACGACAGCTTAACCTTCTTGGGAGATTCTGCGTTCAAAGGAGGCTCGGAATGGACGCTGATCCGCTCGCGAAGGTTCGCTCGCAGCTAGGTGTTCGTATCGCGGAAATCCGCGACGCCGGGCCCCGCCTCTCCCCGCTGGAGCTTTATTCGAAGATCGACGCCATCCGTCAGCTGGCGGTCGATAATGGATTGGCCACGCTCGAGGGGCTGATGCACCGTTCCGCGCAGCTTGCGCTTCTGCCGGGGCACCGAGTCGCGACCCAGTGCTGCCTCGAGCATTTCGACGAGGCGCTGCAAAGCGAATCCGCCGCCGATCGAACGTCGATCCTCGCCGCTCTGGCGCTCCGCCTGAACTAAATTCCAATTTTGTCACCCCAGCGAAGGCTGGGGTCTCGGTGGGATTAGCCGCAACGTCGAAGTCGCGCGTTTCCTCGAGGGTAGATTCCAGCCTTCGCTGTAATGACGTGATAGTGGAAGCCATGCGCGCCTTCTCGCAGCTCCTCGACGACCTCGCCTACACCCGGTCGCGAAACACCAAGCTAAAGCTGATCGGCGATTATCTGAAGGAGACGCCGGACCCGGACCGCGGAGTCGCGCTCGCTGCCCTCACGGGCTCGCTAAGCATCGCGACGGTCAAAGGCGCGGCGGTTCGCGCGGTCGCCGAAGAGCGGGTCGATCCGGTGCTCCTCTACATGAGCCGCGACTATGTGGGCGACATGGCCGAGACGGTCTCGCTGCTCTGGTCGGCGCCGGGCGGCGAGCCGGATCTGGACGACGGCACGATCTCAATCTCTGACGCGGTGGAGCGGCTTGGGAGCGCCGGCCGGGTCAGCGCGCCCCAGGTGCTCGCGGAAATGCTCGACCATCTGGACGCGTCCGGCCGGTTCGCGCTTCTAAAGCTCGCGACCGGCAATCTTCGCATCGGCGTCTCGGCAAGGCTCGCGAAGCAGGCGCTCGCCAATGCGTTCGGCCTGGACGTCGATGCGGTCGAAGAGGTGTGGCACGCGCTCGTCCCGCCCTATGACGAACTGTTCGCCTGGGCCGAAGGGCGTGGCCCGCAGCCGATGCCCCAGGACATGCCGGTCTTCCGGCCGTTCATGCTCGCGCATCCTCTCGATGAGGCCGTGGTGTCGCTCGACGACTATGCGGCCGAGTGGAAGTGGGACGGGATCCGCGTCCAGCTCGTCCGCACCGCGGGGGAGACCCGGCTCTACAGCCGGACCGGCGACGAAATCTCGGGAAGCTTCCCGGAGATCGCGGCCGCCTTCGACACAGACGGGGTCCTCGACGGCGAGCTTCTCGTTCGCGGTTCCGACCAGGGCAGCGCCGATCTCCACGGCGGAGCCGCCGCATCCTTCAACGCGCTGCAGCAAAGACTCGGCCGGAAGACTGTCAGCGCGAAGATGCAGGAGCAATTTCCCGCGTTCGTCCGGCTTTACGACGTGCTGATCGACGGCGGAGAGGACGTGCGAGGCCTTCCCTGGGCCGATCGGCGCGTGCGATTGGAGGCGTTCGTGCCCGCGCTTGACCCCGACCGGTTCGACCTGTCGCAGCTGATCGAGGCCAAGGATTTCGACGAGCTTTCCGCCATCCGAGCCGGCGCTCGCGACGCAGCGATCGAAGGGGTGATGCTGAAGCGCCGCGACAGTCCGTATGTGCCGGGGCGAAAGGTCGGCCTCTGGTACAAGTGGAAGCGCGACCCGCTGACCGCCGACTGCGTGCTCATGTACGCCCAACGCGGGTCGGGGAAGCGGTCGAGCTATTATTCCGACTATACGTTCGGCTGCTGGAGCGATGAGGGCGAGCTTCTCCCCGTTGGAAAGGCCTATTTCGGATTCACCGACGAGGAGCTGAAATGGCTCGACCGATGGGTCCGCAACCATACGACCGAACGCTTCGGGCCCGTGCGCGAGGTGGAGAAAAGTCTCGTGCTTGAGGTCGCCTTCGACTCGATCCATTCGAGCAGCCGTCACAAATCGAAGCTCGCGATGCGCTTCCCGCGGATCAGCCGCATACGGATCGACAAACCGGCGGCTGAGGCCGACCGAGTGGCGAGCCTCCAGGCCATGGTCACTTGAAACCCGTTCCGGCGGCGCTACGGTCGCGCGCCGGGAGGGGGAGTCCATGCTGAAGAGACTAATCGCCGCCGCTGCGCTTCTGGCCGGCACCGCAGCTTCCGCCGAAACCTATGCGATCCAGGCCGGCAGGCTGATCGTCGATGCGGCGCAGCCCGAGCGTGGCGCGTCGACCGTCATCGTCGAAAACGGCCGCATCTCAAGCATCCAAGACGGGTTCGTCGCTCCGGCGGGCGCGATCGTCGTGGACGAGCGCGGCAAGACCGTGCTTCCCGGAATGACCGACGTACACGTGCACCTGACGCAAACTGCCGGGACGCCCTGGTACATGGGCTTCACGCAGAAATATTCCGACCCATATGCGGCGACCCTGGGTCTTACCCATGCGCTGGAAATGGCGCGAGCCGGATTCACCACCGTGCGCGATCTCGGAGGGCCCACGAGCGCGGTCATCGCCGTCCGCGACGCGGTCGCGGAAGGGCGCTTCGCCGGACCGCGGATCAAGGTTTCCGGAGCGCCGCTGTCGATGGTCGGTGGCCATGCCGACGCCGCGACGGGCCTACCGCCGGAGTTGGCCGCCGCGATCAATGGATCGCATCTCAATTCGTCCGTGTGCACCGGGGCGGACGAATGCCAGAAAGTTGTCAGGGATCTCGCTGCGGCCGGCGTCGATGTGATCAAGATCATGGCGACAGGTGGAGTGCTCGATCCCGGCACGCGCGGCCTCGAGCAGCATTTCACCGACGAAGAGATGAAGGCGATCTGCGACATGGCGCACTTCATGGGCCTCAAGGTCGCAGCTCACGCGCATGGCGCAAAAGGGATCGATGCCGCCGTTCGTGCCGGCGTCGACTCTATCGAGCACGGCACCTTCATCGACGCGCAGGGCGTCAAGGACATGAAGGCGCACGGCACTTATTATGTCGCCACCCTGATGGCGTTCAGCGGCGTCAAGGCTTTGCTCGGCACGGGCAAGCTTGCTCCGGCATCGGAGGCCAAGGCCGCACAGACGTTTGCCGTGTGGGGCAAGGGTCTCAACCTGGCCTATCGCACCGGCGTTAATATCGCGCTGGGCACCGATTCCGCTGTCGCTCCGCATAGCGACGCCAACAAGGAGCTTGAGCTGATGGTGACGAAGGGCGGGATGAGCCCGCGCGACGCGCTGATCGCGGCGACCAAAGGCGGGCCAGCATTGATGGACCTCTCCAGCGAAACGGGCACTCTCGATCCCGGCAAGTCGGCGGACCTCATCGCGGTCGATGGCGACCCGCTGACCGATCCCGCCGCGGTCCAGCACGTCGATTACGTCATGGCCCAGGGCAGGCCAATTCCGATGAAAGGCATGGAATGATCCGTAGGTCCACGCTCGCAATCGCGCTTGCGCTCACCAGCGCTACCGCGGTCGCCCAGGAAACGCCTGCCGGCGACACGCCGTCGAAGGAGGCCAAGGAAGAAGCCGCAAAGCCCAATCCCGACCAGGTCAAGGCCAGCGTCGAGGAAGACGCTCAGCCGGTGAAGCGCTCCATCTCGGTTCGGGGCCATGGCCTGTCCTACACCGCTACGCCCGGCCACCTGACGATCCGCAACGACAAGGGCGAACCGACGGCGAGCATGTTCTACGTCGCCTATACGGTCCCGTCGCGCACGCCGCGGCCGGTGACCTTCCTGTTCAACGGCGGCCCCGGCTCCTCGACCATGTGGCTTCACATGGGCTCGTTCGGGCCGATGAAGGTGGATGCGTCGATGCCGGAGACAATCCCCGGCCCGCCGTTCCATTACGGCCCCAACCCCGACACCTTGCTCGACGTCACCGATCTCGTCTTCATCGATGCTCCGACCACCGGCCTCTCGAGGCCGCTCGGAAAGGCCGAGCCCAAGGACTTCTTCGGCGTCGACAAGGACCTCGACGCGTTCAGCCGGACGATCCAGCGCTACCTGACCAAGTACCAAAGGTGGAACAGCCCGAAGTTCATCATCGGTGAAAGCTACGGCACCACGCGCGCCGCGGGATTATCCGATATGCTCCTCGACCAGGGCGTTCAGCTGAACGGGATCGCTTTCGTTTCGACCGTGTTCAACTTCGCGGACTTCCAGGGCGACCAGTCGCTGGTGAACTTCCTCCCGACCTACGCGGCTGACGCCTGGTACCATGACAAGATCCCCGGCAAGCCGCCGCTCGACCAATTCATACAGCAGGCGCGCGATTTCGCCGCAGGCGCGTATACGCTGGCGCTTCAGAAGGGGAATTTGATCGCCGATTCCGAGGCTCAGTCGGTCGCCCAGCAGATGGCCCAGCTGACGGGTCTCTCGGCCGACTATATCCTGCGCTCACATCTGCGGGTCGACCCCGACCGCTTCCGCCGCGAGCTGCTTCGCGACCGGCACCAGATCATCGGCCGAATCGATTCGCGCTACACCGGCACCGAGCCCGACAATGTCGGGGCCGGCACCGATTATGATCCGCAGGGAAGCGCCATCACAGGCGCCTTCGTCGGAGCGCTGAACGATTATCTCTTCCGCGACCTCGGCTACACTTCGCCGCTCGTCTATCGCCCGAACAATTACGCCGCGATCTACGGCGGCGAGAACGGCTGGGAATTTACCCACAAGGGACCCGACGGAGACCAGCAGATTGCCGACACCAGCGTCGATTTGGCCAACGCGATGCGCCAGAACCCGCGGATGAAGGTCCTGTCCGTGAACGGTTATTACGACCTGGCGACGCCGTTCCACGGGGCGGAATATGAATTCCAGCACCTGGCGCTCGAACCGCAGCTGCACGGCAATATCCGGTACACTTACTATCCGGCGGGCCACATGATGTACACGGACCCGGCTTCGGCTCAGCAACTGAAGGCCGACTTCGTCGATTTCTACAACAGCGCGCTCTGAGCAGCAGCTGATTCGAAAACGCCCGCCCGGAGGTTATCCGGACGGGCGCTTCTTACCTATCGGTGCGGTGGGTGGGATCAACCGATAGGCTGGAGATTTACGGCTGCGTGCTTGCCGCGCCGATCAACTTCGAGCTCGAACGCAAGACGGTCGCCCTCATTGAGGGTCGGCAGGCCAGCGCGCTCAACTGCGGAGATGTGAACGAACGCATCCGGCTGACCATCGTCGCGCTGGATGAATCCGAAACCTTTCATGGCGTTGAAGAACTTCACGGTCCCTTCCGCCTTTTCGCCGGTGAGCTGGCGTTGCGGACCGCGCTCCGCGCGCTCCACCGCCATCGGCTCGCCGTCGATCCGGAGGTTGGTCGCCGAAACCCGGCCGCCGCGGTCCACCAGGGTGAACTCGAGAGGCTGGCCATCCGCAAGGTCGGTCAGCCCCGCCTGCTCGACCGCCGAGATGTGAACGAACACATCTTCGCCGCCGTCGTCACGGACGATGAAGCCAAATCCCTTTTGCGGATTGAAGAACTTCACAACACCCTTGCCCTCGCCAACGACTTGCGGCGGCATTCCGCCGCCTCCGCCTCCGCCTCCGCCGCTGCGGAAGCCTCCGGCTCCGCCTCCGCCACTGCGATCGCCGCCGCCGCCGAAGCCGCCGCGGTCACCGAATCCGCGATTCGCACCGAAACTGCTGCGGTCTTCGAATCCGCCGCGATCGCTGAAACTGTCTTCTCCGAAGAACCCGTCGCGCTTGTCTCTTCCGCGGCCGCCGCGGTCGCCCCTACGCCCTCTATCGAAACCCATGCCCTTCAATTTTCCTTGTGCCCCAATCGACTACAACCAACGCGCTGGGCATCAACGGCGCAACCGGTCTTCAGTGTGTTTTTTCCACACACTGTCCACAGCCTTACATGAAAAAAGCTGCGGCCTCTAGTGATTCGATTATGGCGTCGCTGCTAAGGCCTCGCACACGCCGGGTTTTCCTGTAGTGCACTGCGAAAAGGGCATATCGAGGTGAAGGCATGAGCATCTATTTCCACGAGGAAGATTTGCCCGAGGGCGTTGGATTCGCCGCCGGACCGGTCGCCGTCGATACCGAGGCCATGGGCCTGATTCCCGGCCGCGACCGCCTCTGCCTCGTCCAGCTTTCGGATGGCCGCGGCGACGAGCACCTCGTGCGCTTTTCCACAGGGAGCGACTATTCGGCACCACGCCTCAAGGCGCTGCTGAGCGATCCCGGCAGGCTGAAGCTCTACCATTTCGCCCGCTTCGATCTCGGCATCATCAGCAAGTATCTCGGGATCATTGCCGCGCCCGTCTATTGCACCAGGACGGCCTCGCGGCTGGTACGGACATATACCGACCGCCACGGCCTCAAGGACCTGGTGAAGGAGATGCTGGGACAGGAGCTCTCGAAGCAGCAGCAGACCAGCGACTGGGGAGCACGGGAGATTAATGATTCGCAGCGCGAATATGCCGCCAGCGACGTCCGCTACCTCCATGCACTGAAAGAAAAGCTCGACGAGCGCCTCGAGCGCGAAAACCGAGTCGCGCTCGCGCAGGGCTGCTTCGATTTCCTGCCCAATCGGGCGCTGCTCGACATTGCCGGCTGGGCCGAGCAGGACATTTTCGCCCATGACGGATAGGCCGGGATCATCCGATGTCTGAAGCTGCAGCGCGCGAGCGCGACGTCAAGCAGCGCTGGGCCGAGCCTGGAAGCCAACACGACAGGGTCATCCGATTCGCGAAGGTCGCGCTTCCGGCCGGCGTGGGAGTGCTCATCGCCTTCCTCTTCCTTGCCCCGCTCGACAAGAACAGCGACGTCAGCTTCGTCCTTGATAAGAACAAGGTCGCGAACGCGCCGGAGCGGATGCGCGTCGATGTCGCCCGTTATACCGGCAAAGACAACGAAGGCCGGCCATTCGAGATCGTCGCCCGCTCGGCTCTCCAACAGAGCTCGGACCTGCCGATCGTCGACATCCGCGGAATGATGGCGCAGCTGGCCCTTCCGCAGGGCCCTGTGACCCTCCTCGCCAATTTCGCGCGCTACAATCTCGACGAGCAGGTCGTGCGCGTAGCCGGTCCGATCCGCGTCGCCGGCCCGGACGGCTATCGGCTCCAGACGAGCGACGTCACCGTCGACTTGAAGGAGAGAGCGGTGACCGGCAGCGGCGGAGTCCAGGGACAGATGAAGCTCGGAAGCTTCCAGGCCGGGCGGATGCGGGCCGATCTTGCCGACCGGACCGTCACGCTCGACCAGGGCGCTCGCTTGAAAATCGTGCAGGGGGCGGTCAGATGAGCGCCATGCGTTTCAAATCCCTCCTCGCCGTCGCCGCCGCCTGTTCCTGTGCTGGCGCGGTCGCGCAAGCGCAGGAGCCGGTTTCGGCGCTGAAAGGCCACGACAGCGACGCTCCGATCGACGTTGCCGCCGACCGGATCGAGGTCCAGGACCGGGCCGACAGGGCGATCTTCGTCGGCAATGTCCATGTCACCCAGGCGGAGCTGGCACTGGATACGGCGCGGCTGACCGTCGCTTATTCGAGCGCCGGATCGATCCAGATTCAGCGGCTCGACGCCAGCGGGGGAGTCACGGTCAGAAGCCCGTCGGAGACCGCGAGTGGCGACTTCGGAGTCTATGACCTCGACCGTAAGCTTATCACCCTGGTCGGCGACGTTCGGCTCAATCGGGGAGGCTCGCAAATCATCGGCTCGCGGCTCCTCATTGATCTGAATTCGGGACGGGCCGTCATCGACGGCGGACCGGCCGGCGTCGCCCAAAGCGGAGGCCGCGTTCGCGGGCACTTCACCGTGCCGAAGCGCGGCAACTGATCCGGTGAACGAAGCCCCGATACTTGTCCGGCCCGGCGACCAGGCCGGCCAAAAGGATATCGGCCTCGAAGTCCGGTCGATCGCGAAGGCCTATGACCGGCGCGCGGTCCTTCACGACGTCTCGCTCGACGTCCATCGCGGAGAGGTCGTCGGGCTGCTCGGGCCTAATGGTGCGGGAAAGACGACGTGCTTCTACTCCGTGATGGGCCTGGTGAAGCCGGACGCGGGGCGGATCTTCCTCGATGGACAGGAGATCACGGACCTTCCGATGTATCGGCGGGCAATTCTCGGCCTCGGCTACCTTCCGCAGGAAACCTCGATCTTCCGCGGGCTTACCGTCGAGCAGAATATCCTGTCGGTGCTTGAAGTGAGCGAGCCGGACACACAAGTCCGCCGCGAACGGCTTGAGCAGCTTCTCGACGAGTTCGGCCTGTCCGCCCTTCGCGACAGCGCCGCGATGGCGCTTTCCGGAGGCGAGCGGCGCCGCTGCGAAATCGCGCGGGCGCTTGCCGCCGAACCGTCGATCATGCTTCTCGACGAACCTTTCGCGGGGATCGATCCCATTTCGATCTCCGACATCCGCGAGCTCGTCCGCGAGCTGAAACAGAGGGATATCGGCGTCCTCATCACCGACCATAACGTCCGGGAGACGCTCGATATCGTCGACCGCGCCTGCATCATTTATGACGGGCAGGTGCTGTTCCAGGGCACCCCCGAAGCGCTGGTGGCGGACAGCGAGGTTCGGCGACTATACCTTGGCGAGAGTTTCGCCCTGTAGGAGTGCCGACGGTGGGTCTCGGCCCGCAAATCCAGCTTCGACAATCGCAGCAACTGGTGATGACGCCGCAACTGACGCAGGCGATCAAGCTGCTGACGTTGAGCAATCTCGAGGTCGAGGCGGTGATCGCCGAGGAGGTGGCGAAGAATCCGCTTCTGGAGGTTGGGGCGAGCGAGGACAGCGATTCTGCGCCAGTCGAGGCTGGCGATGACGCGCCGGTGCTGTCGCTCAGCGACGAGTTGATCCCCGGTGGCGGCGGGGAGGACGAACGGCCGCTCGATTACGACTTCAACGAGCAGGCGCTGGAAACCGACAGCGTCAGCGACGTCGCCGTCACGTCGCCGGGCGGCGGCGAATTCGACTTCGAGCGGATCGAGGCAACCGAGACATCGCTAGCCGAGCATTTGCTGGCGCAGCTCCACGGCTCGTCGGGACCTTCGGCCCTGCTGGCGGAGATCATCGTCCAGCAGCTTGACCCCAACGGATATCTGACGACTCCGCTCTCCGACATTGCGTCCGACGCCGGAGCGACGATGGCCGGAGCGGAAGAGGCGCTTCGAATCGTCCAAGACCTCGATCCGCCCGGGGTCGCCGCGCGAAGCCTGTCCGAATGCCTCGCGCTGCAGGCCAAGGCCGCCGACCGCTACGACCCGGCGATGGCGCGGCTGATCGACAATCTCGACCTCCTGGCGAAGGGCCGGATGAACGACCTGAAACGGATCTGCAGCGTCGACGAGGAAGACCTGGCAGACATGATCTCGGAGCTTCGGGCCTATGATCCGAAGCCGGGCAGCCGCTTCGGGAGCGAAGGAGCGGAGCAGGCCACTCCAGACGTCTTCGTGCGCCGGACAGCGGCGGGCTATTCTGTCGAGCTCAATACCGCGGCTCTACCCCGTCTGCTGGTCAACCGGCGCTATTATCAGGAGCTCAGGACCGGGCCTCAGGACAGGAGCTCGAAAGCCTGGCTCAGCGAATGCCTGGCCAGCGCCAACTGGCTCGTCCGGGCGCTCGATCAGCGGGCGCGAACCATCGTCAAGGTCGTCTCCGAGATCGTGAAGACCCAGCAGGGCTTTTTCGAGCGAGGGGCCGAAGCGCTCAAACCCTTGACGCTGAAGCAAATCGCCGAAGCGATCGAGATGCACGAATCCACGGTCAGCCGGGTCACCTCGAACAAATATCTGCTCTGCGACCGAGGGCTCCTCGAGCTCAAATATTTCTTCAGTTCCGGAGTCGGGTCCACTGGCGGCGAAGGGGACGGAGCCTCGGCGGAAGCCGTGAAGACCGCGATCCGCGACATCGTCGAACGCGAAGCCGAAATCCTCAGCGACGATGCGATCGCCGCCTTGCTCAAGCAGCGCGGGTTCGATTGCGCCCGCCGCACGGTCGTCAAATATCGCGAATCGATGGGGATCGGCTCGTCGGTCCAGCGGCGCCGCCAGCGAAAGATCGCCGGACTCGGCTAGAACGAAAGCCGCGCCCAGATCGGGAGATGGTCCGAGGCCCTGCGGGCGGCGGCGCTGACATGCACGCCCGCTGCGTCGATCCGTACTCCGTCGACGATGATCCTGTCGAGCGCGGCCATCGGATGGCGCGAATGGAAACTAGGGCCGGTTGGCGCGATCCTGAAGCCCGAGGGAAGCTCCTTTAAACAGCCCCCGGCGATCCGCCATTCGTTGGTGTCGCCCATCAGGATGGTCGGCATCTTCTGCGGCCGCCGGGCGATGGCCTCGAAGATTGCCAGCATCTGGCGCCGACGCCAGAGGCCCGACAAATCCAGGTGCATTCCAACAACGCGGACCGCCCGGTCGCCGGGAAGGAGAAGCTCGGCCATCACCGCCCCGCGCGGCTCCAGCGTCGGCAGCTTCAGCGTTTGGCAATCGAGGATACCGATTTCGCGCTTCACGAGCAGCGCATTGCCGTGCCAACCAATGTTGCGGGTGTCGACGTTGAGCAGCCTCTCCGCATGCATCCGCGCTTTTTCGAGCGGACGCTTGTGCCTCACGCCGAGCGGCACCGGCTTGTACAGGCCGTGGGAATCGATGAGTTCGTGCGGCACCGCCGAGGCGCGCCCGCCGAAGCGCTTGTCGGCCTCCTGCAATGCCACCACGTCGGCGTGCACCTCTTTGAGGACCTGCAGGATTCGCTGAGGGTTGCGGCGCCGGTCCGTGCCGATGGCCTTTCGCATGTTATAGCTGGCGACGGTGATCGAGTGCCCACTCACAGCCACAGCCAACCCTCGCGCCGCTCGCGCAGTTCCTTACACGTCAAGATTGGCGACGTTCAGCGCATTCTCCTGGATGAATTCGCGTCTCGGCTCGACGACGTCACCCATCAGGCGAGTGAAGATTTCATCGGCAACGTCAGCCTGGGCGACTTCTACCCTCAGTAGTGAGCGATTCGAAGGGTCGAGCGTCGTCTCCCAAAGCTGCTCCGCGTTCATTTCGCCAAGGCCTTTGTAACGCGAGATTGAGAGGCCCTTCCGGCCGGCAGCAAGCACGGCTTCAAGAAGCTCGGACGGTCGGCTGACGGCGATGGATTTCTTGTCCGTTTCCGTTTCGGCGGGCTGGTCTTCCGGATCGGCGCCTTCGATGGGCTCCGGCTTCTGCTCCTCGGTGACGGCCGCGCCTTTCTTCACCGTGCGCAGCGTGGCCGGCTTCTCATAGACGGCGGCCTGTTCGGCGACGAGGCCGTGCAGCTTGCGCGCTTCGGCGGACGCAAGGAACGCCTTCTCGATGACGTAGGCGTCGGTCACGCCGCGCCATAGGCGCCGCAGCAGGTAGCCGCCCTCCTCGGAGGGCTCGCCCGACCAGCTCGCTTCCTCGTCTGCTGCGGCAAGCCATTCCGCCACCTTCGCTATGGCCTGCTCGCGGCCGTGCGCGTTGAGGTTCGGCTTCAGCGCCCCGTTGACGGCGAGCGCCTCGATGATCGCCGGATCATATTTGCGCGGCGCATAGCGCATCAGGGTGCGCATCCGGCGGGCGTGGTCGACAAGGCTCCGGAGGTCAGCGCCGGAACGGGGTCCGTCCGAGGTTTCGAGGACGAGGCCGTCCAGCCCCGCTTCGACCAGATATTCGTCAAGCGCCGGATCGTCCTTCAAATAGACTTCGGAGCGTCCGCGGCTCACCTTGTAAAGCGGTGGCTGGGCGATGAAGAGGTGCCCCGCCTCGATCAGCTCCGGCATCTGCCGGTAGAAGAAGGTGAGCAGCAAGGTCCGGATGTGGGCGCCATCGACGTCGGCGTCCGTCATGATCACGATCTTGTGGTAGCGAAGCTTCTCCAGGTTGAACTCCTCGCGGCCGATGCCCGTGCCCAGCGCCTGGATGATCGTCCCGATTTCGCGGCTCGACAGCATCCGGTCGAATCTCGCCCGCTCCACGTTGAGGATCTTGCCTCGCAGCGGAAGGATCGCCTGGAACTTGCTGTCGCGTCCCTGCTTGGCCGAGCCGCCGGCGCTGTCGCCCTCCACAAGGAACATCTCCGACTTGGCCGGGTCCCGCTCAGAGCAATCGTGGAGCTTGCCCGGAAGCGACGCCACGCCCATCACCGATTTGCGGCTGGCCTCGCGCGCCTTTCGAGCGGCCTCGCGCGCCGCTGCCGCATCGATGATCTTCTGGACGATCGTGCGCGCGTGCGCCGGATTTTCCTCGAGCCATTCGGCGAGCTTGTCGGCCATCAGGCTCTCCAGCGGCTGGCGGACCTCGGAGCTGACCAGCTTGTCCTTGGTCTGGCTGCTGAACTTGGGGTCGGGAAGCTTGACCGAGACGATCGCCGTCAGGCCTTCGCGCATGTCCTCGCCCGCGAGCGAGATCTTTTCGCGCTTGAGGGCCCCGGAACGGTCGGAATAATTGTTGAGGGTGCGGGTCAGCGCGGCCCGGAAAGCCGCGAGATGCGTGCCGCCATCGCGCTGCGGGATGTTATTCGTGAAGCAAAGGACGTTCTCGTAATAGCTGTCGTTCCATTCGAGAGCGACGTCGATCCCGATCTCGTCACGCTGTCCGTGGATTGCGATCGGATCGGGGATCAGCGGAGTCTTGGCCCGGTCCAGATATTGGACGAACGCGCCGATACCGCCTTCATAATGCATCTCGACGCTTTTCAGCTCGTCGTGGCGCGCGTCGGTCAGGACGAGCCGGACGCCCGAATTGAGGAAGGCCAGCTCGCGCAAGCGATGCTCGAGCCGTTCGAAATCGAAATCCGTGATCTTGAAGGTTTCCGGACTCGGCAGAAACGTAACTTGGGTACCGCGCTTTTCGGTCTTCCCTACGACCTTCAATGGCTTCTCCGCATCTCCGTTGCGGAAGCGCATGAAATGCTCCTCGCCGTCGCGCCAGATCGTCAGCTCCAGCCATTCGGACAACGCGTTCACCACGCTTACGCCGACGCCGTGAAGGCCGCCGGACACCTTGTAGGCATTTTCGTCCGACGTGTTGTCGAACTTCCCGCCGGCGTGGAGCTGGGTCATGATGACCTCCGCCGCCGAGACTCCCTCTTCGGCGTGAATCCCGGTCGGGATTCCGCGGCCATTGTCCTCCACCGAGACCGAGCCGTCAGCGTTCAGCGTGATCATCACCCTGTCGCAATGACCGGCCAGCGCCTCGTCGATCGCATTGTCGCTGACCTCGAACACCATGTGGTGAAGGCCTGAACCGTCATCAGTATCGCCGATGTACATTCCGGGCCGCTTGCGGACCGCGTCGAGGCCCTTCAGCACCTTGATCGATTCGGCGCCGTAACTGCTCTGGTTGGGATCTGTTGCCATGGGCTGGATATAGGGATTTGCGGCGGGAAGTCACGCGCGTGCGCGTACGCGCACGCGCGTGAGCGAGAACTCCCGGTGAAACACTCTACGGTTGTTTTTGCACTAACTTTCGGTAAGGGTAGCCGAACGGGGCAGCGTAATGCGGTCCCTTCAAAGCCGGAGGCCCGCTCCTGACGCCCCTGAACGCCGGGGCGGGCCTCCATGCACTCACAACCTGACTACCGAACCGTCACTCGCCGGCAAAGCGGCGACGCTGTCCCCCGCGGCGGTGGCGTCCGCTTGGGCGCGCGCCCATCGGGCGGTGGGCGGGGTGTCGGTTGGGGTGATGGTCGCGGGGTCCTCGCTCTGGTCTGCCACGCTGCGGCGTTGCCGGGCGGAGGGCCTTCGCCTTCTCGACAAGCGCTGCGAAGTCCTGAGGCAGGGGTTGGACCGCCGGCTTCTGCTTCGTCAGCCTCTCTATATCGCGCAAATTGCCGCGTTCGTCGGGCGAGCAAAAGGCGATCGCAACGCCATCGGCGCCGGCACGAGCCGTGCGGCCGATTCGGTGGACATATTGCTCGGGAACGTCCGGCAGGTCGAAGTTGAAGACATGGCTGACGCCCGGGATATCAATCCCGCGCGCCGCGATGTCGGTCGCGACGAGGATATTGACCTCGCCAGAGCGGAACAGGCCAAGCGCACGTTCGCGCTGCGCCTGGCTCTTGTTGCCGTGAATGGCGTTGGCCGGAAGGCCGGCGGCTTCCAGAAGCCGGACGATCTTGTCGGCGCCATGCTTGGTCCGGCTGAAGACCAGCGCCCGCTCGATCCGGTTCGTGCGGAGCAGGTGGACCAGCAGCGCGGTCTTTTCCGCCTGGTTGACGAAGGAGAGGCGCTGCTCGACGCGCTCGACAGTCGACGCGACAGGCGTGACCGAAACCTCGGCAGGGTTGGTGAGATATTGGTCGGCGAGCTGCTTGATCGCCTTCGGCATCGTCGCCGAGAAGAACAGAGTCTGCCGCTTGCGCGGCACCAGGGCGACGATCCGCTTAAGCGCGTGGATGAAGCCGAGGTCGAGCATCTGGTCCGCCTCGTCGAGCACGAGGATTTCGAGCTCGCGCAAGCTGAGCGCGCGCTGGTCGATAAGGTCCAGCAGGCGTCCGGGAGTGGCGACCAGGACATCGAGGCCGCGAGAGACCGTGCGCACGCTCTTGCCGTTTGGCACGCCGCCGAAGATCACTCCAACGGACAGCTTCTCGAAGCGGCCGTAGGCTTGCGCGCTGGCCGCGATCTGCGACGCCAATTCGCGCGTCGGAGCAAGCACCAGCATCCGGATCTGGCCAGGTTTGAGGAACTGCGGCCGGTTCGAAGCGAGGCGCTGAAGCGAAGGCAGCATGAAGGCCGCGGTCTTGCCGGTGCCGGTCTGGGCGATGCCCAAAAGGTCGCGGCCGGTCAGGACCGTGGGTATTGCCTTGGCCTGGATTGGCGTCGCCTGCGAATAATCCTTGGCGGCGAGCGCATCGAGCAGCGGCTTCGAGAGCCCGAGGTTCATGAATGACATTGATTAAATTCCAACATGTGCGGGCGGCGCGCAGATAGGCGCACCGCGAGCGGGTCAAAAAAGCGCCCCGCGTGAATAGGAGAGCAGGAAATCGAGACGCGGGCCGGTTGCCGCCGAAGCGTTGAGCCGATCACGCCGCTTGGAAAAGCGCCTCGTGTTGCAGTGCAATATAGGGGAAAGGGTTAAGAAGTCCACCTTCGCTTACTTCGCGACGATTTCTCCCGGCCTGACGTGGAAACGCGATGCCTTCCCGATCCCCTCGAACAAAGCCGCCTCCGTCGCGGTCATCCACACCTGCCCGCGGCTTTCCAGCCGGCCGAACAGCGCCGCTCGGCGCTGGGAATCGAGGTGGGCGGCGACCTCGTCGAGAAGCAGGATCGGCGCCTGTCCGCGTTTTTCCATGACGAGGTCCGCGTGAGCGAGGACAAGGCCGAGGAGGATGGCTTTCTGCTCGCCGGTCGACGATTGCGCCGCTGGCATGGACTTTGCGCGGTGTGTGACCGCCAGATCCTGCCGATGAGGCCCGACAAGCGTGCGGCCGGCTGCAGCATCGCGTGCGCGCGCGCCGCGAAGTTCGGAGGCGAGATCGCCCCCACTCCAGCCCTCGAGCGCGATCGAAGCTCGCGGGAATTGGTCGTCCGGTAGTGCTGCGTCCACCTCCGCCAAGGCGGCGACCGTTCGCAATCTCGCGTCGGCGACGGCTCGGCCGTGATCGGCCATCTGGCCTTCGAGTGCGTCCAGCCAGGTGGGATCGGCGCGGTCGGACTCCGACAGGAGCTTGTTTCGCGAGCGCATCGCGGCTTCGTAGCGAGCGGCTTCGCGGGCATGGCTCGGTTCCAGCGCCAGCACGAGCCGATCGAGGAAACGCCGCCGGTCGCCGGCCGGGCCTGTGAACAGCCGGTCCATCGCCGGGGTGAGCCAGAGTACGGACAGCCATTCGCCGAGCGAGTTGGCCGAGGCCGGCGCTCCATTGATCCGCACTTGGCGCCGTTCCGGCGCGGTGGCGAGCACGCCGGTGCCGATGTCGATTCCAGCCAAATGGGAGGACACGCCGAACCCGCCGCCGCCCTCTCTTCGCGCCATCTCCGAAAGGGCGGCTCCGCGGATACCACGGCCGGGCGACAGCAGCGAAACCGCCTCGAGCAGGTTCGTCTTGCCCGCCCCGTTATCGCCATAGAGGAGAACGTAGCCGGGGCCGGGCTCGATCAGCGCGTCGGCGTAGGAGCGGAATTCCGTAAGGGCGAGGCGCGAGACGGAGGGCATCCGCGCGGGACTAGCACTTGGACGCCGCGGTTAAACCCGCATCGGCATGAGAACGTACAAGGCGTTGGACTTGTCGTTCTCGCGCAGCAACGTGGGGGCCGCCGCGTCGGCGAGGTGTACCTCGACGGTGTCGCCCTCGATCTCGCCGAGGATGTCGAGCAGGTAGCGCGCGTTGAAGCCGATCTCGAGCGTGTCCGAGCCATAATCGGCGGGAACCTCCTCGGTTGCGGTTCCGCTCTCCGGCGAGGTGACTGACAGGGTGACCTTGTCACGGTCGACGCTCATCTTGACCGCACGGGTTTTCTCGCTGGCGATGGTCGACACGCGGTCGACGCCGGAAGCGAAGGTCTTGGGATCGAGCTTCAGCAGCTTGTCGTTGGCCGTCGGGATCACCCGGTTGTAGTCCGGGAATGTGCCGTCGATCAGCTTGCTGGTCAGCACTGCACTTCCAAGGCCGAAGCGGATCTTCGTAGGCGACAACGACACTTCGACCGTGCCCTCGACCTCCTCAAGAAGCTTGCGGAGCTCGGCCACGCACTTCCTCGGGATGATGACGTCCGGCATCCCTTCGGCACCGTCAGGCTTGCCAATGACGACGCGGGCAAGCCGGTGTCCGTCGGTCGCCGCGGCCTTGAGCTGATCGTCGGAAACATGAAGGAAGATGCCCATCAAATAATAACGGGTCTCTTCGCTGGAAATGGCGAAGCGCGTCTTGTCGATGATCTGGCGGAGGGTGGCCGCCGGAAGCTCGAACCTGGTCGGAAGCTCGCCTTCGGAAATCACCGGGAAGTCGTCGCGCGGGAGCGTCGACAAGTGGAAGCGGGAACGGCCGGCGCTGAGGTGCATCTTGCCCTCCGCGACGTCGAGTTCAACCTGGCTGCCTTCAGGGAGCTTGCGGACGATATCGAACAGGGTGTGGGCGGGAACGGTGGTCGCGCCGGGCTGGTCGACGTTGGCGGGAACGCTCTCGTCCACCTGCAGGTCGAGATCGGTCGCCATCAGCCGGATGCTGTTGTCGTCGCGAGCCTCGATGAGGACGTTGGACAGGATCGGAATCGTGTTTCGCCGCTCCACGACCGATTGGACGTGGCCGAGGCTCTTCAAGAGTGTCGCCCGCTCAATCGTCGCTTTCATTGCGCGTTCTGCCCCCGTCAATGCGTCTGGAACGCACCGTTATAGCGACCCTTCAGCGCCTTGCCAGAGGCATCGTTGCGCAAAAGCGGCGGCGGCTTATTACTTGCCCTGCTGCGCGCTGCCGGCACCGTCGCCGGGCTTGGGCGGAACCAGCACGGCATCGATATGATGGACGACGCCGTTCGAATGCTTCTCGTCGGCCTGCGTGACGGTTGCCTTGGCGCCGTCGCCGCTCGTCAGGAGGATCTTGCCGCCGTCCTTGGTCGCGGTGAGGGTCTCTCCACCCATTGTCGCCAGCACGGCCTTGCCTTTCCCATTGTCGATCGCCGTGCCGATGTCGTCGGCAAGGATGACTCCCGGAAGGATGTGATAGGTCAGGATTCGCGTGATCTCAGCGCGGTTCTGGGGATTGGCTGAGTCCTTAATGGCATCACCCTCCGCCGCACTGAAGGCCTGGTCGCTCGGAACGAGCACCGTGTACGGGCCGGCGCCGGCGAGCGTCGCGTCGAGCCCGACTGCCTTTGCCGCCTGGAAGAACTTGCCTTTCTGGTCCAGCGACGCGCCGATCGTCTTGTCGCCGGCAGCGTCCTTGGCCTCGCTTGACTGTGCCGGAGCCGTATTGTTGGAGCCCGATTGACTGCACGCGCCGAGCGCAATCGCGGCGGCGGACAGACAAAGGGGAAGCGACTTCAACATGCGCAAATCTCCTGGCTGGATAAAAACAATACGGCCCCGCAACGCTTGCGGGGCCGATTGCGATCCATTGCGGATCAGGTGAGTGCCGCGGCGACCAGGGCCGTGACCAGCTGGGTGGTCGGATCGACCCGGTAGATGTTGCCGTTGGCGTAACGGTACCAGGAGTCCGGAGTGTCGTAGTAGCTCGTCCGATAGCCGTACGGCACGTTGTACGCACTATAACCCATCGGAAGCGGCTGTCCGACCGTCAGGCCCGGGCTGAGGAGCGCGGCGACCGCCGTGATCAGGCTTGTCGTCGGGTCGACCTGGTAGATCGCCCCCGGAGCGTACCGGTAATAATAATCGGACGTGTCATAGTAGAGCGGCCGATACTGATAGGGCACGTTATAGACCGAATAGGACATCGGCATCATCTGCCCGTAGCCGTAACCATAGCCGAGCAACGGGTCGACGTCCGAAATCAGGCCGGTGTACGGGTCGACCTGATAGACGTAGCCATTGGCGTAACGGTAATTCGAATAAGGCGTCGTCGGATAGAACGGCTGGTACGCCGCCGGCAGGTAATAGTTCGAATAGGCTGCCGGGAATGGCTGGCCGGCCGTGTAGCCGAGGCCGAACAGCGGCATCAGCGCGCTGACCAACTGGCTTTCGCGGTTGACCCGATACATGTAGCCGTTGCCGTACCGGTAATAATAATCCGGAGTGTCGGCATAGACGTAGCGGAGCCGGTTCGGCAGCTCGCGAAAGACGACACGCTCACGAACTACGCTGAGGGGGCGTCCAAGGAGCTCCCGCGCCTGGCCCGGAGGCATGCAGGCAACCGGCTTTCTCGCCAGCCCCGGAGGGCAGCCGTAAGCGGCCACGCGGCGGAAGTCGCGGTTGTCCCAATCGCGATCCCAGTCGCGGTTCCAGCGGAGATTCCGCTCCGCAACGCGCACACGCTCAATGTCGCGATCGCCGTGGCGAACGTCCTGCAGGGTCAGAACCGGCGAATTGTTGCGGCCAAGCGCCTCGTTGCGGCGAACCAGCTCGCGCTGGACGTCACGGCGGTCGTGCTTGCGGTCCTTCACCGCAATTCGAACGTCATTGTTGCCACGATGCGCGTCAGCGGTCCGGACGGCGTGACCGTTCTGTGGCCGGGCCTGCGCCTGGCGCACATGCTGCGTCCGCTCGTGCTTCGGCCGGGCCTGGGCCTGGCGCGACTTCTGCTCGTGTCCGCGGCTGGCCTGCTTCACCTGCTTGCCGCCGCCATGCTGCTGGGCGCGCTGAGTGTGCTGAGCACCCCCACCACGGCCGCTCGCCTGAGCGCGCTGCGCATGCTGGTTGCCACTGTGGCCACCCTTTTGCTGGGCGCGAGCGGAATGGCCTCCCTTGTCGCCCTGGGTCTTAGCCCGCTTGTGTTGGTCGTGGCCGCCACCATGTGGGGCCGACGCCGCCGGGGCAGTAATCGCCAAAGCGGCTACACCTGCGGCCAGGAGAAACCTGGTCATGACAAAAAACTCCCTTCGTTTCAGTCTTTCAACGAAGATGTGGGATGGCGCGTTCCTGCGGCCAAGTTCACTTCATCCGCGATGAAACGCATCTTAGCGCAGTAGAATGAATGGCGGATTTCCGCTCCGTTCAGGCTTCTGTGCAGTCTTCGACCCACTCGTTGCGAAGCCGTCCGGCCGCTAGCGACATCAGGAGTGCGGCAATCAGATAGAAGCCCACCACGCTGACAGCGGCATAGCGAAGTGCTTCAGTCCCGAACCGCGCCTTAAAAAGGTCGGAGAGGGCGCCGATCAAGGTCGGGCCGATTCCAAGTCCGATCAGGTTGTTGATCAGCAGGAAGCTCGCCGAGGCGGTCGATCGCATCGTGCGCGGAACGAGGTGTTGGACTGCGGTCGTCACCGGGCCGAGCCACAGGATGTTCAGGGCATTGGGAATGAGCAGCAGGAACCACGCCGCCCAGAGATTGGTAGCGAGGAGACCGGCAGCGAACAGCGGTGCGGTGATCACCCAGGCGATTGCCGGAAGTTTTCCATACCAGGAGCGATCGCCCTGTCCGAGACGGTCGGCGAACCAGCCGCCGGCGAAGACTCCCGCTGTGCCGCCGATGAGGAACAGCGACGCGAGGAACTGGCCGCGTTCGACCAGAGCGAGGCCGAAGCTCCGCTCGAGCACGGAAGGCGTCCACAGCGCGAGGCCGTAACCGGCAAGAGAACTCGACGAGGAGGCCAGCGCCATCAACCAGAAGGTCGGCTTGGAGGCGACAATGGGAAAAGTCCGCACCAGCGTGGAAAGGTTCGGGCGTTCAGCATTCTTCCTGGGAAGGTCGCGAACGCAGATCAGAATGATTGGAACGAGCGCGATTCCGGCGAGTCCCATAGCCAGGAATGCGGCACGCCAACTCACGAGAGCGGCGAGATAAGCGCCGATCAGCGTTCCGCCGGCAAGCCCGATCGGTATCCCGAGCGAGAAAATGGCGAGCGCCCGCGCGCGTCTTTCGGGCGGAAAATAATCGGCGATGAGCGCGTAGGATGGCGCGACCCCACCGGCTTCACCAACGCCCACTCCGAGGCGGAAAAGGAAAAGCTGACCGAAGCTGACCGTCGTGCCGCACAGTGCCGTGAATGCGCTCCACACAGCGAGCGATGCGGCGATGACCCGGCTCCGGCTCGTCCGGTCGGCGAGCAGCGCGAGCGGCACTCCCAGAACGGAATAAAGGAGTGCGAAGGCAAGGCCGGCGATCGCTCCGAATTGCACGTCGGTTAGGTGCAAATCGGCAATGATCGGCCCGGCCAGGATTCCTAGGATCTGCCGGTCGAGAAAGTTGAAAATGTAGGCGAGAAGGAGAAGCGACAGGAGGAGGCGAGGCGAGGAAGTTCGGGCTACGGCTGTCATCGCGGCTCTCAAGGCACGGTCTTGAGGAATTCGTCAATCGCGCCCCCGCCGCCGCCTGGGTGAGCAACGGTTGCAGACGCGTTCGTGTCGACCTCGGCATTGGTGAAGGTGCTCAGAAGCAAGGGCGCCGGAAAGCTTACAGGTTGCGGGCCAGCTGGGCGAAGCGGTCGACCTCGCTTTCGTCGTGGTAGAGTCCGAGGCCCACCCGCAGCACGTCGCCGCGGACATCGACGATGCAGTTTTGTTCGGCGAGCGCCGTGCACCAGCGCTGCGCGTTCGGGTTCCGGAAGGCCAGGAAGCGCGCGTGGGGCGAATTGCCCAGCGGGTTGAGCAGCTCGGCCGATGCGAATGCGGTCGACTCAAGGCGCTCGATCAGCCGTTGCTGAAGCCCTGCGACGTGACTCGAGATGCGCTGCGTCGTCAGCCCGTTCTCTCGAAGCGCTCGCTGGACCGCGTTGAACCGGTAGAGCCCGGACGCGTCGAACGTAGCGCCCATGAACCGCATCGCGTCCTTCCGGTAGCCCACCTGGCCGGGCGGGAGCGTCAGATCCTCAAATTCCGCGTACCAGCCGGTGATCCGTGGCCGCGGCCCGAATCCGGCGGGAGCATGAAGGAACGCGCAGCCCTCCCCGGCCATCGCATATTTGTAGCCGCCGCCGAGGTAGAATGCCGACTGCGCCGCGGCGCCGCGGAATGGCGCATTGAGGGCCATGAAGGCGTGATAGCCGTCGATCACCACCCAGGGCCCGTCCGGTCTGCCAAGCTGGGCCAGTTCGTCGACCCGATCGAAAATGCGGCCGCTTCCGAAAAGCACCTGGCTGACGAAGATGAAGTCGTGATCGCCGGACCGCGCTCGCTCAAGGAAGCGGCCCGTGAAGCTGTCGAACGGCTCAGTCGGGACTCGCTCGACCGTGGCCGCTCCAGCCTCTTCCCATCGAGCGAACTGCCGCCGCGCGCTGTGGAACTCGCCATCGCTGGTGAGGACGCGGACCGGCCACTTCTGGGAAATGGCCGCGAAGAGTCGGACGAGCAACTCGTGCGTATTGGGGGCGAAGACGATCGCTTCGGGCGTTCCCGTGCCCAGCTCTGTAGCGACGTTGCGCTGGGCATCGGGCCAGACCTCGCCCATTATCCTGTCCCACTTGCGGTCGGCGAGGCGGGACGCGTCGTTCCAGCATTCAGCCTGGCCTTCGAAGCTGGCGTCCGGCCACAGGTGATGGCTGTGCGCCGCAAAATGCAGTCGCTCGGGATCGGCTCCAAGGCTCCGGGTGAACAGCGGCTTGAAGCTCAAAGGCCGGTCCTGAGCGCCCACAATTCAGGGAAGACGCGCTTGTCGAGGGTCGAACGGAGGTATGGGGCACCGGCCGAGCCCCCGGTCCCGCGCTTGTTGCCGATGATCCGCTCGACCGTCAGCACGTGCTTGTGCCGCCAGCTTGCCAGCGCGTCGTCGATGTCGACAAGTTTCTCCGCTAGCTCATAAAGCTCGAACCAGCGCTCTTCGTCGCGGTAGACCTGTAGCCAGGCTGCGGCGAGCGCCTCGTCCGAGCGGTCCCCGGCATCGAACCCGGCGCGCTCGAGTGCGTCGGTCGCCGCCTCGCGAAGGCTCGGTTCGCGAAGCGCCGCTTCGAGACGCTCGCGGCCCGCACTGCCTTGCGCATGCTGCTCGAGAAACGCAGGGTCCTTGAGGCCGAGCCGGAACTCGATCTCTCGAAACTGTTCGGACTGGAAGCCGGAGCTCGTGCCGAGAACGTCCCGGAATTTCAGATAGTCCACGGGCGTCAGTGTCGAGAGCACGTCCCACGAAAGCGTCATTACGGCCTGGATACGGCCGATCCGGGCCATGGCCTTGTACGCCTCGGCAAAGCGATCCTCTCCCACCAGGCGAATGGCGAAGCGAAGCTCGTGGAGCAGCTCCTTCATCCACAGCTCCTTGGTCTGGTGGATGATGATGAACAGCATCTCATCGTGCAGGTCCGACAGAGGCTGTTGCGCGCCGAGGAGATCGTCTAGCCTGAGATAATCGGCATAGCTCATGCCGGCCGGGGTCGCTGTCATGGGGCCGCCGCTTACGGTAATCCGACTCGCGGCGAAAGCTGAACTCGCTTTAGTAGCCGCCGCCGCTCGGGACTGCCGGCGAATTCACCGTGCCGATGTTGCCGAACAGATCTTCGAACAGCCCGCGCTTGCGGCCGAGCGTCGGAGTCTTGTCGTCGTTCGGGTCGATATTGGCGACGAGTTCCTTGCCCGTTTGCTGTATCCAGGCAACGTTTCCGGCCTGGTCGAAACGAACGTGCAAGACCGTCTGCTTCTTCACTCGGGGATTGCGGAAGGCGATGGCCTTCGTGTCGCGCGACACATAATACCAGTCGCTGTCTCCGAACTCTCCGGTAAAGGTCGGCCGGCCGAGAACTCTCTCGACCGAATCCTTATTGTCGATTCCCGGCTGGACGGCGGAAACGAGCTCGGTGTCGATCACCTGGCCGCGATGCTCGTGTATCCCGACGCAGCCCGCCAGGAGAATCGCTCCTCCAAGCGCCGTCACGTTCCTCACCATCGCTGACTTCATTCTCGATCTTCTCCCGGAGGCCGCTTGATTGCCCTGCAGCGGCCTGTCGCCAATATGCGCTCGAAGAGGGAGCGCGCAACCCTGCGTCGTGATATGTGGGGGCTTATGCTTCGATTCCTGTTCGGCAGATTAACGGACGGTCCAAGGCGCGGACAGGCGCTATTCGATGCCGTCGTCGCCGAAGCCCGGCGCGAGCATTGGTACGTCGAAGGCGAGGTCATGGATTCCATCGACGGACGGTTCGCGGCCCTCGCCACGATTTGCGCGCTGTTCATCGTTCGGCTCGAAGAGGGAGGCGAATCCGGAGAGGCCGGTTCGGCGGACCTGACTGAGCGCTTCATCGAGGCAATGGATTCGGAGCATCGGGAGCTTGGCCTCAACGATCCGGGGCTTGGCCGGCGGGTGAGGAAGCTCGTCGGGTCGCTCGAACGGCGAGTCGACGATTGGCGCGACGCCATCCATGAAGAGACCGGCTGGGAAGAGACGGTCGTATCGAGCCTCTATCGCGGCGAACCGCCGCGCGACTCGGCGCTGAAGCATAGCTCGGTCGCCCTTGGCGACCTGTGGTCAGGGCTGTTGGACGCAGCCGACTCGCGCCTGCTCGAAGGCCAGCTGTGATCCGCGACGAATTCGGCCATCGGCTGGACATCAAGCGAATCGGGGACGGCGAGCGTGTCGACCTGACCGCCGACGAGGCGGAGCGGACGCAGATCGCGACGCGGCTCGGCCTTCTCTCGCTCGGCCGGCTCGATGCGCACGCGACCCTCATTCGCGAAGGCAAGGGCGTTCGCGCGCGCGGACGGGTCCGCGCGACACTGGAGCAAAGCTGCGCTGCGACCGGCGCGCCTGTCGCCGAGCATGTCGACGAGCCGTTCGAGCTGGTCTTCCTCCCGGCTCCCCTGGACGGGCGTCACGACGAGGAGGTCGAACTGGCCGCAGTGGATTGCGATGTCGTTTTCTACGACGGAGCTTCCATCGACCTTGGGACGGCGATCGCTGACACGCTTGCGCTCAGCATCGAACCGTATCCGCGAAGCGCGGAAGCGGACATGGCGCTGAAGGAGGCGGGGGTGTTGAGCGAAGCCGAAGCCGGACCGTTCGCGGCCCTTGCGAAGCTCAGGAAAAGCGACGCTTCCTAGAAGGGAACGTCGTCGTCGAGATCATTGTCGAACGTCGCGGGCTGCGGCCGCTGCTGCCTGGGCGCCGAGCTTAAGTCGTCGTCTGCATAGTCGCCACCGCGTCCGCCGCCCGAGTCGCGGCTGTCGAGAAGCACAAGTTCGCCGTTGAACCTCTGCAGGACGACCTCGGTCGAATATTTCTCCTGGCCCGACTGGTCGCTCCACTTGCGGGTCTGCAACTGGCCTTCAAGATAGACCTTCGACCCCTTGCGGAGATAATTTTTCGCGACCCGCCCCAGGTTCTCGTTGAAGATCACGACGCGGTGCCATTCGGTCCGCTCCTGCCGGTTGCCCTCGCGATCCTTCCAGCTCTCCGACGTCGCGACTCGCAGGTTGACGACTTCGCCGCCGTTGTTGAGCGACCGCGCCTCGGGATCCGCGCCGAGATTGCCGACCAGGATGACCTTGTTCACGCCCGCCATTTCAAACACTCCTCTTTGTCGAGGACAGCTATAATCCGACCGCCACCGCCGTCCAGTAGGTCACGCCGGCGGCTAGATAGGCAAGCGCGAAAAGATAGCCGACCATGAACAATGGCCATCGCCAGCTGTTAGTTTCGCGCCTGGTGACCGCAATTGTCGAGATGCACTGGGGAGCGAAGACGAACCAGGCGAGGAAGGCGAGCGCGGTCGGCAGCGGCCAACGACCGCGGAGCCGGTCGGCGAGGCTCTGAGCGCCGGCCTCCTCGTCGGTCGAGGAAATTGCATAGACCGTACCGATAGCGCTGACCGCGACTTCCCGCGCCGCCATCGCAGGAAGGAGTGCGAGCGCGATGTCGTGGTTGAAACCGATCGGCTTTACGACCGCGTAGATTCCATTGCTTATCTGCCCCGCGATCGAGGTTTCGATCTGGCTCTCGCCGGGGTCCGCCTGCGGGAAGCTTGCAAGGGCCCACAGCAGGATCGTCGTGCCGAGGATGATGGTCCCTGCGCGCTTGAGGAAGATCTGCGTTCGCTGCAGGAGCCCCAAGGCGACATCCTTGACCGCCGGCATCTGGTATTTCGGAAGCTCCATCATGAAGGCGCCGCCGCTTCCGCGGGTCACCGTGCGGCGAAGGACGAGGGCGGCGAGAATCGCCCCGATCACGCCGGAGACATAGAGGCCGAACATCACCATTCCCTGAAGCCCGATACCGGGGACCACAGCGCGGTTCGGGATGAAGGCGGCGATGATCAACGTATAGACCGGCAGCCTAGCTGAGCAGGTCATCAGCGGCGCGACCAGGATCGTGGTCAGGCGGTCCTTCGGATTGTCGATCGTCCGGGTCGCCATGATCCCCGGAACCGCGCAGGCGAAGCTCGACAGGAGCGGGATGAACGAGCGGCCCGACAGGCCCGACCAGTGCATCAGCTTGTCCATAATGAAGGCCGCGCGGACCATGTAGCCGCTGCCTTCGAGGAGAAGGATGAAGAAGAACAGGATGAGGATCTGGGGAAGGAAGACGATCACCGCCCCCACGCCGCCGATGGCTCCGTCAACCACAAGCGAACGAACGAGGCCTGCGGGAATGACGGAGGTCGCAACATTGGCAAGCGCCGCAAATCCATCCTCGATCCAGCTTACCGGAAGCTGGCTCCACGCGAAAACGGCCTGGAACATGACGAACAGGATGGCGGCAAGGATCAGCGGCCCGGCGATCGGATGGAGGAGCACCGAGTCGAGCCGGTGCGTCCAGCGCCTGACGGGGCTTTCGCTGACGATTGCCGCCGTCGCCAGCTCTCGCGCCCGGCGCTGCAGCCGGATGAGGTCGCTCGGCGCATCGTGCCGCGCGGGACAGCGCGGTGCCGACAGCATGTCGTCAATGGCGGATTGAACCTCGGCCGTGCCTCGTCGACGCACGGCAATCGTTTCGACCACTGGAACTCCAAGCTCCCCCGCCAGCTTCCGTGCATCGAGCTCGAGGCCGTCACGCTTGGCGAGATCGACCATGTTCAGCGCAATGACCGTCGGAAGGCCGAGTTCGATCAGCTGGAGCGCGAAGCGGAGATGGTTGTCGAGATTCGACGCATCGACGACGATCAGCAAAGCGTCCGGTTTTCGTTCGCCCTCCTGGCGGCCCAGCAGCACGTCGCGGGTCACGGCCTCGTCGGGGCTGGCGGGATCGAGGCTGTAGGCGCCGGGAAGATCGACTAGCTCGACCGGGCGGCCATCGTCCAGCATCAGGCGGCCTGAATGCCGCTCGACCGTTACTCCCGGGTAGTTGCCGACCTTTTGGCGAGCGCCGGTGAGCGCATTGAAGAGCGCGCTCTTGCCGGCGTTGGGGCTGCCGGCAACCGCGACCAGCGGAAAAGAAGTCACCGAACGCCTAAGCGGGGATGACTCGAACCGCGCGCGCGTGATTGCGGCGGATCGCGACCGTCATCCGGCCGACCCGGACTGCAAGCGGATCGCGCCCGAACGGCCCCAGGTGAAGTGGTTCGACGGTGACGCCTTCGTCGAAGCCGAAATGACGCAGTCGAGCGGCCTCCGAAACTTCCAGCGTATCCCAGTCGATGGCGGCGATGAGCCCGCGCGCACCAAGCCGTAGCTCGTCGAGCGACAGCGATTCGGGCTGGAATGGCGCGTTCATGTTGCGACTGATTATCATTAACGAATGGGCTTGGGAATAGCTCTCACCCGGGAAGCCCCCAAATCCGCAACTTTACCTGGCGGTAGTCACCGTCGTCGTCGGAGCGGCCGGATCCATCAACCTGCGGGTGAGATAGATCATCTCAAGTGCATTGGTGTGCGCCTGCTGCTTCAGGTTCGCGCTGGCGGCATGCCCACCCTCGGTGTTTTCGTAATAGAGGAACGGAAGCCCCATCTCCTCCATCCGCGCGGCGAATTTTCCTGGTTAGCGCGGAGGGTAGCGGAGGCGGCCGAGGAAGCGACTGACGCTAAAATGCTCCTGGGCACGCCACTGCGCCTTCCACTTCTCGAACTGCATCACATTATCGATCCGGCGGTCGAGGAAGGCGGCGGTTTCGGTCCAGCCCTCGCTATCGTCGTCGAGCCAGGCGAGCAAAGTCGAGCCGTAGACCGCGCCCAGGGTCATCCGCTTCGTGTAATGGTTGAAGTCGGTGCTGGCGTCGCCGGCAAGTCGCCACATGAGGTCGGCCGAACGCCACCCGATGCTGGCCCCGAGCGCAACGTTCTGCGGCATTGCGAGGGTTGCGAGCGCGCTTCGAATGGCTTCCCGCGCCGGACCCATGATCTCGAGCCGGGTCCATACCAATGCCCGAATCCGCTCGCGGATCTTCATCGCGGCCAGGCTCTTCGGCGAAAGGCGCTTTTCCATCTCGGCGTCGACACCTCGAATGTAAGCGTCGATCATCGCCGCCTTGCGTTTCGGGAAAGCGACGCGTGCCTGGGCCTCGTCGACGCCCAGTTGCCCCGCGGCGGAATCGACAGCCGCACGGCACCAGCCGTCGAACACCGCATTCTCGCCCACGGCGAGCGCTATCCGGCTGCGAATCCGTTCGAGGGGGCTCCTCTCGTCCATTCGCGCTCAACTGGGCTGCGCGGGAGCCGTCCGCAAGCCCCGCTGCGGCAAACGCACGACCACGAGAGCGACCGCGATGGCGATGGCGCCGATCCAGTCGGCAGCCGCAAGCGTCTCGCCATAGGCAAGCCACCCAATGAGCGCCGAGATCGCCGGCTGGGTGAGCAGGGCAAGTCCGACAACGAGCGGTGGGAACACGCCGATCGAATAGACCAGCAGTCCCTGCCCAAGGACCTGGCTGGACAGCGCGAAAATGATTAGCGGTGTCCAATCGCCCGGCCAGATCCGTTCGCCGAATCCGATGCTGATCGCGAACAGGATCGGCATGGCAAAGACGGTCGCGAGCAGCAGCAGAGGGAGCGGCTTCAGCTGCATCCGGGCCCGCTCGATAAAGATCAGATAGCCGCCGTAAAGGAAGCCCGCGAACAAGGTCAGCATATCGCCCCCGAGGTTCTTCGGGCTGAGCTCATAGCTGCTGCTCATCAGCAGGATCCCGCCGGCAACCGCAAGTGCCAGGGCGGCGGACTGCCGTGTCGACGGCAGCCTGCCGGCGAGGATCAGGCCGTAGATCGCGAAGACGAAGCTTCCGCTGTTCCCGAACAGGGTCGCATTGCCAAGCTTGGTCATGCGGATCCCCGCGTTCCACGCCGCAAGGTCGAGTGCGTAGAAGGTCGCCGCGATCGCGACGACGATGAGAAGCGCCCGTTTCGGCCAGTGCGGCTGCTGGCCCGAAGCGAGTGCAAGGAACCAGAGGAAAGGGAGCGCCAGCGCCAGCCGCCAGAAACCGGTCGCGACGGCTCCGACGTCGGCGACCCGGACCAGCCACGGCCCGAAAGCGAGCGCGACGTTGCCGAACAATAGTGCGGGGAAGGCCAGCGGGTGTGGCTGCGCCTCGCGGCGGGTCAAGCGCCGTACTTTTCGCGCAGATCGTAAAGGGCGAGCGCGGCGCGGGCTGCGTGTCCGCCCTTGTCTCCCTTTTTCGGATCGGCCCGCTCGATCGCCTGCGACTCGTTCTCGACAGTGAGGATGCCGTTGCCGATCGCGAACCCCTGAAGCGTAAGCTCCATCAGCGCGCGTGCGCTCTCCTCGGCGACGACCTCGAAATGATAGGTCTCGCCCCGGATCACCGCTCCGAGCGCCACGAAGGCGCAGAAGCGGCCGCTCTTGGCGGTGAGGTTGATTGCCGCAGGCAATTCGAGGGCACCGGGGACGCTGATCGTCTCGTGCTTGTGGCCGGCGGCTTCGATGGCTGCGCGAGCGCCTTCGGCCAGCATGTCGCTGAGATGCGGATAGAAACGGGCTTCGGCAATCAGGATGGTGGACACGCATTCACTCCGGAAGTTCGATCGGGCGTTCGTCGATGATGGCCAGGCCGTAGCCGGCAAGCGCTACCGGCGCATGGCGAGTGTTCGACAGCAGGATCATGTCGTGGATACCAAGCGCGGCGAGGATCTGGGCGCCGATGCCGTAACCGCGGACCGCGTCACCGCCTTCGACAGGATTGCCGGCTCGAAGGTCGATGGAGCGCGACAGCGATCCAGGCGCGGCCGCGTGGAGCGCAACGACGACGCCTGCGCCTTCGCGCTCGATCGTTCGCATGGCTCCCTGCAGGACGCCCGAGCGCGGCCCGGCCTCGCCGAGGACGTCGGCGAACAGGTCGAGGCTGTGCATCCGCACGAGCACGGGCGCATCGGCGTTGAGGGTCCCGTGGATCAGGGCCAGCTGCTCCTCCCCGCTCGCCTTGTCGCGGAAGACCAGCGCTTCCCATTGCGCTCCGCCCTTCGCCTGGAACAGGGTCGAGGCCGTCCGCTCGACCAGATGGTCCTTCTTGAGCCTGTAGGCGATGAGGTCGCGAATCGTGCCGATCTTCAGGCCGTGCGTGCGAGCGAAGTCCATCAGGTCGTCGAGCCGGGCCATCGAGCCGTCGTCGCGCATGATTTCGCAGATGACAGCGCTTGGGTTGAGACCTGCAAGCCGTGCGACGTCCACGGCTGCCTCGGTGTGGCCGGTTCGCACCAGCACTCCGCCCGGGCGAGCGACCAGCGGGAAGACGTGACCGGGCGACACGATCGCCTCGGGCCCGTTCGACGCGTCGATGGCGACGGAGACGGTTCGAGCGCGGTCGGCGGCGCTGATCCCGGTTGAAATCCCCTCTTTTGCCTCGATCGATACCGTGAACGCTGTCTCATTGCGGCTGCGGTTCGTGCGCGCCATCGGTTCGAGCCGGAGCCTGTCGGCGCGCTCCTTGGTCAGCGCCAGGCAGATGAGCCCGCGGCCATGACGCGCCATGAAGTTGACCGCGTCAGGCGTCGCCATCTGCGCCGGAATGACCAGATCGCCTTCATTTTCGCGGTCGTCGTCGTCAACCAGGATGAACATCCGGCCGTTGCGCGCTTCATCGATGATTGCTTCGGCGCCGACGAGAACTCCCGTCGCACCGCGCTGGATCAGCTTTTCGAGCCGCTTCAACGTATCCGCGGTCGGGTTCCAGTCGGGAGCGCCGAGCTTTCGCAGGCTGTTCGGGTGAAGGCCGGCGGCCCGCGCCAGGGCGGCTCGGCTGACCTCGCCGGTGTCGATGATCGCCGTTAGCCGCTCGATCAGGGTCGTGGACATGAAGCGGCTTATATTCACATTGCAATGTGATGAAAAGCGCGGAACGACGCGCTCTCAATGTGCGCGTTGCGCAACCATTCGATCAATATACCGGGCCAATACGTCAAACTCGACATTCAGCTGTTGTCCGGCAGAGATATTAGCGAAGGTGGTCTGCTCGGCAGTGTGCGGAATGATGTTCACTGAAAAGTGCATCGTCCCATCCTCTGCCGCGCGCACTTCATTGACGGTCAGGGAGACGCCGTCGAGTGCAATCGAGCCCTTGGGCGCGACCATCGGCGCGTGCTCGCTGGGCACCGACACACCGATCCGCGTGGATCCTCCTTCGGGGCAGACTCCGACGACATTGCCGGTGCAATCGACGTGGCCGGTGACGAAATGGCCTCCCAGCTCGTCACCAACACGCAGCGAGCGCTCGAGGTTCAACTCCGAACCCTGCTTCCAAAGCTCCGGAGCGGTGCGAGACTGCGTTTCCGTTGAAAGATCGACCGCGAACCAGTCATCCCCCTTGTCGACGACGGTGAGGCACACGCCCGAGCAGCAGATGGATGCGCCAAGGTCTATCGATGCCGGATCGTAGCCGGTGCGGATGCGCAGGCGGAGGTCGCTGCGCTGCTCGGCCTCGATGACTGTGCCGACGTCGGTGACGATCCCCGTGAACATGTGCGCCGCCTAGCCTTCGCGCACGCGCTCGTAAACTTCGAGCCGGTCGACGCCGAGCCTCTCCTCCCCGGCCCAGCGCCAGCGGCAATGCGCGTCGGCGATCGCATCGAGCCCGACATAGCCGAAGGACGACTTGCCTTCGCCGACGATGATCGGGGCGCGGTAGATCAGGATCCGGTCGACCAGGTCAGCGGAAAGGAAAGCGGTCGCAGTGGCTGACCCGCCCTCGACCAGCAGATCGTTGACGTCATGAAGTCCATACACATCCTGCGGAGAATGCAGGGTTTCCCATCCATCGACTGCTTCACCGCGAGTTAGAAGGGCGCGCCTCGGCGAACGCTCCTCCAGCCCGGGCAGCCGCACGTCCAGCCTCGGCCTGTCGGCCAGATAGGTGCCGCGGCCGACGAGGATCATGTCGCAATGCGCCCGTTCGAGATGGACGTGGCGGCGAGCGTCTTCGCCGGTGATCCACTGCGATTCGCCCGACGGCAGCGCGATCTTGCCGTCGATCGAAAGCGCCAGCTTGAGCGTGACTCGCGGCCGTCCCAGGCTGAGCCGAGTCAGATAGCCCGCGAGCGATTCGGCTGCGGCCTTCGCCCCAGTGCCGACCTTAACCTCGATTCCCGCGTTGCGGAGCCGGGCAATTCCCTTCCTGCTCGTGCGCCGATCGGGATCCCGGAGAGCGACGATCACGCGGGCAGGCTTCGCCTCCACGAGCAGGTCCGAGCAAGCGGGCCCACGCTCACTTTCGTGCGCACAGGGCTCGAGCGTCACATAGACTGCGGCACCCTTCGCCTTCCTACTCGCCTGAGAAAGCGCGACCGCCTCGGCATGCGGCCGCCCGCCTGCCGCAGTGCCTCCGCGTCCAACGATGTTGCCATCCGGCGAGACAATCACGCATCCGACATTGGGGTTGGGCGCGGTGCTTCCGCGAGCCGCGTTCCCGAGCGCGACCGCCTCGGCCATGAAACGGCTGTCGTTATTCAATGCCGAGCTGGTTCTCTAGTCTCTGGAACTGGCGCTGCTTCTCCAGCTGCGCTGCATGGCGGGCCGCCTGGTCCTTCTTCTGCTCGGCGATGATCTCGGCATCGGTGCGGTTGGACGGATAGATTTCGACTTCGATCACCTGCGGCTCCGGGGCAGTCCCCATCTTCGAATCCACCAGGAACTCGATGACGATTATCGACGTCGCCAGCAGCGCAAGCGCGGCACCGATAAGCTGCTCCCTGCTCCGTTGCCGCATGAACGCAGCAAGGTCGCGAAGCGCCTCGCGTGGGCCAACCGGACGGGGAAGCCAGGACATGGCGCAAATGTAGGCGCTGGGGTACGCCGCCGCCAGCCTAGCGTTTCGCCGCCGACTCGAGCCGGCGGATCATCCGTGCCTTGCCGATCCTCTCGACGAGCCCGGCCATTTCAGGGCCGCTGTCCCGGCCGGTGATCGCCAGCCGAAGGGGGTGGAAGAGCGCGCGGCCCTTTTGCCCTGTCGCTTCTTTGACCGAGTTCGTCAGCTGCTTCCACGGTTCCGACGACCAATCGACCCCATCGGCAATACCCACAGCCGCCCGGACGACGGCCCGCTCATCATGGGTGAGATCGCCCGGCTCAATGTCGCCGTGAAGAATGTCGGTCCAGTCGGCAAAATCCCCGACCCGGACGAGGTTCGGCCGAATCAGCCCCCAATCAACCTCGGTGGCGCCGGGAGGAAGCCGGTCGCGGACCTCGTCGAAAGACATTGAGTGGACCAGCCTCGCATTGACAAGCTCCACCTCGTGCAGGTCGAAATGCGCCGGCGCCCGCCCGAAATGCGCGAAGTCGAAGTCGCCGGCGAGATCCTGCAGGCCATGTGCCGGCTCGACCGGCTGCGACGTCCCGATCCTCGCCAGCACCGACAGCAGCGCCATCGGCTCGAACCCGGCTTCCCGCACCTCGTCGACGCCGATCGCGCCGAGCCGCTTCGACAACTTGCCTTCGGCGGCGACGAGCAACGCTTCGTGAGCGAAGTGCGGCGGCTTGCTCGCGAGCGCCTCGAACATCTGGATCTGCACGGCGCTGTTCGAGACATGGTCCTCGCCGCGAACGACGTGCGTAATCTCGAGGTCGATGTCGTCGATGACGCTCGGCAACAGGTAGAGCCAGCTGCCGTCCTCCCGGCGGACGACGGGATCGCTGAGAAGCTTCGAATCGAACCTCTGCGGCCCCCGGATGAGGTCGGTCCATTCGATCGGCCGGTCGTGGTCGAGCCGGAACCGCCAGTGCGGCGCACGCCCCTCCGGGACCGGAGCATCCTCGCCCTTGCGCTCATAGACCGGCGGAAGCCCTCGCCCGAGAAGCACCTTTCGCCGAAGCTCGAGTTCCTCGGGCGTTTCGTAGCAGGCATAAACTCGCCCTTCGGCCTTCAACCGGCCGAACTCGCATTCGTACAGATTGAACCGCTCCGACTGGCGGACGACGGAGTCCGGGATCAGTCGCAACCAATTGAGATCGTCTCGGATTGCCTCGTCGAACTCTGCAGTCGATCGTTCGCGGTCCGTGTCGTCAATGCGTAGGACGAACGAACCACCGTTCTTCAGCGCGAACAGGTAATTGTGGAGCGCAGTCCGAATATTGCCGACGTGCAGCCGTCCGGTCGGCGAAGGGGCGAAGCGGGTGACCACGCTCATCGCGGAACCTTTGTCCCCGGGCTGGTGTGGAAGAAGTTGCTGATCGGATAACGCCGGTCGCGCCCGAAGTTCCGCGTCCCGATCTTCACCCCTGGGGGCGCCTGGCGGCGCTTGTACTCGGCCTTGAGGAGCTTCGATTCAATATCTGCGACCAGGGCAACCTCTTGCCCGGTCGCGTTCGCGACTTCCTTCACCGACATTTCCTTCTCGACCAGCCCTTCGAGGATCCGGTCGAGCACGGAATAAGGCGGGAGGCTGTCCTCGTCCTTTTGCCCGGGGCGAAGCTCGGCGGTGGGCGGCTTGGTGATCACCCGCGCCGGCATCACCGGTCCATCGGGGCCGAGCGCAGTCTCCGGCTTGTTCGAATTGCGCCAGCGCGACAGCGCAAACACCGTCGTCTTGTAGGCATCCTTCAGCACCGAATAGCCGCCCGCCATGTCGCCATAGAGGGTCGCATAACCGACGCTCATCTCACTCTTGTTGCCGGTGGTCAGCAGCATCTGGCCGGCGGAGTTGGACAGGGCCATCAGCGCAACCATTCGAAGTCGAGCCTGAACGTTCTCCGCGGCTAAGCCACTCATATCGGGAAGCATTTCGCCGACCGCGGCGACCGACGGAGCAATCGAAACGACGTCATGGCGGCAGCCCA